>JAYTTN010000105.1:0-32331 GCA_043745295.1 Fimbriiglobus sp. | reverse complement strand
AAGATGCCACTCCCTTGCGGTCGCGGCTCGCAAATACGGATCAATACCCGATGGCCAGGCCGTCCTTGCGGCTCTCGGTGCCGCCGTGCAGCACGCCGGTCTTCGGATCGATCAGGATGCCCTGGTAGCCGCCGCCGTTCACTTTGATCCGCTTGACGACGTGGCCGCGCGCCTCCAGTTCCTCCACCACCGCGTCCGGGATGCCCGGCTCGGCCTGGATCGTCCCGCCCGTCGCCGCCTCCGCTTTGCCAGTCGGCGAGGCCGAGCCGATATGCTCCACCCGCGCCGCGTCGCCGGCCGCCTGCGCGTTCATGCCGAAGTCGATCAGGTTCACCAGCACCTGGACATGCCCCTGCGGTTGCATGTCGCCGCCCATCACGCCGAACGTGAACCACGGCTTGCCGTCCTTCGTGGCCATCGCGGGTATGATGGTGTGGAACGGCCGCTTGCCGGGTTCCAACTTGTTCGCGTGGGTCTCGTCGAGGGCGAACAGGCAGCCGCGGTTCTGCAACCCGAAGCCGGTGCCCGGCGCGGACAGGCCGGAGCCGAAGCCCATGTAGTTCGACTGGATGAGCGACACGCAGTTGCGGTCCTTGTCCACGACGGTCAGGTAGATGGTGTCCGCCTTGCCGACCGCCGCGTCCCCGGCCGCGACGCCGACGCCGGCCTTCTTCGGGTTCATCAGCTTGGCCCGCTCCGCCGCATACTCCTTCGAGATCAGCGTCGAGGTCGGCACCTTGCTGAACCGCGGGTCGGTGTAATACTTCGCGCGGTCGGCGTAAGCCAGCTTCTTCGCCTCAACGAGCAGGTGCCAGTAGTCGGGCGACGCCGGGCCGAGTTTCTTCAGGTCGTGCGGTTCGAGCAGGTTCAGCATCTGAAGGGCCGCGATGCCCTGGCCCGGCGGTGGCAGCTCCCAGATGTCGTACCCGCGATACGTCGTCTTCACCGGATCGATCCACTCGGCCGCGTACTCGGCGAAGTCGGCCTTCGTGAACAGCCCGCCGGCGGCGTCGGACAGTTTCACGATGGCGTCGGCGATTGGCCCCTTGTAGTACGCATCGCGCCCGCCGTCCGCGATCAGCTTGAAACTCTTGGCGACGTGCGGGTTCTTGAACATCTCGCCGGCGCGGGGCGCGGCCTTGCCGCCAATGAGGAACGTCTCGCTCAGCCCCTTGTCGCGGCCGAGCAGCCGCTCGCTGGCCTTCCAGTACCCGGCGATCACCTCCGGCACCGCGACACCTTCCTCGGCGTAGCGGATGCTCGGCGCGAGCAACTCCTTGAAGGTCTTCGTGCCGAACTTCTGCCGCAGGTGGTCCCACCCCTCGACGCAACCGGGCACCGACCACGACAGCGGCCCGCGCTCCGGGATGGCGTCCAGCTTCTTGTCCTTGAAGTACGCCAGGGTCGCCTTCTTCGGGGCCGGGCCGCTGGCGTTCAGGCCGTGCAGCGTCTTCGTCTTGGCGTCCCAGACGATGGCGAACAGGTCGCCGCCCATGCCGCACGAGGTCGGCTCCATCAGCCCCATCGCGGCGCTGGTGGCGATGGCGGCATCGACGGCGTTGCCGCCGGCCTTCAGCACGTCGAGGCCGATCTGCGCGGCGAGCGGGTGCGACGCGCACACCATGCCGTTGACGGCGACCGCCTCCGAGCGGAGCGCCTGCCCCGGCAGCGGCGTCGGCCGGTCGGCGGCGAACAGTAGCGTGAGGGGGAACAGTGCTGACAGACTGGCGAGAAGTGGCAGTCGCATGGGATCGCTCCAGGGGTGCCGTGGCGATACGTGGGCGGGTTCGCCGAAAGGCCCGCGCCGCCTCAGTGCCCAACTTCCCCATACCCTATCCGGACATTCGTTGCGGGGGAGTCGTCATGCTGCTTTGGCCGTTCCGGTGGCTCGCCTGGCTGCTCACCCGCGCCGTCCTGTCGCTCCGCTACCGGGTGACGGTGACGGGCAAGCGCGACGTCTTCCGACACCCCGGCCCGTACCTCGTCCTGCCGAACCACCCGGCGTTCGCCGACCCGATCAACCTCATCACGCACCTGTGGCCGGCGTTCCGGATCCGCCCGCTGGTGCTGGAAACGAACTTCCGCAACCCCGTCCTCGCGCCGTTCGCGTGGATCCTCCGGGCGATCAAGATCCCGGCCCTCGTCACCGCCAGCGCCGAGGAGCGCAAGCAGGCCGAGGATGCGATGGCGAACGTGATCGCGGCGCTGAAGGCCGGCGAGAACGTCGTCCTGTGGCCGAGCGGCCGACTGTCCCGCGACGGCCGCGAACACGTCGGCGGTGCCCGCGCGGCGGCCGACATCCTGGCCGCCGTGCCGAACGCGACGGTGGTGCTGGCCCGCTCGCGGGGTCTGTGGGGGAGCAGCTTCAGCCGCGCGCAGACCCAGCAGGAGTTGAAGCTGGTCGGCCAACTCCTGAAGGGCGTCGCCTGGATGCTGGCGAACCTGCTGTTCTTCATGCCGCGCCGCCGGTACACGATCGCGCTGGAGGCGTTCCCCACTGGCAGTCGCCCGGAACCCACCCGCGAGGCGATCAACCCGTGGCTGGAGGCGTGGTTCAACGCCGATTTGGATGGGGGTGAGGTTTTGGCGAGCGGGGGGCGTCAGCCCCCTGTTGGTCTTCATCGGGAGGGCGAGGCTCCCGCCGCGCCGCGCGTTCACCCCGGCTCGGCGGGAGCCTCGTCCTCCCAAGAAACGGAAGAAACAGGGGGCTTACGCCCCCCGCTCGCCCGGAATCTGAAGGTCGGCGAGACGCCCACCTTCGTCCCCTACCACTTCCTCTTCGGCCGGCGGACGTTCGACTTCCCGCCGGTGCCGGTGGCGGCCGAAGTGGATGCGTCGAGCGTCAAGCCGGCCACCGTCGCCGCCGTCGGCGAGTTCGTCTCGGAGAAGCTGAAGCGGCCGCTAACCGACGCCGAGAACACGCCCGACACCACCTTCGCCGCCCTCGGCATCGACAGCCTGGACGCGATGGAGATCACCCTGCAAGTGGAACAGCGGTTCGGCTTCAGCGGCGACGCCGTGCCGACCAGGCTGGGCGACTTGTGGGCGCTGGCCGAAGGCGCGGTCGAACACGGCGAGGCGAAGCCCGCGCCGGCCGCCTGGTTCGCCCCGCCCGGCGAAACCGGCACGATGGAAATCCTCGGCGAAACCGTCGGCGAGGCGTTCGTCAACCGCGCGTTGCGAAGCCGGCGGGACGTGGCCGCCGCCGACGACCGCGCGGGGGTTCTGACTTACGAGAGGCTGCTGGTCGGTGCCCGCGTCATGGCCGAGCGGTTCCGCGCCTTCGACGAGCCGAACGTCGGGCTGCTGATGCCGGCGAGCGTGGCGGCGGACATCGCCCTGATGGGCTTGCACCTGGCGGGCAAGCTGCCGGTCGTGCTGAACTGGACGACCGGCCCGAACAACCTGGAACACGCCGTCACGCTGATGAAGCTGAAGCGGGTCATCACGTCGAAGGCGTTCATCGACCGGACGAACCTGGTGGTGCCGGGGGCCGAGTTCGTGTTCCTGGAAGACGTGCGGAAGTCGGTCGGCAAGATCGAAATGCTGTCGCGGCTGCTCGGCGGGCGGTGGTTCCCGGCGTCGGCCAAGCGGAAGGCGCTGCGGCACGCGGTGAAAGACCCGAACGCCCCGGCGGTGGTGCTGTTCACCAGCGGGTCGGAGAAAGCGCCGAAGGCGGTGCCGCTGACGCACGCCAACGTGATCGCCAACAACCGCGCGACGGCGGCGTTCGTGAAACTCACGCGGGCCGACAGCCTGCTCGGCTTCCTGCCGCTGTTCCACAGCTTCGGCCACACGGTGGCGGCGCTGCTGCCGCTGCTGTCCGGCATCCGCCTGCTGCACCACCCGGACCCGACCGACGCCAGCGGCCTGGTGCGGAAGATCGCCGGGTACAAGCCGACGGTCATCTGCGCCACCCCGACGTTCTTCGGGTTCATCCTCGACCGGGCGAAGCCGGGCGAACTGGACTCGCTGACGTGCGTCGTCGTCGGCGCGGAGCGGTGCCCGGACGCGGTGTTCGAGAAGGCCAAGACGATGACGCCGAACGGCGAGATCCTGGAGGGGTACGGCATCACCGAGTGTTCGCCCATCGTCGCCGCCAATCCGCCGGGCCGCACGCGGCGGGGCACCATCGGCGTGCCGCTGCCGGGGGTCGAGGTGTGCGTCACGGAACTGGACACGCGGACGGTATTACCCGCCGGCGAGCGGGGCATGATGCACGTCAGCGGACCGAACGTGTTCCCCGGCTACCTCGGCGACGACGCGCCGGACCCGTTCGCCGAGTTCGACGGCAAGACGTGGTACGTCACCGGCGACCTCGCCAGCCTCGACGCCGACGGGTACATCACCTTCCACGGCCGGCTGAAGCGGTTCATCAAGGCCGGCGGGGAGATGATCTCCTTGCCCGCGCTGGAGGAGCCGTTCGCCCGCAAGTACCCGCCGACGGACGCCGGGCCGCGCGTGGCGGTGGAAGGTGTGGAGCTGCCGGGCGGCGGGCGGAAGGTGGTGCTGTTCACCACGGAGGACGTGAGCGAGCGGGACGCCAACGCGCTGCTGCAAGCCGAGGGTTTCCGCGGCGTCATGCGGCTGGACGAGGTGCGCAAGGAGCCGTCGATCCCCGTGCTAGGCACCGGCAAGACCGACTACAAGCAACTGCGGGCGAAGCTGGGTTAGCCGCGAGGCAACGCCGAGCGCGTCACCACTCGTCCGCACCGAGGTAGTCTTGGCTGGCGTGGCGCACCCGGAAGACGACCACTTCATCGCCTCGGATCTCGAACAGGATGCGGACGGCTTGCCGACGCTTCCCGTGGATCAACTCGCGGAGTTCGCCATCGTACCACTCGTCCTCCGTCGCCAACCCGCACCGGGCGGGGCTGTTCGCCAGGGACTGGATGGCCGCACGGAGCTTTTGATACCACCGCTGCGCGCCGACGGTGGACCGCGCCCGTCCGCACTTCCAACGGAAGATGAGACGGAGGTCGGCGAGCGCACGGCGGGTGATGGTGACTCGGAACGCCACGTCATGTCACCGGTTCGAGGGCGAACTCGACGGCCAGCGCGTCCAGCGCGTCCAGCGCCGGGACGGTGCGGCCGGCGTCGGCGTCGGCCTTCGCCTCCCGCAGGAACTCGATCATCTCCTCCCGCTCGGCGGTCGCCACCAGTTCGCGCAGCTCCGCCTCGTCGTGGACGGTGATCGTCCCGCCGTCGTCGGCGGTGAGGACCACCGCTCCGCCGGTCTCTCGCAGACGCGCCAGCGCCGGCCTCGCGTGCGCCCGCCAAAACCGCAAGTTCGCCGCCGCGTCAACGATGTTCGGCATGGTCAGCCCTCGGAAGTGCGACTGCCGAAATGATACCCGCGATCCACCGGTGCCACCACTTCGGCTAGGCAACACTTTCCCCGCGTGTCAGAATCCCCCTATGTCCACGCCCGAACCGAACCCGGCACCCCCTCCGCGCCGCCGTTGGCGGCGGCGGGTCGTGCGCGGCGCGGTGCTGGTGGCCGTCGGGTTGTTCCTGTACGAGGCCGGGCGGGTGGTGGCCGGCAGCAACCGGCACACGGTCATCCCCGGCCGGGTGTACCGCAGCGCCCAGCCGTCGGCGGCGTCGCTCCGCGACATGGTGACATCCCACGGCATCCGCACGGTGGTGAACCTGCGCGGGCTGTCGGACGAATTCGACTGGTATCAGGCCGAGTGCCGGGTGACGGGCGAACTGGGCGTGTCGCAGGAGGACATCTGCCTGTCGGCGTACACGCTGCCGTCGCCGTCCGAGCTGCGGCGGCTGATCGAGGTGCTGGACCGCAGCGAGTACCCGATCCTCATCCACTGCCGCCGGGGGGCCGACCGCACCGGCCTCGTATCGGTGATGTCGCTGCTGCTGCACTCCGACGCCAGCCCGGACGAAGCCCGCCGACAACTTCTCGTGCGCTACGGCCACTTCCGGTTCGGCCGCGCCGCCCCCATCGACGAGTTCTTCGACAAGTACGAGGAGTGGCTGAAAGCCGAGACTCTCGACCACACACCGGCCCGCTTCCGCGACTGGGTGCTGACCCGCTACTGCCCCGGCGCGGCCCGCTCGCGGCTGACGTGGATCGATCCGCCGACGACCGTACCGGCGCTTCGCGGACACACCCTGCGGGCGTCGGCCGAGAACATTTCCGACACCGCGTGGGAACTGAAGCCCGGCACGTTCGCCGGCATTCACCTGGTCTGGGCGGTGTACGACGCGGCCGGCGAGACCATGCAGTACGAGCGCACCGGCCTGCGGTTCGAGACGGTGCCGCCGGGCGGGAAGACCGAATTCCGGCTGGCGGTGAAGGCGCTGAAACCCGGCCGGTACACGGTGACGGCGGAACTGCACGACGCCACCGCCGCCGGCGTCGCCTTCCGCACGAACTCGTTCGTCAAGCTCGGCGACGGCTCGCTGGTGCTGGATTTGGAAGTGAAGTGAAGAATGAGGATCTCTTACCACGGAGGACACAGAAGGCGCGGAGAAGAGAAGAATGAAATTGGACGGGATCACAGGATGAAAGGCAGAATTGAAGAATGCCGTTCTTTCCGATCCACTCTTCATCCTGTGATCCCGTCCAGACTTTCTCGTTCTTTGTGCCCTCTGTGCCTCTGCGGTTTGTGCCTTCCGGAATTCCCCACCCCAGGTGCGGCATGACGCTGCTCTCGGTCATCATCCCGGTCAAGGACGAACGGGCCAACGTCCGCCCGCTGATCCAGTGGCTCCGCGACGCGCTCGACCCCGTGTGCGAGTGGGAGGCGGTGTTCGTGGACGACGGCAGCACCGACGGCACGCACGCCGAGTTGCTCCGCGAAGCCGACGGGGACGCCCGCCTGAAGGTGGTCCGCCTGCGGAAGAACTTCGGCCAGTCGGCGGCCCTGCAAGCCGGGTTCGACCACGCCGCCGGCGACGTGCTGGCGACGATGGACGGCGACCTCCAGAACGACCCGGCCGACCTGCCGCGGATGCTGGCGAAGCTGGCCGAGGGGTTCGACGTGGTCCTCGGCCAGCGGATGAAGCGGAAGGACAAATTCCTCCTCCGCAAGCTGCCGAGTTGGTGCGCGAACTGGCTCATCCGCCGGGTGCTGGGCGTTCCCTTCAAGGACTTCGGCTGCACGCTCCGGGTCATGAAGCGCGAGGTGGCCGACGGCCTGCTGCTCTACGGCGAGATGCACCGGTTCATCAACGCGATGGCCGTCCACCAGGGGGCGACGGTGGCTCAGGTGCCGGTTCGCCACCACCCGCGCACGGCGGGCAAGTCGAAGTACAGCCTCGGCCGCACGGTGCGGGTGTTCCTCGACCTGCTCACCGTCAAGTTCATGGCCAGCTACCAGACGCGGCCGATGCACCTGTTCGGCAGCCTCGGCCTCATCATGATGCTGGCCGGGTTCGTCAGCCTGGCCACGACGGTGACGATGAAGTGGACCGGCGGCCAGTGGATGACCGGCAACCCGCTGCTGCTGCTCAGCGTCATGCTGGAGGTGATGGGGGTGCAGTTCGTCACGCTCGGCCTGCTCGGCGAGTCGCTGACGCGGAACCACTTCGAGCGGCACGGCAAGCGGCCCTACGTCGTCCGCGAGACGGCCAACCTGACCCGCCGGGAGGAGCCAGCCGAGCGGTTCCAGCGGGTGGCGTGAGGCGCGGGTCCGGTTCGGCGTGACGGACCTACTTCACCACGAATTGCCGCACGCGGGCGGCCTTGCCGTCTTCCGCCAGCCACTTCACGAAGCGGGTCTTGCTGGCATCCACGGTCGGTTCCAACGAATACCCCTGCGGTCCCAGCTCCATCCCGTGCACGAGCGACAAGACCGTCAGCCCGTCCGGCAGTGGGGCGGACCAGTCGGCCCCGGCCAGCGCCGACAACAGCAACTTGCTCTCCTCCGCCGGCCGATCCACCAGTTCGGACCCGTCCGCCCCGCGCGACAGCCTGCTGTACCGCTCCGCGAGGACGGCGGCGGCCACCACCCGGTCGTCCTTTTTCTCGGCGGACAGGGCTTTCACCGGGTCGTTCACCGTCGCGGCCACCGCCTCCACCCGCTTCAGTGTCTCGGCGGCCCCGTCCGCACTCAAGTCGAGCGGCGAATGGAACGGGGACGCGACGAGGAAGTTGGCCACCGGGTGCGGGCGGAGAAACACCAGCACTTTGCCGTCGTTCGGCAGGAAACTGAGGTCGCCTTGGCGCGTGCCGACGCGGACGTGTGTGACGTTCTTCCCGCCGATCAGCGGCGTCTCCACTTTCACCACGGTGATGGTGTAAGCCACCTCCTCAACGGCGGACGGCAGCGGCTTCGCCCGCGTCGGCTCCGGTTCCACCCGCGCTACAGTGCCGACCGCGACGACTTCCGACAGGGTGGCGGCGCGGATCGGCTTCGGCGAGCCGCCCTTCTTCAGCCAGCCGAAGGCGGGCGCGGCGGCGAGCAGCACGACCAGCAGGGCGATGCGGGGCATGGGACCTCCGGTTGTCGTGTCGGGTCGTCTCACTACTTGGCGACGAAGTGCTTCATCCGGGCGGCCTTCCCGTCGGCGGCGATCCACTTGGCGAACCGCTCTTTCAGCATCTTGGCCGGGTCTTCGCCGCTCACCCCGCCGAGCTTGAACCCCTGCTGCTCCAGCCCCATCCCGTGCAGCAGGCCGTAGATGTTGCCGGTCTCCGGGGTGCCGCTGCTGGTCCACTCGGCCTCGGCGAGGGCGGCGAACAGCAGCCGGCTTTCCTCGGCCGGGCGGTCCAGGGCCTCGTGCCCCTTCGGCGCGGCCGGAATCCGCCGGTACCGCTGCGCCAGGGCGACGGCGGCGAGCGTCCGGTCCTCCGGGTCGGCGGCCGTCAGCGCCTTCACCGGGTCGGTCATGGCGGCGGTGGCCACGGTGACGCGGCGCAGGATGTCGCTCGCGCCGGGCTTGTTCAGGTCCACCGGCGCGTGAGCGTAAGACGGCAGCATCAGCATCGTCGTCGGGTGCTGTTGCAGGAAGAAGAGGAACTTGCCGTCCTGGTAGAAGGGGGCACCGGCGCGGTCGAGGCTGCCGACCGGCACGGCGACGCGGACGTGCGTCAGGTTCTTGGCCCCCAGCAGCGCGGACTCGATGCGGACGGTGGCGACGGTGTACGCCATCTCGTCGGCGGCGTGCGGGTAGGACTTGGCCATCGTCGGGTCGGCGGCGATCTCGACCACCGTGCCGGTGACGACCATGTCGGCCTGGGTGGCGGCGAGGACGGGTTGCGGCGGCAGCCGCTCGCCCCGGCAGGCGAGGACGGGCACGGCGGCGGCAACGAGGGCTAGGCTGGCGACGAGACGCAACATCGGTCGGTCCTCCGGGGAAGGTGCCGAAACTATACCCGCACTCGGAGGGACACCCAACCGACCGTTACGGGGGCGTGACAGAAGTGCCGCGGGTCGGGTTGTCGCTTCGGTTGCGGTCCGGAGAGTCGGGCGGCGAAGGTGGCGCGATGTCGCGTCGGTTCTGACTCCCCTCCCCAGTTCCCGCCCCGCGCGGATTGTCCGAGGGAGAGGGGCGGCTCCGGAACGTGTCGGCCGGCGGAGGTCCGAAATTCGCCCTCGTCCGCGACTCCCCGTGCGAAACCGCGTACAACGGCGGAACGGGTGTGCTTTCGCCGGTTCGCCCGCCCCACCCCGACCAGCCCGTCCCGATTTCCGTCACGCCCGCCGCCCCGCTGCCAACTGTGTGCAACCCCCACCGGGAAGGAGCGAGGACATGGCCGCCGTCGCCGACATCCCGACCGCCACTGCCGCCCCGCCGACCGACCCCGTCCGTGCGGCCCTCGACGACCCGACCGTCAAGGGGCGACTGCTCGCGGCCGCGCGGGCGGGGGTGCGAGGGAAGGCCATCGAAGCCGAAGAAGTCGTTCAAGAAGCTTGCACCCGTGCGTGGGCGAATCGTGGCCGGTTTGACACGGGTGCCGGAACTCCGGTAACGGCTTGGCTCGCCGGATTCGTGCGGAATGTCGTGCGCGAGAAGTTACGGGAGTTGGGCGTCGCCCAACTCCCCGACACCAGTCAATGGGACAAGGCCGTAGCGCCGAGCCACGAAGTCGGGTTGCGCCTCGAAGAGGACCGCGCGCGGTGCCACCGCTTCCTGGCATCACTCCCCCCGAAATACCGGCAGGTGATGGAAATGCGGTTCCTCCGCGAACGGGACGACGCGGACATCGCGGCCGACCTCGGCATCTCCCGCGACAACGTCCGCGCGCGGGTCGCCCGCGCCAAGAAGATGATCCTCGAACTCGCCGCGACGGAGGACCGGCCATGACCCCATCCGACCGCCGCCTCTGGATCGACCTGATGACCGCCCGCTACCTCGACGCGCTGGAGCGGTTCGACTTCGACGTGCAGGACGAGTTGTGGGAACTCGCCGCCACCGATCCGGAACTGGAGGAGGCGTTCCACTCGCTCCACGTCGGGTTGGAGGAAGAGCAATCGGAACGCGAGGCGGAAACCATCGCCGAAGCGGTGGCGAAGCATCTGCCGTCGGCCGAGATCGTCTGCCCGACCGTCGGCGCGGTGACGGTCGGCATGGTGGCCGACGAGCTGTTCCGCCACACCCCGGATCGGCTGAGTGCCGCCGCCCACCAGTTGAACGACCGCCTGCGGGCGTCCGCCGACGAGCTGCCGGCCGAGTTGGGGCTGAGCAGGCTGACCGCTTGGGCGGAAGCCAAGTTCGGCACGGCCGAGGGCGGCTACTGGAAGGCGTTCTACGACGCCCTGATCAAACTCGACCTTCGCCGGTCGGTGGAGACGGAGTACCAGCTCGCCGCCCGTTCGCCCCGCAAGCCGGAGGGCCGGAAATGATCGCCGAAGCCGTCCGCAAGTTGAGACAGCGGTTGGACCTCCCGGTCGATCCGAGCCGGCGTGGCCCGGTGCCGCTGGACCACTTCTTCGAGAACATGACCGGCCCGCGCGTGGCTCACTTCGCCCGCCCCGATGTGTCCCGCCGAACCGTCGCGGAACATTTGCGATCGCAAGGGCTGGCCGTCGGCGACCTCGGTGAATCGGACGACCCCCTCGTCGGCTTCCTGTTCCTGGCGGGGAACGCGGCGTGGGCGTACGTCTGCAACGACGAGAACAACCGTCTGGGTCGGCAGCGGTTCACGGCCGCGCACGAACTCGGCCATGCGGTGTTGCACCGGGATCGGATGCGGGGCTTCGTCGAAGATGCCGCCGTCTCGGAGGGCGGCGACACGGCCGACCCGATGGAAGCCGAGGCGAACCGCTTCGCCGCCGAACTGCTGATGCCGGAAGAGGTGATCCGCGCGCGGGCCGAGGAACTCAAGCGGGAGTTGCGGATGTCGATCTGTCCACGTGGCGTGCTGGAGTATCGGCTGGCGGCGGAACTGTTGGTGAGTGGACAGGCGATCCGTTTCCGCCTCTCGGCACTGGGGGTGGGCGATGACTGACCGCGACACCATCCGCCAGTTTCTGCACGACAATCAGGTCACGGCCGTCGGCGTCACCCCGCCGCGCCCGAACCTGCCTTTGGAGGACGAGCCGGAGCCGGAGAATGGGTCGCTCGACTTCGACGCGGAACGCCCCATGGCGAGGTGGAAGCCGATTCCGTTGAGCGAAGCGCCGGCGGCTCGCGGCGAGTACCCGGAACGGTTCATCGACGGCTCGCACGTGAGCCAGCCGGTTCTGTGCATCCGCTCGCGGCAGGGGTATCCCGTTCCGCTCCTCCTGGCGGAAGTGGGAGCGGTCGCACTACGGCTGAACGGGCGACAATTCGACCGCGAGTTCGTGACGGTCGAACGGGTACTCGGCATCGTCGCCGAACCATTCCCCTGGGAGCAGATGGAGTCGTTCGCGGCGGCGCTGGCGAACGTCCCGGAGCTGCGCCTGCGTGTCCTTCCCGCCAGGATGCCGAACCCGAGGCTGTATAGCCCGTTCGACTACGAGGCGATGCGGACGCAGGCGTACAGCCGCTGCCAGAACGAAATGTTCAAGTTGGAGGCCCTGGCGCTGGCGGCCGAGCCGGACGTGCCGACTCTCGTCGATGGTCAACTCGGCGGGAGGATCGGCGAGCGCGCCGCCGCCGCCCGCCCGCTGCTGGTCGGCGCGGTGAAAGCCCCCCGCCCTCCGGCGTTCCCGCCTATCGGGTACAACACGCTCCTCGATCTCAAGCCCGGCCAGCGGACGCCGTACTACAAGGACCGGAAAATCACCGACGACCGCGTCGCCGACATCCCGCTTGCATCCTGGTTCTTACGCCTGGCGGGCGGTCCCCGGCTCGCGCCGAATTGGGGCATCGTCCGCATCGACATTCCGTGGGTGCAACTCTGCCGGTACGCCGAGGACCGGCCACGGACGGAGTTCGTCAACCGCCTGTCGCGGTGGCTGATCGACGCCCGCTGCCGCACCGACAGCTACGCCCGCATGCCGGTGTCGCTCGACCCGATCGTGCGGGCCGAGGAGGCGCTGAAACCGCTGTTCACGCCGACGCAAGTGCTGGTCAACCGCCTGTACCGCACGGCCGGCCTCTTCCGAGGGAACGAACTGTGAGCCAGCCCCGCACGACGCTCGGCCGCGTCGCCGCCCCGCCCGAACACGAGTCCACCAGTGGCACCTTCTACTTCTGGGTGGACAAGAACTGCGGCGTCGAGCGGACGCAGATCGTCGCCACCGCATCGACCGTCGGCACGCGGGCGGTGAAGTTCGTCGGCATCGTCCAGGAGGTGTACCGCCGGAGCCGGCAGAAGGACGTGACCGAGGAGGCGGCGCGGTTCGACGGCCGCAGCGGCGAGCGGCCGATGTTCGACTCCGAAGGCGTGACGTATGCGGAAGTGGCCATCCTCCGCACGACGCCGGTGGCGCACACCCCGCCGACCGAGGAGAGCGAGGTGTTCCTGGCCACCCCGCAAGAGGCCCGCGAAGGGTACGGGGTGGACAAGATGAAGCACCGCTTGGACGTGGGCCTGCTGAAGAACGGCGGCACCGAGTTCGCCGGCACCGCCGCCATCGACCTGGCGTTCCTGCTGGGAGAAAACGGCGGCCACCTGAACGTGAACGGCATCGCCGGCCTGGGCACGAAATCGACGCTGCTGCTGACGATGAACTGGCTCCTGCTCCGCGAGGTGGCACGGCAGCTCCGGGAGAAGCCCAGCGACCCGAAGCGGTTGCAGGTGGTGCCGGTCATCTTCAACGTGAAGAACTTCGACCTGTTCTTCATCGACCGGTGGAACGCCGAGTTCCGCCGGAACGAGCGGGAACACCGGGGCGACTGGGCGACGATGGGCGTGCCCGACCCGAAGCCGTTCGACGCGCCCACCTTCTTCGCCCCGCAGGCGAAAGGGCTGACCACGCCCGTCAACACCGGCGGCCGCACCGACGGCGTGAAGCCGTACAGTTGGTCGCTGGCGGATGTCATCGAACAGCGGCTGTTCACGTTCCTGTTCAGCGACGACGACGTGCAGGACGCCAACTTCGGCGGCATCGTGGGCGAGATGGAGGAATGGCTGACCGACGAGACCGCCGCCGGGCCGAAGTTGTGGAAGGACCGCCCGCAGACGTTCGACGACCTGCTGACCAAATTCCGCGCGGACAAGGACAAGCTGTTCACCGACTTCGTGAAGGGGACGAAGGGCAAGCTCCTCCGGCGGTTGAAGTTCGTGGTTCAGGAAGGGGACGGCGTGCTGCGCCGCACCGACCCGAAGGGCAGCCCGCTGGTGATCCCGTCCGTCGGACAGAGCGCGCCCATCGTCATCGACCTGTGCGGCATCCAGGACACGCCGAGCCTACAGCGGTTCGTGGTGGCGGCGGTGTTCCACCAGATTCAACAGACGCAGCGGGCCAAGCAGACGCCGAACCTGAAGTACCTGATCACGCTGGACGAGCTGAACCGGTTCGCACCGAAGGACAGCTCCGACCCGATCACGCAGAAGCTGGAGACCGTCGCCAGCGAGGGCCGCAGCCAGGGCATCATCCTGTTCGGCGCGCAGCAGCAAGCCAGCCTGGTGAAGTCGCGGGTCATCGAGAACGCGGCGGTGCGGGCGGTCGGGCGGAGCGGCACGCTGGAACTCGGCGCGGAGGTGTGGAAGTTCCTCGGCCCGTCGGCCCGCAGCGCGGCGGCGCAGCTCCAGCCGGACGAGAAGCTGCTGTACCTGCCCAGCTTCCGCGAGCCGATGCTGGCCAAGATCCCGTTCCCGCCGTTCGCCCTCAGCGAGAACGACGCCGAACTGCCCGCCGCGACGCCTGGGATGTCCGGCCGCGCCTTCGCCCCGCCGGAAGAATTCCCGTGACCCGAATCGTGTCACAGCCGCCCGACTCCCGCCAACAGAACGGTACCAAGAAGAGGGAAACGCGATGCGGATCATTCACACCGCCGACTGGCACCTGTGCGATAAGCTCGGCCGCAACGACCGGACGCCGGACCTGAAATCCCGCGTCGAACGGGTCGCCGAACTGTGCCTCGAACGCCGCGCCGACCTGCTCCTGATCGCCGGGGACGTGTTCAGCGAGCAGGCGTCCGTCGAGGACATGACGCGGGCGCTGCGGCACATCCGGGACTCGTTCCGCCCGTTCTTCGCCGCCGGCGGGACGATCCTCGCCGTGACCGGCAACCACGACCGCAATCACCGGATCGAGATCGTGAAGGCGGGCATGGACTTGGCGATGCCGGCGGCCCCGCCCGGCGGCGTGCTTCCACCCGGCCGGATGTACCTAGCGAACACTGTCGGGACGGTGAAGGTGACGGACGCCGACGGCGCGCGGGTGCAGTTCGTGCTGCTGCCGTACCCGTTCCCGAGCCGGTACAACGTGGGGTCGGAGACGTTCGCCAGCAAGGAGGAGGAGAACCGGCAGGTCCGCGGCGCGGTCTCGGATTGGCTTCAGCGGAAGCCGTCCGACCCGTCGTTCGACGTGACGCTGCCGACGGTGCTGGTGGCGCACCTGCACGTCCGCGGCAGCGAGATGACCACCGCGTACAAGATGACCGACCGCGACGACGTGCTGTTCGACCTGGGCGAGCTGCACACCGAGTGGCGGTACGTCGCCCTCGGCCACATCCACAAGCCGCAGTGCCTGGGCGGCAGCGAAACGGTTCGCTACCCCGGCAGCCTGGACCGCCTGGACTTCGGCGAAACGCACGACGACCACGGCGTGCTGCTGTTCGACGTGCGCGGCGCGGAGCCGGTGGTGCCCGTTCGGCTGCCCATCCCGCCGACGCCGTTCCACACCGTCACCGTGATCGACTTCGACGCCGAACTGCCGACCCTGGCCGAGAAGTACCCGGACCATGCCACCGCCATCGTGCGGCTGACCGTCTCCCCGCCGACCGGCAACACCGACCGCGACGACGTGGCGCGGCAGTTGAAGAAGCTCTTCCCCCGCTGGCATTCGCTGGCGTGGATCGAGGCCGAGCGGACGGGCGACGACGGCACCGCGAAGGCCAAGTTCAACCCCCGCGACGGCTTCGACACCACCGTCCGGAATTACCTGACCGAGCAGCTCGCCGGCGACCCGGACAGCCCCGCCGTCCTCGCCCTCGCCGACACCTTCCTCGCGCAAGGAGGCCAGCCGTGATCCCGAAACGAGTGGTGCTGGAGAACTTCCTGAGTTACGGGCCGAGGACGGAAATCGCATTCACCGACGACGAACCGCTGTGGGTGCTGAGCGGGCCGAACGGCGTCGGCAAGAGCGCCGTGTTCGACGCCATCACCTACTGCCTGTTCGCCGAACACCGGGGCGGCGGGCAGGGACACGAGCAACTGGTGCGGCACGGGGCGAACGGGTTTTCCGTGTCGTTCGAGTTCGAGTTCGCGGGGATCGACTACCGCGTCGCCCGGAACCGGGCCGGCAAGAAGGCCACGCAATCGGTGGAGCAGCGCACCGCCGACGTGTGGGCGCGGGTGGCGAACGTGGACAGCGTGGCCGACGTGAAGGGGTGGGTGGAGCGGACCATCGGGCTGTCCCACGCGGCGTTCACGGCCTCGGTGTTGCTGCCGCAGGGGAAGGCCGACGAACTGCTGGAGGCGACGCCCGCCGTCCGACTGGACCTGCTCAAGAAGGTCATCGGCGTGGAGCGGTTCGAGAAGCTCAGCGAGCGCGTGACAGCGGCACGAAAGGGGAAAGCGGCAGCACTTGAGAGCCTCGTCCGCCAGCGAGCCGCGATTGCGGAGGTGTCGGCCGACGAACTCACCGAGGCGGAAGAGGAGGTCCTTCGCACGGCGACCGCCCGCGAAGCGGCCGACACCGCCCGCCGGAATGCGACCGCCGCCGTCCCAGTGGCCAAGCAGTGGGTGGCGCTGGGCGCGAAGCGGGACGACCTGACCAGCCGGCTCACTGCCGCCGACGCGCGGGCAACGGACACCGACGCCATCCGCACCGACCACGCGCGGCTGGTCGAACTGACCGCCGTCGTGCCAGTGCTTGAGAAGCTGATCCCGCTGCGCGCCACACTGAAAACTGCCACCAGCCGACACGCGGAGGCCACCGCGACGGCCGCCCGCCACCGCACCGAGTTGGAGCAGTCCCGGCAGCGCGCCGAAGCCCTCCGACTGGTGTCCGCCGAACAGCGACGGATCGCCGCCGAGTTGGCCGCGGAGTCCGGCACCGTCACGGCCGAGCAGGGCCGGCAGAGCAGTTTCCTGACCCTCGCCGACGAGATCACCGCCCTCCGCGCGACGGCGACCGGCTACCCCGCCACCCTGGACGCGGACACGGCCGCCGCCCGCGAATCCCTTCGCCTCGCCACCGCCGACGAGCGTGCGGCCAGCGCGACGACATCGGAAACGTCCGCGCTGCTGAAGCAGGTGAAAGCGGACGAGGCGGCGTTCGACAACGTGGAGGTCGGCGTCACCTGTTCCCAGTGCCGGCAAAAAGTGACGGCCGAACACGCGGAGGAGGAACGCCGCAGGCTGACGGATCGGGTGGCCGAGTTGTCCGAAAAGTTGGCCGCCGCACGCGAGTCCGCAAGCACGGCCACGGTCGCGCGCGAGTCCGCCGAACGCACCCGCGACGAGTTGGCCAAGCAAGTCACCGCCCGCGACCGGAACGTGGAACGGCTGGCGGACCAGGAACGCAGCCTGACGGCGCTCGGCGGGACCACCGACGCCGGCGCGATCCGTGCCGAACTCGCGCGGCGGGAAGCCCAGTTGACGGACGTTCAACAGCGACACGACGCGGCCCGCCATCGACAACTGGCGGCGGACGCGGAGTTGAAGCCGCTCGGCCCCGCGATCTCGCAATCGGAAGCCGAGGCGCGGCAGGCCGAAACCGATGTGCGAAGCCTGACTTCCGCCCTCGACCGCGACACCGCCACCCACGCCGGGTTGCTCGGACAACTGCCGGCCGCGTGGCACGACACCGCCGACGCCGCGCCGCACGTCCTCGAGCGCGACCGCCTGACCGCCGCCGGCACCGAGCTGCGGTTCCGCGACCTGGAACAGGACACCACTCTACGGAGCGAGTGGGAGAAACAGCGGGCGATGACGGACGCGGAGATCGCCGACATCCCGGAGGCCGGCCGCGTGCCCGTGGCCGACGCCGAGCGAATCGCCAGCGCCACCGAGCAGGTGTTCCGCACCCGCGACAGCGACCACCGCGCGGCGACCGACCGCCACGGCGACCTGACCCGCCGCCGCACGCAGTGGGACAACCTCACCGCGTCCATCGTCGCCGCCGAGACGGACGCCCGCGTCCACACCCGGCTCGACACCTTGCTCGGCAAGCAGAAGTTGCAGCGGGAACTCATCCGCGACGCCGAGGCGGAAATCGTCCGACTGGCCGACCAGACTGCCGGCAAGCTGTCCGGGGGGGAACTGTCGATCTCGCTGGCGCAGTCCGAAGAGGGCGACGACAAGGCGTTCGACCTTCTGGTCCGGGTGGGCGACGACCCGACGCCGACCGGGGTAAGAATGCTGTCCGGGTCGCAGAAGTTCCGGGTGGCCATCTCGGTGGCGCTGGCCATCGGCCGGTTCGCGGCCGGGCAGGCCCGCCCGCTGGAGTGCGTCATCATCGACGAGGGGTTCGGCAACCTGGACAAGGACGGCCTGGCCGCCGCCGCCGAAGAGCTGAACCGCCTGAAGGATCATCTGCGGCGGATCGTGCTCGTCAGCCACCAGGAGGAGTTCACCGACCGCTTCCCGGTCGTCATCCGCCTGAGCAAGGGCGAACACGGCACCGTCGCCGAGCCGGTCCGCCAGCGGCGGTGACGGGTGGACGCCATCGCCCGCCCCCGCGCGGAGACCGTCACTTCTCGGCCCCGATCAGGCTCCGCAGCGCGTCCTTGCCGACGCGGGTGCAGAAGTCGCCGAAGCCCTCGGTGCCCGCGCGGTCGGCCTTGAACTGGGCGAACACCTTCGCCAGCTTCGGCACGAGCTGGTCCTTGGGCACGAGGTCTTCCAGCTCGAAGCTGAGCCGGTCGGCCTCGATCCGCCCGCCGACGTACAGCGTGTACTTGTCCCCGCTGCGGCCGACGATGCCGATGTCCGAGTTGTACGGCCGGGCGCACCCGTTCGGGCAGCCGGTCATGCGGATGCTCACCGCCTGATCGCCGAGGCCGAGGGCCGCCAGCTCGCCTTCCAGCGTGTCGATCATCGACGGCAGAAACCGCTCGCTCTCGCTGAGGGCCAGCGGGCACGTCGGGATGGCCGGGCAGGCCATGCTCCACTTCTGCACCAGGCTCAGGTTCTCCGGCTTCGGGATGCCGTACTCGTTCAGCAGCGAGTCCACCACCGCCCGATCCGCCGTGGAAATGCCGCACAGTAGCACGTCCTGCTGCGCCGTCACGCGGAAGTCGCACTTCACCCGGCTGGCGATGGCGCGAAGCCCGGCGCGAAGGCGGAACCCGCCTTCGTCCTTCACCCGGCCGTTCTCGACGCTGACGCCGAGGAACCACCGGCCGTTGCCCATGCCGTGCCAGCCGAGGTGCAGGTCCACGCCGGTGATGGGCGCGTGCCGGGGCGCGACCAGCGGCTTGCCGAAGTAGTCGCGGCGGAACACGTCGCGGAACTTCTCCACGCCCCAGTCGTGCATGACGTACTTGATGCGCGCCCGCTTGCGGTCGGAGCGGTTGCCGTGGTCGCGGAACAGCTTGACGACCGCCTCCGACGCCGCCACCACTTCGTCCGGCGCGACGAACGCGACCTCTCTCGCCAGGTGCGGGAACGTCTCCGGCTTGCTGTTGGTCATGCCCATGCCGCCGCCGACGAGCAGGTTGTAACCCACCGGCGCGCCGTTCTCGACGATGGCCAGGAAGCCCAGGCACTGCGCGTAGATGTCGATGCAGTTGTCGTTCGGCAGGGCGAAGCCGGTCTTGAACTTCCGCGGCAGGTAGAGCTTGCCGTAGATCGGCTCGGCCTCGGCCGCGTCGTCCGGTGGGGTCATCCGCTCGCCGTTCAGCCAGATCTCGTGGTACGCCTGCTTGCCGGCGCGGGGGGTCAGGTGGTCGGCCACTTGGCCGCACAGCTCCAGCATCTGCCGGCGGGCCGGGTCGCCCAGCGGCGCGGGGCAGGTCATGACGTTGCGGTTCACATCGCCGCACGCGCTGATGGTGCTCAGCAGCGTGTCGTTGATGCCGGCGATGGTCGCCTTCAGGTTCGACTTCAGCACGCCGTGGAACTGGATGCTCTGGCGGGTGGTGAACCGCAGAGTGCCGTTGGCGTACTGGCCGGCGAGGTCGTCTAGGGCGAGATACTGCTGCGCGTTCAGCACGCCGCCGGGCATCCGCAGGCGGATCATCATCATGTACGCCTTGCCGACGCCGGGCTTGGCGCGGGTCTTGCGGGCGTCGCGGTCCTCCTGCTGGTAGGTGCCGTGGAACTTCACGAGCTGTTTCATCTGCTCGGAGAAGTGGTCGGTGTCGGCGGCCAGCTCCTCTTCGAGCGTGCCGCGGAGGTAGCGGGACGTATCCTTGATCCCCTCCACGGGGGACGGCTTGGCGGCGGGCGCGGGGACGACAGGCGTGGTCGGGTCGGCGGACATGGCGGCCTCGGAAGCATCTTGATCGCAAAAGTCAATTATAGGGGCGAAGCGGCAAAGCGAAAAGTCTACTTGGCGGGTGGCGGCTCTTCAGGGAACGGAGGCGGGATGAGTTTCGCCAACTCGCGGCAGAGCTTGTCGAAAGATGGCGAACAGGCGCGGGCCGCCGCGAGGTCCATCGCGCGAACCAACTCCACCGAATCCCCCGTTTCTGAGTAGGTGTGTTTCGCTTCGTTGAGCAGGAGTTGCCGAATCCAATGTTTGCCGCCAACGGCTTCCGGATCGGGTGGCGTTTGAATCGTCGCGGGCAGCACGCACTTCTCTGACAAGTGCAAACCCGCCAAGCCGCCGGCACCGGCGGCGATCCAGTTCTCGAACATGCGGTTGGCGAGAATGCACGTCACGCGGGCGTCCGCACGGGCTTGCTGAGCACGGGCGAGAAGTGTCGGGGCGCGCTGGGCGGGGCAGTCACCTTCGGCGTCCAACAGGAGCAACACCAGGCCAAACGATGTTGGGTCGCGGTCCTGTTTCGCCAGGGTGCGAGCCTGCACGAAGGCCGTGTTCACGGCCCGTTCCAGGGTGTCGCTGGTCGGCTTCAGCAGGTCGTCGCGGTGCTTCCGCGCGGGGGCGAGAACGTGCAAGCGGAACGGGCAGCCGATCAGTTCATTCCAGATGCGGTGGAGCAGCGCGGGGAGGGCGACGACTTCGGAATGGCCCTCGACGATGGGGGCGACGAACACGGTCATTGCTGCGACGCCTCCGCCGCGAGGAGTTTCTGCCGTTCGCGGTCGGCGTAGTTCGTCTTCAGTTGGTTCTGCCGCTCTAACCCGCCGAGCGTGTCGAACCGCTCCCGGTAGATTTCCTCCGTCGCTTCATCCACGCCCGTGATGACCGTTTCCCCGTCGATCATCTCCACCACTCGCACGTTCCTCGGCTGGATGACCGGGTTGTCCAGCAACTCCGTGCTGTGCGTGGTGATGAGGATTTGCGTGCGGCCGGTCGCCTCATCCAGTGCATCGACGAGGGCGTGCATCGCGGCGGGATGCAGCGACGTTTCGGGTTCCTCGATGGCAACGAGCGAAGGACTGCTGCCGCGAAAGTCGAGTTGGAAGACCGCGACCAACGACGCGAACGCGCGGAGAGTGCCGTCCGACATACTCGCGGCGGGAAAGACACGAGACTCGCCGTTGGTTTGGACACGGAATAGTAGCACCTCGTACCCGCCGACGTGTTGGACCGAATCGAACTCAACCGTGCCCGTGATAGCCCGCAAGTATTGCCCGACGCGCGTGTACGCGCCGGGATCCAAAGATTTGATGTTAGAAAGGGCCCCGACGATGTTTCGCCCATCCCTCGTGATCGGTGCGAGGGTCTGGTTCATCGGCACCGACATGTGAGCCGGGATGAAGTTGTACGTTCGCATCTCGGTAATCGGCACCATTGGGATCTGAGAATTCGTGGTCGTCGCGATCGCCCGAAGCACGGAGGTGCCACGGCCTGCGAAGGGGATTTCATGCGGCCGGTCGGCTTTGTGCATTACCCACACCAGGCGCGCAATCAGTTGATTGAAGGAGGCTGTATAGCCATCAATCTCATCCCCCGCGCGGTCTCGGATCGATACCCTTTCGCGGGCGCGGTGGAGTTGGCCATGAGCATCGGCCGTGAACACTTGGCTGTAGACAAGGTATGCCCGGTCAGTAGTCCCGAGCGATTCCAGGGAGAACGTGAGTTCAAACTCCAAACACTTCTCGTTCGTGCCCCGAAAGGTCACCGCGTCCATCCCGCCGTGGTATTGCACGGCTTCGTTCAGGCCCCACCATTCAACATCCCTCAAAAACCCCAGCGCGTCCACGAAGTTGCTCTTGCCGCTGCCGTTGCGGCCGACCAGCACCGTCAGCGGTTCCAGCTCCACGTCGCAGAACTTGATGCTCTTGTAGTTGCGGATGCGGACCCGCTTCAGGAACGGCGGCTTCTGGTGCGTGCGGTCGGGTTCGGCGGACATCGGCGGGCACCTCGGGGGGACGCCGTCATCATATCCGATCCGACAACGACCCGACTGCGCCGAATGCCGGCGCGGTCGGGTGGGACGGCCACGCGGGTCCGTCACTCGTCGTCGGCCTTCTCGGCCGCGGCCGCGTAGCTCTTGTTCAACCGGTCGAGCAGCTCGGGGGTGAGGTCCATCTCGGCCCGCATGTACAGCGGTTGCATGCCCGCCGGCTGGAAGTACATCTGGGCGGTCGCGGCGTTCTTGCCGGCCGTGGCGAACACCTTCTCGAAGTTGGCCGGGTGGCCGTACACCACGTCCAGTTGCCGCTCGCGGGCCATCGCCTCGATCTCGCGGGCGAACTCGGCCTGCATCTCCACCAGCGCCGCCTGCGCCGCCTTGTCCACCGCCGCGTGGAGGGTGCGGTCGGCGTCCTCGAACTTGCGGCTCAGGTCCACGAGTTCCGACCCGATCTTCGCCGCGTCCTCGCCGGTCGCCTTCTGCGCCTTCTGCTGCAACGCCACGATCGCCGTCCGCAGGGTTTCCATCTTCTTGGCCCCCGCCTCCCGCACGGCCGTCGCCTGCTTCACCCGATCCTGCCACTTCTTCGACCCGGTCATCACCTCGGACATGGCCAAATACCCGGCCCGCAGCGCCGGCATCGGCTTCACCTCCGGCTTCGGCTTGGCGGCCGCCGTCGGCACCGCGAACTGCGCGCCCAGGTAGGCCGCCCCGATCACCGCCGCCACCGCCAGCACCCCGCCCGTCACGTTCCGCCGGATCATTGGCAACCCTCCGTGGTGTGCGCGCCCGAACTCGGGCCGACCGCCGACGTGCAGGGTAATCCGCGCGGGCGAACCGGGACAAGTCCAACCGCCCATGCGCCCATGTGCTCACGTCACGGCGGTCGGCGCGGCCGCCTTCTCCGGGCCGAAGATCAGACGACACAGCAGCGCGTCCAGGCCCAGCCAGCGGCCGGTCGGGTGGACGAACACCACCAGCAGCGCCAGCGCGATGATCAGGTTATTGTTGATGAACAGCGGCTTGCCTTCGGTGTTCGGCGGCAGGCTCAGCCAGGGCACCGTGGGGTGCGCCAGGTACGTCATCACGAGGAATCCGACGCCGACGAGGCACCACACCTTCGTGAACAGCCCCAGCAGCAGCCCCGCGCCGACGGCCGTGATGGTGTACGCCGTCAGCCGGTCGAGCGATTTGATCGGCTTCTCGGCGGCATCCAGCGGGGGGAATCCGGCCTCCGTCCGCAGTTCGGCGAGGAACTTGTCGGTGTCGGCGGCGAGGTCCGCCTGCGCCTTCAGCAGCTCGCCCTTCAGCTTCTTCTTCCGCTCGATCTCGTACCCGTAGCCGCGGCCCAGCCCTTCGGCGTCGCGGGCGGTCAAGGCGTCGGACTCCCGTTGCAGCAGGTCCAGGGCGGACAGCCGCTGCTCGGCCGTCAGCGGGATGTCGCCCGTCACCATGCTCACCTTGGCGTCGCGGGCCTCAGCCCCGTACACCCAGGCGGCGAACTTGGCCTTCGCCGCCGTCGATTTCGCCGCGTCCTCGCCGGTCAGCAGTTCGGCCGCCGCGTCCGGGCACACCTCGGCCTTCTTCTCCGGGGTCAACTGCTTGAAGTCGGCGGCCGACCGCGGCTCCTTCTTGGTCAGCCGGGCCTTGTAGGTCGCCTCCGGGTCGCCCAGGTACTTCTTCCGCATGTACTCGCCGAGCGGCCCCTCGGCGGCGGCGAAGTACGGCTCGCTGGTGAATACCCGGTTGGAGTCGGTCGGGCCGACGGCGAACGAGCACACCTTTTCCAGCCCCGCGAACAGGAACAGCCAGCCGACGGCCAGCCGCAGGGCGAGGAGCGCGAACACGCGGAGCTGCCAGCCGTTGGTGGCGGTGGCGACGATCAGGGACAGCAGCACCCCGGCGAGACCGGCGTACAGCACGGCGGGAGGTATCGGGAGCGTCATGGGAGGGTTCGGAGAGTGAGTTGGAAGAATTAGGAGGGACGCGGAGGACGCGGATTTCATCGCGGATCAAAGCCGGTATCAGAACCTGGAAGGCAGAAGACTAACCACAGAGACACAGGGACACAGAGAAAACAAGAATCGGAGAGGAAGAGATTTGTTCGGAAGAAAGAACCCTCTCTTCTCGCTCTCTTCTTCTCTGTGTCCCTGTGCCTCTGTGGTTAGTCTTCTGTTTTGGTCCTCCTCATCCGCGCTGAAATCCTCTTCATCCGCGTCCCTCTTTTTTGAAAGTCTGCCGGTTCATCCTCGGCCAATCGAGATTGCTTCGTCCGCACCGGTCGGCAGCAGCACGGCGACCAGGTGCGGACGAGAGCGGCAGTAGGTCGAAGCCCAGTCCGCGCCGGCGACGAAGAAGGCGGTGCTCAGGGCGTCGGCGGCGGCGGCGGTCGGAGCGACACAACTCGCGCTGGCGGTGCCGACCGCCGGGCGACCGGTGCGCGGGTCCAGCACATGCCCGTAACGCTTATCTTTGTACTCGAAATACTGGAAGGTGGCCGCGCTGGTGCCGAGCGCCTCGTCCTTCAGGTGTACGGTGCCGAGCGTGCGGTCCTCGGTCGGATGCCGGATGGCCACCGCCCACCCGCGCGGCAACCCCGGCGGGGTGCCGACGGCCAGCACGCTACTACCGCCGCCGTGCAGGATCGCCGACCGCACGCCCCACCGGGTCCGCAGCAACTCCGCCGCGCGGTCCAGCGCGTAGCCTTTGCCGATGGCACCCAAGTTGATCTCCAGCCCGGCGCGGCGATACCGAACCGACCGCGATTCCGGTGACAGGATCACATGCCGGAAGCCGGAGCGGTTCACGGCGGCGATCAACTCGGCCTCGGTCGGGATGCGGCCCTCGCGCTTGTAGAAGCCCCAGCACTTGATGAGTGACCCGCACGCCGGGTCGAACGCCCCGCCGGTGTCGGCGGTCAGCGCGGCGCAGTGGGACAGCAATTCGAACAGCCGGGGTTCGGCGGAAACGGACGAACCGAAGGCCGTCGCGTTCAGCACCGCCACTTCGCTGGTGTCGGTGTAGACGGTGAGTTGTTCTTCGAGCGAATCGATGAGGTCGAGCGCGTCGGAGGCGGCTTCGACGGCGCGGGGGAAGCCGAACGGCAGCGCGACCTCGAACGTGGTGGCCATCGCCCGGCGGGACACGCGCACGAGTTGCAACTCGGCGGCGTCCGCCGGCGGCGGGTCGAACAGCGTGAACAGCGACGAAAGCAAGGGAAGACCGGGCGAGCGGGCGGGGGCGGGGCGACGGGGGATATTGTAGGCCGACCGCTCACCTTACGTTGTTGAGGGCGGGGAACCAGAACCGACCCGCATCTTGGCGAGAATGTGTTCGAGGTTTCCTCGCCCCGTCAGGGTGTCCGGGTGATCCGGCCCCTGGCTTCGAGTGATGATGGCCAGCGCGCGGCGCATGAGCAGTTCGGCCTCGGCCACCCGGCTCGTCTCCACAAACAGTGTTGCCAGGTTATTCAGGTCTCCCGCCACGTCCGGGTGGTCAGGCCCGAAGCTGGCCTCGTTGATGGCGATGGCTCGCCGCATCAGCGGTTCCGCCTCGGCCAGCCGCTTCGTGTCCTGGAGCAACTGGCCCAAATTGCCCAAGTCCCTGGCGACGTTCGGATGGGCGGGGCCGAGCGATGTCTCGTCGATTTCCAGCGCCCGTCGCATGACCGGTTCGGCGTCGGTCGGCCGGTTGGCCCGTTTCAGCAACTGGCCCAGATTGTTGAGGCACGTTCCGACCTGATGGTGATCGGCCCCGTAGGCCTCGACGGCGAGGGTGAGCGCCCGGCACACGAGCGGCTCCGCCTCGGCCAGACGATTCGTCGCCATGAGCAACTCGGCCAAGTTGCCGACCGCCGTGCCGATGTCCGGGTGGTGCTCCGGCAGGCGGGACTCCAGGATGCGGAGCGCCCGCCCGAGCAGCGCCTCGGCTTCCGCCACCCGGCTCGTGTCCTTGAGCAAGTTCCCCAAATTGTTCAGCGCGAGAGCCACCAGCGGGTGGTCCGCGCCGAGCGAGTTCTCCGCGACGGACAACGACCGCCGGAGGAGCGATTCGGCCTCGGCCGGCCGGTTGGTGCGCTGTAGCAAGGCGGCCAGGTTGCTCAGGGGCTTGGCGACGTGCGAGTGCCCGACGCCGAACGCGGATTCGAGGGCGTCCAGCGCACGCCGGAGCAACGGCTCGGCCTCGGCGTACCGGTTGGTCGTCAGGTAGAAAATCCCCAGGTTGTTCGCGGCGAACGCGGTTTGAGGATGACGAAGGCCGAGTTTGGTCTCCCAGATGCCGAGCGCACGGCGGTAGAGCGGCTCGGCCTCGGCGAACCGGTTGGTCATGCGGAAGAGTTCCGCCAAGTTGTTCAGCGGCTTCGCCAAGTCCGGGTCGGTGGGACCGAACGCCGTTTCGAACACGTCCGCCGCGCGGCGGTAGAGCGATTCCGCCTCGGCGAACCGGTTGGTCGCCCGTAGCACTTCGGCCAAGTTGTTCAGCTCGAAGGCGACTTCCGGGTGATCGGACCCGTACCGTTGCTCCTCCGCGACGATCGCGCGGCGGAGCAACGGTTCCGCCCGCCCGTACTCCGCGACCTCGCCCCGCAATCGCCCCACGCGACCCAGGTACGCCCCCCGCCTGCGGACCTTCCGCTCGTCCCACAGCTTCGCCAGTTCTTCCAGCGGGTCCAGTTCCCACACGGCCTCGACCCAGTTCGCGGTGTCTTCCAGCGCGGCCCCCCGTGCCCTCACCACATCCGTGATCGCCTCGTCGAGTTTCGCCCGGCCTCCGGCGGTCATCTCCCGCCGCAACAGTTCCTGCACCAGCCGGTGGACCTTCACCTGCCGGGTACTGGTGGTTTCCGCTTGAACCGGGGTGAACAGACCCAGGCGCGTGAGGCGATCCACCAGCACGAGCCACGGGTCGCCCCACTTGGTGGCCGTCGCCAACGCCGGGAAGTCGGCGGTGACGAGCGTCTTCAGCCACGGCAACGGGACGTTGTCCGGCGGCAGCAGGGCGGCGAAGTCCATCGCCCGCCGCTCCTCCGGCTTCAGCGCTGCCAGCGTCGGCCCCAGCACCGCCGCCAATCGCTTCTCGTGGTTGTGCCGGCGGAGTTCCACGCTCTCGTCTTCGGCCAGCGTGTCGAGGTCCGCCAGTCCCAGCCCGTCGGCGACACCGGCGTAAGTCGCGGATTCCGTGACGGCGAGTTTGGCGGCCACCAGTTCGATGGCCAGGGCGAACCCGCCGAGTTGCCGGACGATGGATTCGGCGGCGGTGCGATCCTCGTCGGTTTGGAACGGGCGGAATTTGTCCAGCAGCGCCAGCGCGTCGCCGGGCTTCATCTCGCCGAGCGTCAGGCACTTCACCAGCTTGCCGCCCGGCAAGCGGGTGGTGGCGAGCAGGTGCAGCCGCGGGCCGAGGACCGTGAGTTGGTCCGTCTGTTGCCCTTCCAACAGCTTCAAGTCCGACACGTTATCCAGCACCAGCAGCACGCTGCCGAGGGCATCGAGCCGCTGCGTCAGCACCCGCGTGACGGCGGTGAAGTGCGCCTCCGGTTGTTTCCGCTCCTCGTCGGAAATCAGGTCGCGGAACTCCGGGTAGCCGCCGAGGGTGATGGTCACGGCGTCCCGCAGGCTGGTCTGGTACTCGCACTTCACCTCGAACCGGCCGCCGGGGTAGATGCTGCCGTAGGCGTGACTGTACGTGTACGCGAGTTCGGTCTTGCCGATGCCACCGAGGCCGTGGATGCCGGCGATCACCCCGGCCCGGTTGTCGGTGAGCAGCGTCCGCAGTTCGAGCAGTTCGTCGAGCCGGCCGGTGAACTTCGTGTTGTACGGCGACACCCGGTTCGTGCTGGCGTCGGCCCGCTTCGTCTCCTCCACCCGCTCCTCGATGTGCCGGGCCAGCGCCGCCAGCGTCGCCTTCAGGTCGGCTTCCTGGAGCGCCTTCACCCCGGCGTTCTTCAGCGGCAGCACCAGGTTCACCAACTGCCGGCGGCGGGCTTCCTTCACCACCGGGCAGAGGTCCGTAGTGAACCGCTGCGACGGCGCGACGCCGCACAACTCGGCCACCTTCGCGGCGACCTCGTGTTCCGGCAGCATCGGTTTGGACAGGAACCCCGGCACCTCGACGAAGTAGATCGGGGCGGCCCCGCCGGTCAGGATGTGCAGCGAAATCTCCTGCTCGATCCACGCCCGCCACTCCTTGCGGCAGACCTCGCTGGCGAAGTAGTTGGGCGACAGGAAGGCCAGGAAGAACCGCGACCGGGCGAGGCCCTTGTTGAAGATCTCGGCGTGCCAGTGCGACAGGTGCCGGATGTCGGCGCGGTCGAGGAACGGCTTCAGCACCCGCCCGCCGGTGAACCGGGCGTGTTCCGCCACCAGCTCGTTCACGACGGTATCGACCCAGCCCTCGCGGTTGTCGGCGCTGGCGTAGGAGACGAAGAAGTCGTACTCGATGTCGCGCGGCATGGCGTCGGCCCGTGGGAGGTACGCCCATGATACGCCGAGGTCGGCCGTCGGTGACAGCGGCGGGGGGACGGCCGCAACCCGAATGGCATTCTCACCCGATGGGCAACTCCACGCCCAGCCCGGCGGCGCGGGCCAGATCCACCACCTTCACGGCGACGGCGATGTCCTGCACGCCGAGTCCAAGGGACTTGAAGACGGTGATGTCGGCCGGGGATTCGCGGCCGGGGTAGCGGCCCACCAGCAGCGGGGCGAACTCCCTCACGTCGGCCCAGTGGAGGACGCCGGCGTCGAGGGGGGCCACGAAGTCGCCGGCCTCCGCCCGCCCCTGCTCCTTGCTGTCGATGGCCACCAGCGTCGCCTTGCGGAACACGTCCACGTCGGCCTCCGCCTTCGACCGCACGTTCGACCCCATCAGGTTCAGGTGCGCGCCTTCGCTCACCCACTCGCCCTTCAGCACCGGCTCCTTGGAGGTGGTCGCGGTGATGACGATGTCCTTGCCGATGGCAGCCAGTTCGGGCGACGCCACGGCTTCGACCGACACGCCACAGACGGTGGTCATCTCGGCGGCGAACGCCGTCCGCCGGGCCTCGTCGCGGCCGAACACGGCCACCGACTCGATCTTGCGGACCTGGCAGACGGCTTCCAGTTGCGTGCGGGCCTGCTTGCCGGTGCCGTACAGTCCGACGGTCTTAGCGTCGGCGCGGGCGAGTTTCTTCGTCGCCACACCGCTGGCCGCGCCGGTGCGGACCTGCCCCAGGTAGTCGGCCTGGAGGATGGCCGTCATCCCGCCGTGCTTCGGGTCGAACAATAAGACGTGGAACTGGGCGTCGAACTTGCCGGTGGTGTACGCCTTCAGGCCGAGCGCGCCGAGGGTCTTGGCGGCGGCCGGCAGGACGTGCAGCATCACCGCATCGGTCTGGCACCGCTGGCGGGGGCAGTTGACGGCTTCGTCGAGGGCCAGTTTGCGAAACGCGGCTTCCACCGCCGGCAGGGCGACGGCCATCGTCAGCACCCGCCGCACGTCCGCTTCGGTCAGGTACAGCACGGGCATGGGTATAACTCCGGATCAGCAGCCGGGGAATATCGTTCAATTCAAGCGGAACGCGGATGACACGGATGGAAAAACAGGATGAAGAGGATCCGAACCCAATCATCCTTGTTCCGATCCAGTTTTCATCCCGGCTTTGATCCGCGTCATCCGCGTTCCTCTTCTTGAACGGTGTTCCCGTCATTCAACTCCCGGTTTTCAGCCAGTCGCCGAGCGCTTTCAGCCCGGCTTCGATCACGTCGCGGCCGGTGGCGAACGACATCCGCGCGAACCCCTCCGCGCCGAACGCGGCCCCGGCCACCAGGTTCACATGCGCCTGCTCCAGCGCGGCGGAGCAGAACGTCAGCGAGTCCGTGACCTTCATGCCCGCAAACGTCTTGCCGAAATACGCGGACACGTCGAAGAAGGCGTAGAACGCGCCGTCCGCCACATGCAGTTTGATGCCCGGCATGGCGGTCAGCAACTTCGTCGTCAGGTCGCGGCGGACGGCGAACTCGGCTCGCATCTCCTTCACGCTGACGGCCGAGTCGGGCGAATCGAGCGCGGCGAGCATGGCGTACTGGCTGACGCTGCTGGGGCAGCTCGTCTCCTGGCTCTGGATGGTGTCCATCGCCTTCACCGCCGGCACCGGGCCGATGGCCCAGCCGATCCGCCAGCCGGTCATGGCGTAGCTCTTGCTCGCCCCGCTGACGGTGATGGTGCGGTCCCGCAGCCACGGCCGCAGGGTGGCCACGCACGTCGGTTTGGCGTCGCCGTAAGTGAGCTGCTCGTAAATCTCGTCGGACAGCACGCCCACGTCGGTCGGTTGCAGCACGTCCACGAGGGCTTCGAGTTCGCCGCGGGTGTACACGGTGCCGGTCGGGTTGTTCGGCGAGTTCAGCATGAGCAGGCGGGTGCGCGGCGTGAGCGCGTCATGCAACTGCGCGGGCGAGAGCTTGAAGCCGCTGTCCATCGTGGTGTGGGCCAGCACCGGCGTCGCGCCGGTCATCGCCACGAGGTCCGAGTAGCTGACCCAGTACGGCGTCGGGATGACGACCTCGTCGCCCGGCCCGACGGTCGCGGCCAGCACGTTGTGGATCGACTGCTTCGCCCCGTTCGAGACGATGACGTTCTCGGGTTTGAAGTCGTACCCGTAGGTGCGGCCGTACCACCGCGCGATGGCCGCCTTCAGTTCGGCGGTGCCGCCGGCGGGGGTGTAGTGGGTGTGGCCCTTCGCCATCGCCTCGGTGGCGGCGGCGCAGATGTGCGCGGGGGTGGGGAAGTCCGGTTCGCCCAGGCTGAAGTCGTGGACGTGGACGCCGGCCGCGCGGAGCTGCCGCGCCTTCGCGCCGGCGGCGAGCGTGGCGGACGGCTGGATCGACCCGGCGAGCTTGGAGATGCGGATCATCGCGGGCGTGGTTACTCCGAGGCGGTGGTGTTCCGGGCGAGGGCGAAAGAACGGCATTATCGTATACAATCGCCCGCCGTGCCGCTACACGTCGCCCACTTCGTCCCCCGCTACCCGCCGGCCCTCGGCGGCGCGGAGAGCTACGTCCGGCGGCTGAGCGAATTCCTGGCGACCGGCGGCGACGGCGTGACCGTGTGGACGACGACGGCCGTGCAGTTGGAAGAGATGTGGACCGGTTTTGTCCCCCTACCCCCTCTCCCCCAGGGGAGAGGGGGACTGGCAATCCGCCGCTTCCCGCCCCTCGCCTTCCCGCTGCGTCGGTATATCCTCAAGGCCCTTTCGCTGCTCCCCGTTCGCACGCTCCAAGCTCTGGCGCAGCCGGCGAACCCGATCTGCCCGGCGATGTGGCGCGACGCCTCCAACTGCTCCGGCCCACTGAGTGCCGTTCACGCCTTCGCGTTCCCATACTCGTTCCCCGTGGTCTGCGCGCTGCGGCTCGCTCGGCGGCGACGAGTGCCGTTCCTGCTCACGCCGTTCCTGCACCTCGGCGACCCGACCGACCCGGCCGACCGCACCCGCAAGCAATACACCCGCCCACATTTGAAATGGCTACTGACTCAAGCCGACGCGGTGTTCGTACAGACCGAATCCGAGCGCCGCGCGGTCGTCGAACTCGGCGCGAGACCCGACCGCGCGATCCTGCAAGGCCTCGGCGTGGACGCGGCGGAATGCACCGGCGGGGACCGCGCCCGCGCGCGGTGTCAGTGGGGTGTCACGGCTTCGCAAGTCGTCGTCGGGCACTTGGCGAACAACAGCATCGAGAAGGGCACGGTGGACTTGCTGACCGCGGCGGCGGCGACGAACGCTCGCGTCGTCCTGGCCGGGCCGGAGATGCCGAACTTCCGCCGCTTCTGGCAGTGGTACGAACGCAAAGATCTCGTCGCCCGCCTCGGCACTCTGACCGAAGAACAGAAGCGCGACTTCTTCGCCGGCATCGACGTGTTCGCGCTGCCGTCGCGGACGGACTCGTTCGGTCTGGTGCTGTTGGAGGCGTGGGCGAACGCGGTGCCGGTGCTGGCATACCGCGCCGGCGGCCCGGCGGATTTGGTGCGACACGGGCGTGACGGACTGCTGGCGAAGTGCGGGGATGTCCGGGAGCTGGCGCGACACCTGCGAACGCTGATCGCCGATGCCGCCGTGCGGGCGCGGTTCGGCGACGCGGGACGAGCGCGAGTCGCCGACGAGTTCCGCTGGAACGACAAGCTGCGGCTGGTACGAGAGGTGATGCGGAGATTACAGCGGAACGCGCATCCTTCTTCGCCCCAACGGGGCGACCGAGAATAGCCTGGGGCGTCAGCCCCAGGTTTCCGGCCACCAATAAGGGCGTGTTGCGAAATAACTGCTACAAATTCGCCCTCGGCTCGATGCGGTCGTTCCATTCCCCGCGGAAGGAGTCGGGCACTCGTCGCACCGCGGCCAACTCGGTGTCGGTCACCGTCAGGCCGGTC
>JAYTTN010000104.1:0-9074 GCA_043745295.1 Fimbriiglobus sp. | reverse complement strand
GGTGCCGTCCGGCAGCGGCCGCGCGTCGGGGACGATGCGGCCGTTCACGAACACGCCGGTCAGTTCCGTCGTCGTCGCGGGCATGGGAAGTCCCTCCGAGAATGCGATGCCGAATTGTACCCGCAGCGGACACCGGCGGGTCGGGCGAACAATTCGTGGGACGCCCCGAAGTCGTACCCGATGGGCCGCCGTTCGCTTGGTACACCACCAAGCGGGACCGAACTACTTGTGTGCCCCGTGCCAGCGGTGTACGCTGTGTGTGGGATGAAGAAGGAATATTCGCTGTTGGCCAACTTTCCAGCGCGGTGGCGGTCGTGCTTCGCACCCTCCGAGGAGAGTTGCCATGAGCGGGGTCTACCGCCGGCATCGTGAGCGGGCCGGATCGGGCTGGGGCGTGTGGCTCTTGGTCATCGGCATCGTCGGCGTGATCGCCGTCGCGGTCTTGGTCGTGTTCCTCGTTCGCGGCAAGAGTGGCGGCAACCTGCCCGGCGGCCTCGTTGTCACGCCTCAAGGCTCGCTGGTGGACACGGGCGAAATGACGGAACGCGAGTTCTTCGAGTTCCTGAGATCGAAAGGCGCGAAGGTGAATTACGGCGGCAACGGCTTCCTCTTCCACGAAGACGACCACCCCCTAGCGGCGAAGGAGTTTGGGTACATCGGCTTTTGCAACCATCCCAACATCGAATCTGCCCGACGATATGCAGGCGACACCGCCACCGGCTTCCACTGGCAACGATGGAGTTTCGTGCCCATGCGGGGCCAATCCGTTCGACACGGTGTAGCCTAGGAGGTTCGCGTGGCGCTGAACTTGGCTTCCGACGAAGAGCTTCGGGCGAAGAATAAGGAGGTAGAAAAGAGTCAGCAAGCAAAGGCCGCGGACGAGAAGCAACAGGTCGCTGACCAGAAACGACTTGACGACCTGAACATTGAGTCTCTTACGGCCTTCATCCGCGCCAAAGCGCTATACCGGGCCAGTCGGGACGGGCTATCCGAAGAGGCCGAACGGCTGATGAACAAGTCCATCAGCCTGGACGCACAGGCCAACAAAATCACCGCCCGCCACAACTGGGGCCAATTCGGGCCGAACCCTTCGGCGAAGCTTGGCGACTTGCAAACCCAGAAAACGAAGTCCATTCTCGGCGAGAAGTAACCACCGTGAACGACGCGATTCGATTCCACTGCCCGACCTGCCACAACCGGTTGAAGGTCGCTCCGAACATGGCCGGCGTCACGGTCGGCTGCTCGTACTGCGCGGCCGCCGTGGTTGTCCCCCAGCCGCCTCCGGTGTCGATGCTCCCGCTGGCGGAGCGGGATGAGCCGGCACCCCTGCCATCGGCTGCCGCTTTTGAGGAACTGGACCGCCCCCGTCGCCGTCGCCGCGTGGATGACGAGGATGATCGGCCGATCCGTAGCCCGCGTCGCAGTTCCGGTTCGAGTTCCGGCGCATGGGTTCTTGCCATCCTCGTGACGGCCGCCGTCGGGGCGCTGTTTCTGGTCGCCTACCTGACGAAGGTGAAGACGAGGGGGGAGGGGGAGGCCGCCGTTGGAACCGCGATGGTGGGCGGACTACTTTGCTTCGGGCTGCTCTTCTACTTCATCCCGACCATCGTGGCCGTCCTGCGAAGCCACCCGAACACCGCGCCGATTGTGATCGTGAACCTTTTCCTCGGCTGGTCGCTAGTCGGCTTCGCCGTCGCGCTGGCGTGGGCGTTCACGAATAACCAGCCTTCTCGTCACGAACACTTCCACTACCGATGAACCAAGTCTCCGGTGGCAGGGGTGCCACGGGAATGAATGATACCTCCCTGCGGTCGCCGCAGCTCATCTCGGCACCGCAGTTCGCCGCCCGTCGGCCCGCCCGTTACTTGCCCGGCAGCGGCGGGAGCGCCAGCGGAAGCGCCCCCGGCGGATCGGTCTGGATCGGCGCGGGCACGGGGGTAATCTCCGGCAGCGGCGGCGGGCCGACCGGGACGACAGTCGGCATCGGCAGGTCTGGAATCGTCGTGGACGTGGGCACCTTCGGCGACGGCTTCGGGGCCGGGGGCTTGGGCAAGTCCTTTGGCGGTTGCGGCTTCGGCGGCGGGTCGACCTTCATCGGCTGCATCGGCGGCGGGGCGGGGAGCGTGTCCGGCGGCGGCGGGATGGTGTCCTCGCCGGGTCGCCAGTTGTTCTTCTTCACGTCGCCGCCGCCGGCCTTGTCGATCCGTTCGATGATGGCCGTCGGCTTCTCCAGGTCCACCGTCACCATCTCCTTCGTCATGTCGAAGCCGGTGTTCGTCGCGCGGTCCACAGCCGTCACCCGCACGTGGAACTTCCACACCGCGCGGTCCTCGATCTCCCAGATGTACTTGCCGGTGTTCGGCACCTTGCTGGCGATGGGCACCCACACCTTCATCAGCGGGTCCACCGTGTACTCGATGGTGATCGGCTCCGGCATCGGGTTCTTCTCGACGACGGCGTATTCGATCTCCACGCGCGGGCCGTTCAGCCCGCCGGGGACGGCCTTCGCGCCCTTCAGCGTCACCTTCGGCGGGGTCGTGTCCACCTCGACGATCCAGTGCGCCTGTTCGCCGTCGCGGGGGTCGTCCGGCTTCTGGTTGGCCCCGTTGATCGGCTGGATGATGAAGTGGAACAGGCCGTCCGCCTTGGCCTCGTAGGGGATGGCGATCTCCTTGTTCACGTCGTCCAGGGTGATGTTCACCTTCTCGTTCTTGCCGACCTGCTGCCACTGCCCGGTCTGCTCCTTCATCCACAGCACCGCCTGGGCGATGCCGGACCGCGTCACCTTCGTCGGCTTCGAGCGGACGACCAGCTTCTTGTCGTTGACGTACTCGATCTGCGGGCGATTGGGGAAGTCGTCCGGCCCGCCGAACCCGGTGTCGATGCGACCGCCGGGGCCGGGAATCGGGGCGCGCGGCTCCGGCTGACCGACCGCCCCGCCGTCGCCGCTGATGCGGACGACGTTCGACACGCCTTCGTGTCCGGCCCGGTCCTTGCCGACGACGCGGACTTCCAGCACCCGGTTGCGGTCGAACGGTGCCCAGGTGTACGAGTCGCTCGCCGCGAACTCGCGGGTGGTGACAGTCGTCCACGCCGTGCCGCCGGCCGACCGCACTTCCAGCCGCACGCCGGTGGCGACGAGGTTCTCGTCCTCGATGCTCCACTTGACCGAGCGCGGGCCGGTGGTGGCGATTCGCGCCAGCGGCTGGCGGGTGTCGAAGACGATCTTGTACTGGGCGCTCAGGTTGGCCGTGGCCGGGGCCGTGTCGCCGCCGGCGTAGACGTATTGCAGGGCGAAATCGACCCGCCCGTCGGCCCCGGACGTGTAGTGGAAGCCCCGCTTCTTGACGCGGGAATTCAAGTCCTCGATCTCCTCCAGCTCCTCGACCTTCTTGTCGGCGACCAGGTCGAACTTCCCGCGCAGGGCGGTGCGCGCGTAGAACCGAAGGCTGACCGGTTTGGCGGCCAGCACCCGTTCGATGTCCACGGGGAAGCTGATCTTGGCCAGCGGCCAGTGCTTGGCGGTGGCGTCGGTGTCCTGCCCGCGCGCGGCGGACAGCGCGAGGAGACAGAGGATGCCCAGGATGGCCGGCCGAGTGAACATGACCCACCCCCGCGGATTGGCGACCCCGGCGGCGAATGCGCAGGGTGCCCAATCCGTAGGATCGGCGGGGACCGGGCAAGGACTTGAGCGAATGGGTCACACCGTCCCGCGAGCCGCGACCGCGAGGGAGCGTCGGTGTTTCCGAGCCGGAAGCGTGAGCGACGGTCTTCACTTGAGTCCGTCGCTCACGCTTCCGGCTCCGATCGGAAAAACGCTCCCCGGCGGTCGCGGCTCGTCAGAGGGTGCGGGATCGTCCCTCGTCGGGTATCATCCCCTCATGCACGAGCTGTTCGAACACACCGCCGACCTCGGCCTGCGCGCCCGCGCCCCGGACCTGAACACCCTGTTCGCCGAGGCGGCGGCGTGCCTGTTCTCGGCCGTCCTGGACAACGTCGGCGAGATTCGCCCGAACCAACAGGTGGAGATCGCCGTCCCTGGAACCGACCGCGAGTTCCTGCTCTACGACTGGCTCCGCGACTTGCTGCGCGAGGCCGACGAGCGGGGACTGGTGTTCGGCCGGTTCGAGGTGACGGTGACGGACACCGGGCTGACCGGCACCGCCTGGGGCGAACCGCTCGACCGCGACCGGCACCAGCTCAGCCGCGAGGTGAAGGCGATCACCTACCACGGGTTGACGGTGGAGCAGACCGCCGACGGCTGGCTCGCGGAAGTGATCGTGGACATTTGAAATACAGGCCCGCAGAGGACGCAGAGAAGACGCTGACAAAGACAGGACCGGAATGAAAATTTGTTTCTGGTCCGGCTTTCATCCGTGTCTTCTCTGCGTCCTCTGCGGGCCATCTTGAAGACGCTGACAATGACAGGACCAGAAGGAATTTTTCATTCTGGTCCGGCTTTCATCCGCGTCTTCTCTGCGTCCTCTGCGGGCCATCCTGGAGTGAGTTATGGGCAAGGGCGTTTTCACCGGGCCGCTGGAGCAGGTCGATGCCTGCTGCTACCGCATCCCCAAGTCGTTCCGCGCGGACATGCGCGTGGACGGCCTCATCTTCGCCAACGACAAGCTCATCCAGAGCATCCGCAACGACCAGGCCCCGGAGCAGGTGGCGAACGTGGCCACGCTGCCGGGCATCCAGGGCGCGAGTCTGGCCATGCCGGACATCCACTGGGGGTACGGCTTCTGCATCGGCGGCGTGTGCGCCACCGACCCGGCCGAAGGCGGCGTGATTTCGCCTGGTGGCGTAGGCTACGACATCAACTGCCTTCCGGCCGACGCCGAGGTGATGCACCGCTTCGGCTACACCCGGCGCATCGGCGACATGGCCGGCGCGTGGACGACCGCCGAGTTGAGTTGCTTCGGATTGGAAGAGGGCAAGCGGAGCAGCACCGGCGCGCACCGCTGGTTCGCCCAGGCTCCGAAGGCTCCGGTTCTCGAACTGAAGACCACCTCTGGCGACACCCTGCGGGGCACCGCCGATCACCCGGTCTGGACGCCCGACGGGATGAAGCCGCTCGGCCGACTGAAGCCCGGCGACCGCGTGGCCGTGACCGGCTTTCGGGGTGTGCCGTTCGAGGAACCGTCGAACGACGTGATCGTCTCCGAGCGGCAGTTCCGCGACTGGTTCGAGAAGTCCGGCCGCGAGAACGGCGGGAACGCGGTCAACCAAGCCGTGAAGTACCTGACGGATCGGCGACTGCTGCCGCTGCGGTACTCGTCGGCGGCGCTGCCGGTGCTGTGCAAGGTGGCCGGGTTCCTGTTCGGCGACGGGTCGATTCACATCGAGACGGACAGCGGAAAGGGCATTGCCAGCTTCTACGGCGACGCGGACGACCTGGAACGGATCCGTGCGGACCTGACCGGCATCGGCGTCACCCCGTCGCGGGTGTACAGCCGCGAGCGGACGCACGCCATCACCACCGCCTACAAGAGCTACACGTTCGAGCGGGACGAGACGCACTTCAAAGTGTCCAGCACCGCGCTCGCCGCGCTGCTGAACTGCCTGGGCGTGCCGGTGGGCAAGAAGCCGTCGCAGGACTACGACGCCCCGGCGTGGCTGGAATCCGCCCCGCTCTGGATGAAGCGACTGTTCCTCGCCTCGCTGTTCGGCGCGGAGTTGACGAAGCCGGCCACGACGACCGGGCACCCGAAGGTGTTCACGCCGGCGGTGCTGGGCCTGAACAAGCGGCCGGCGCACGTCGAGAGCGGGCGGCGGTTTCTACAGTCGCTCTCCCGCTGGCTGGCCGCGTTCGGCGTGGAAACGCAGGACATCCCGCAGCGGACGGAGCAGTTGAACAAGGACGGCGAGCGGTCCATCCGCCTGCGGCTGATCCTGTCGTCGAAGGCGGAAAGCCTGCTGAACCTGTGGGGCCGTGTCGGGTTCGAGTACCACCGCGAGCGGGCGCGACTGGCCGGGCTGGCGGTGCAGTACGTCAAGCACGCCGAGCGGGTGCGGGCGGAGCGGGCCGCCATCGCCGCCGAGATCGCCGCGACCGTCGGGGCCGAGCGGTCGCCGACGAAGCTGGTCGCCAAGTACGCCCCGCGCGGAGTGAATCGGCGGTTCGTCGAACGCGCCTTGTACGAGCCGTCGGCCGCGCCGTTGCGGTTGCCGGACACGTTCCCGACGTTCGCCGACTTCTGCAAGACCGCCGGCGAAGGCGATCTGAACTGGGAAGCGGTCGAAAGCAGCACCGAAGTCCAGGACTTCACCGGGAAAGTGTACGACTTCACCGTCGATCACCCGGACCACAACTTCATCGCCAACGGGTTCGTGGTGTCGAACTGCGGCGTCCGGCTGTGCAAAACCAACCTCTTCCTCGACGACGTGAAGCACCACATTCGCGGGCTGGTGAAGGCGCTGTTCGAGACGGTGCCGAGCGGCGTCGGCCGCACCGGCAAGTACAAGTTCGACGCCAAGGAAACGCGCCGGCTGATGGGCGAAGGGGCCAGCTTCGCCGTCGGCCGCGACCTCGGCGTACCCCGCGACCTGGCCAACATCGAAGCCAACGGCCGCATCGACGGCGGCGACCCGGACGAGGTGACCGACCACGCCGTCAAGCGCGGCAGCCAGCAGTGCGGCACGCTCGGCAGCGGCAACCACTTCCTCGAAGTGCAGGTCGTCGAGCACATCGCCGACGCCGAAGTGGCCGCCGCGTTCGGGCTGGAACTGAACCAGGTGTGCGTGATGATCCACAGCGGCAGCCGCGGCCTCGGCTACCAGGTGTGCGACGACGCGCTGGCCGCCTTCCGCGACGCGCCGAAGAAGTACGGCATCGTGCTGCCCGACCGCCAACTGGCGTGCGCGCCGGCCGATTCGCCCGAAGGCCGCAAGTACATCGCCGCCATGCGGGCCGCCGCCAACTTCGGCTTCTGCAACCGCCAACTGCTCATGCACCAGACCCGCGAGGTGTTCGCCGAGGTGTTCGGCCGCAGTTGGGAAGACCTCGGCATGGAGCTGCTGTACGACGTGGCGCACAACATCGCCAAGCTCGAAGAGCACACCGTGGACGGCAAGAAGAAGATGGTGTGGGTCCACCGCAAGGGGGCGACGCGGGCGTTCCCGGCCGGGCACCCGGAACTGCCCCGGCAGTTCCAGAAGACGGGCCAGCCGGTCATCATCCCCGGCGACATGGGGCGGGCCAGTTGGGTGCTGGCCGGCGCACCGGGCAGCATGGCGCGGACGTTCGGCAGCACCTGCCACGGGGCCGGCCGCGCGATGAGCCGGACGGCCGCTCTGAAGGACGGCCTCGGCCGGCGGATCGACAAGGAGCTGGAGGCGCGGGGCGTGATCGCCATGTCCGCCAGCCGGCAGGGGCTGGCGGAGGAGCAACCGAAGGCGTACAAGCTGGTGGACGACGTGGTCGATGTCGTCCACGAGGCCGGGCTGAGTACGAAGGTCGCGCGGATGCGACCGATTGGGGTCATCAAGGGGTGAAGGCCCGACGAGCCGCGACCTCGAGGGAGTGGCATCGACTCTCACGGCAACAGATCGGCGACCCGAATCGCGGCAGACGGGGCGGCGAGCGGAGTGACGGTATCCGCCGCCGTCAGCGTTCGGACGGTTCCGTACTCGAACCCGCGCGGGGCGGCGACGGCCGGCCTCGGGTCGCGGAAGACGATCGACTCCCCGCCGGTCACGTCGAGAACCCAGTATTCCGGAATGCCGGCGGCGGCGTACAGGTGCGATTTCGTCCCCCGGTCGAACGCCAGCGTCGTGTCGGACACCTCGACGACGAGGACCGCCGTGGCCGGGTGTCGCCGGGCGTGGTCGCGGGGCGAGCCGATCACGACGGCGACATCCGGGATCGGATCGGTGTCCAGCCCCAGCGGCAACCCGCACTGGCACCGCACGTAGTGGCCGCCATGAAACAGCCCTTTCAGAAGGTAGTCCGTCAGGGTGATGCCGGTGTCGTGCGGCGGCTTCGGCTTGGGCATCTCGACGATCTCCCCGTCGATCAGGATCACCCACCGCCCCTCGAAGCGGTTGTCGTCGAACAGGTCGTGGAATTCGTCCACCGTCCAGCGGATGGGCGACGGCGCGGCGACCGGGCGGGCGGCGCGGCTCGGACCCGGCGGGACGAGAAGTGCGGGCATGCGGAACCCTCCGGCGACGGCGCGGCGCGAGACGAGCCACCGGTATGATACGACGGCCGTGGCAACCGGTGGCCGAACGACACGCGTCTGCCACGGGTCGCGGCAGACGAACCGGAGAATGCCCGTCGCGGTTAGGATAACAGCCACCCCGGAGGCCCCGCCATGCCGATCCACGACTGGACGACGCGATCAGTCTGGACCGACACCCCCGACGACCTGCCGGCGGACAAGTCGCCGAGCGCGGTCAGCTACGACGCCGGCAACCCGTTCCTGGCCTACGTCGAACCGCTCGCCGTCGGCGACCCGCTGCCAGAAATGCCACTGTTCCTCCAACCGGGGATTTGCATCCCGTGCCCGCTGGAAGAGAGTTACATGGCCACATGGGACGCGCTGCCGGAGGAGCTGACGGGCGGCACGGGCTGAAATCGCCTTCGACTTCTCCACCTGCTCTGGATACCAGATGTCGAGGCATGATACCGAGTTCGATCGAAGTGTGCCCGTCCTGTCTTGTTCGCCCGCCGCGCCAGCAAGGGGCGAACCGCCTGAGGGGTTGGCCCCTTGCTGGCGCGGCGGGCTAACAAGACAAAGCCACTATTCAATCGGATTCGGTACGACTCGTTTCCGCGACCCGTCGCTCGGCGGCGGAATGGGGGTGCGATGGACGACGTGGCCTTGCGCGGCCGGCGCCGGTTGATCGCTTGGGTCGTGCTCGTACTACTGCTGACGGCCGCGACGCGGTTGGCCGTCCTGTTCCTCGCGGCCAACGGACGGGAGGACGTGCCGTCGCAGGTGTTGGCCGACGCGATCGCCGCGGCCGCGATACTGTACGTCGCGTTCGGCGGGGATCGCGTGGCCAAGTGGTTGGGGGTGGTGCTGTTCGCGGTGTGGGGACTCGCCTCGCTCGGGGTGGCCGTCCGCCTC
>JAYTTN010000103.1:0-9087 GCA_043745295.1 Fimbriiglobus sp. | reverse complement strand
CAGCGGCCAGAGCGTGCGGCGGTCGATGTCGTCCGGGTCCGCTTCACTGCGGGTTTCCAGCACGACCACCGCCCGGTGTAACAGCTTGTGGTGCGCGAGGATGTCCTTGATGATGCGCAAAGTGAGATTGGGGTCGCTGACGGCTTCCAGGTAGATGCTCATGCGCCCGGCGTCGGTGTCGCCGCGACCGCACTCGCCAGCGCATTCCGCCACGAGAGCCGCGCCGAAGTCGCGCTCCAGTTGCGTGCGCAGGTCGAACTCCTCGTCCGTCCCGAACGCGCCGGTGACGGGCAACTGCACGACCATCCCGAACGTCATCGCGAGTCCCTCCCTGGCGACGTGATGGGTTTGTTGGTGAAGGTATCCGGTCGGCCGCGTGAAGGAAAGACGTTGGTGCGAAGAATTCAGAGGACAGAAGACAGAGGACAGGAAATGCAAAGGCCGTGCGACCGCAGTCGCACGGCTTGCTTCGTCTTCCTGTCTCCTGTCTCCTGTCTCCTGTCTCCTGTCTCCTGTCTCCCGTCCTCAGCCCGTCACCACCGTCGGCTCTTCCTTGAACAGGTCGCTGATCGACTGGTCCTCGTGGATGCGGCGGATGGCGTTGGCCAGCAGCGGGGCGACCGAGATCACCCGCACGGTCGGCAGGCGGTCCAGCTTCTCCTTCGCCACCGGCACGCTGTCGGTGATGGCGATGCTCTCGATGACCGGGTCCTTCAGGTTGTCGATCGCTTTCCCGACCAGCAGGCCGTGGGTGGCGCACACGAAGATCCGCTTGGCCCCGTGCGCGCGGGCGGTGCGGATGGCGGCGGCCATGCTGCCGCCGGTCGAGATCATGTCGTCGAACACCACCACCGTCTTGCCGTCCACCGGCGCGCCGATCAGGTGTTCCGCCTTCGTCTCCTCGGCGTTCGCCCGCCGCTTGTCCACCACCGCCAGTTGCCCCTTCAGCCGCTGCTGGTACTTCAGCGCCTTCTTCACGTTCCCCTCGTCGGTGCTCAGCACCACCAGCTCGTTCTCCGGGATGTTCAGGCTCTTGACGTGCGCGGCGATCTCCCGCTCGGCGTACAGGTGGTCCACCGGGATGTTGAAGAAGCCCTGAATCTGCGCGGCGTGCAGGTCGAGGCACAGCACGCGGTTGCAGCCGGCGGCGGTGAGCAGGTCGGCCACCAGTTTCGCACTGATCGGCACCCGGCCGGCGTCCTTGCGGTCCTGGCGGGCGTACCCGAAGTACGGGATGACGGCGGTGATCCGCGCCGGGCTGGCCCGCTTGAAGGCGTCCAGCAGGACGAGCAGCTCCATCAGGTTCTCGTTCACCGGCGGGCACGTCGGCTGCACGATGAACACGTCCCGCCCGCGCACGTCCTCGTCGATCCGCACCGACACCTCGCCGTCCGGGAAGTTGCCCAGGTTCAACTTGCCCAGCGGCACGCCGAGGTGCTTGGCGATGTTCTCGGCCAGCGGCCGGTTGGCGCGACCGCTGAAGATTTTGAGCTTGCTGCTGGGGGATGTGGACACCGCTGGCTCCGGGAAGGTCGGCCGACGGGGGACGCCCGGCGGGGACGCCGAACCGGGGCGGACGGCGGATCGATCCGCGAGGCCGCTCCGGAGGGTCGCCGCTATTATGCGGAACCGGGGGCCTCGCGTGCAAGGCGCTGGGGGATTAGTCGTCCTCGGCCATCTCCCGCCGTCGCTCGTCGGCCGCCCGCGCCGCACCGGGTCGGTTCATCCAGGCGAACACGGCGTCGATTCTTCACGCCGGAGGCGTGGCGGACTGTAGCCAGGGGTGAAACCCCTGGTGCCTGTTTTAAATTCCTCGCATCCCGGAGGGATGCCGGACCATTCGCCACCCCTCCGAGGTGGATGTTTCTTCGCACCAGGACCAGGGGTTTCACCCCTGGCTACAGTCCGCCACGCCTCCGGCGTGAAGAGTTGGCGGGCCGTGCGGTCGAGCCCTTCATTGCCCAACTGATGGTCACGACTTCACGCAGCCCATCGCCGTCATGAGCAGCCAGAACAGCCCGAGCAGGATCGCCGGCAGGCCGACGACCAGGAACGCCGTGCCGCACCCGGACGCCGGTTTCGCCGTGCCGTTCAGCTTGTCCACCATCCACGCCCGCCACTTCTCCTGGCGGTCGATCTCGCGGCGGTGTTCGGCCCACTGGAGGTCGGTCAGCAGCACCTTCGCCTGCTCGCGGCCGAGCGAGTGGTGCCGCCAGAACCAGAAGGCGAACCGGACGGCGACGCCCAGGGCGACGAACAGGCCGACCCCCATCAGGGTGCGGCTCACCCACCGGGGCACCGCGTCGGGGCCTTGGCGGACGTAGGACAGCGGCGTGTCTTCTTCCAGCACCGTGACCGGCGGCACCGCGCGGAAGTCCACTTCGAGCAAGGTGAGGCCGTACCACAGGAGTTGGCCGACGAGGGTGAAGCTGCCGACGCGGAGGAACAGCCGGCCGAGTTCCCCGTCGGACACCGGCGTCGGCGCACGGACGGCCGCCTTCGCCCGCTTCCGCAGGTACAGGCCGCCCGCCTCGAACGGCACCGCCGCGTGAATGAGCGACAGCAGTCGGTACTGCGCGAGCAGGTACGTCAGCAGCGAACCGGTGAGGAGCATGTCGGCGATGCGGAACTGGCTGCCGGGCGTCTGCGACACGCGGGGCAGGTCGAGCGGCACGCCGAACGGCGAGAAGACCGTGTACCCGGTGACGACGACGATGAACACCGGCATGGCCGTCCACCGCAGCATCAGCGCCAGGATGCCGACGACGAAGATCAGGGACGCGCCGAGGGGCGAGTTGAACAGTTGGAACACGATCAGGACGGTCATCAGCAGCCCGCCGCCGGCGACGGCCAGGTAGACCCGCGCGGCCGGGTTGCGGATCAGCTCGCGGAACGGGTCGAGGCCGTCCTTCTTCGGCTCGGGTTGGGGGCTGTCGCTCATCGTTTGATCCCCCCCTTGCGGATGCGGTCGATGCGGGCCAGGACCAGCCGCACCGGATCGGTCTGCTCGATGCGGACGACGGTCGCCCCGGCCCGCACCAGTTCCGTTCGCGCCGCCAGGAACCGCTGCTGATACCGGTCGGCCAAGAACCCTTCGAGGATGCGGCCGAGAGTCGGCGGTCGCTTCGACAGCCTCCCCACCGGGGCTCGCGGATCGGCGGGCGGTGGCAAGTCGGCCGGCCACGGCAGCAGCACCAGCACCTGGTGGTGCCGGCCGACGGCGGCGCGGATCGCCTTCACCAGCGGCCCCAGCCGGCCGGCCAGCTCCGCCACGTCGATGAGCAGCACATACAGTTCGTTGTCGCGGGCGGTACCGACACTGCGGACCAGGGCGTTGGCCAGAACCTGCACCTTCGGCTCGCCGAGGAACCGACTGTTGCCGTCCTCGTCCAGTAGCGGCGCGGGCGGGGTGACGCGGTGTTCGGTCAGGAACCGGGCGGCGCGGGCGGAGAAGAACGCGTCGTCGTGCATGTGCCGACCGACGGCGGCCGGCTCGTCGTCGTCCAGCGCGGCGAACAGGACACCGAGCTGCTTCCGCTGCGACAGCCGCCGGCTCCGGGGCGGGAAGATGCCGCGGATGCCGTACAGGAACCAGTACCACGTCCCGACGAACACCGGCAGGTAGAGGAGGGCGAAAATGCCCTTCCACCGCGACTGCCGCGGCCCCATCTCCAACCCCGTCTCCGCCACCCACTGCGTCACTTCCCTCTTGAAGATGAGCAGCGGGGACAGCAGCAGCAGCAGGATCAGCCAGCCGAGGCGGGAGTCGAGCAGCGGATACCAGAACATCCCGAACGGCCGCGTGTTGATCTTCCGGTCGAGCAGTTCGGGGTACAGTTCCTGGGCCAGCGGGTAGGCGTGTTCGAGCAACTGGGCGGCGTCGGCGGTCGGCGGCTGGGGCGGCACGCGGCCGGCGATCTCGGCGAACGTCCGCAGCAGGTGCATGGTGTGGGCGCGGGTCCGGGCGGGGAGCGTCGCATGTGCCGAGGTCTCGTCGAACACCGTCAGCCCGACGAGGTCGCGGGTGGCGGACGCGGCCTGCGCCACCCCGGAGCCGATGGCGGCGAGGCGGCCGAGCGGCGTGTTCCCCGGCTCGCCCAGCCGGGTCGTCTCCGAGGCGTCCACGAACAGCACGCACCGCACCGGCACGTCGTTCTCGAACTCCTTGGTGATCAGCCGGTCGCGGCGGGCCGACACCTTCCACGCGATCATCTTCGGCGGGTCGCCGGGGCGGTAGTCGCGGAGTTCCAGCAGCTCGCTGCCGCTACCCGGCCGGCGGAGGCGGTGGACGCCCGGCGGCGGTAGACTGTTGAACCGCTTGGTCGCCCGCTGCCCGCCCTCGTCGTCGGTCAGCGGCGGCAGGATCAGGTACTCGGTCGGCAATCGCAGGAACCAGCGGCGGTAGAAGAAGCCGTGGAGGTCGGCGACGCGGATCTCGACCCCCTCGAACCGGGCCACGCCGGGCAGGGTGGGGTGGACGATGTATTCCAGGTCGGCGAACCCGTCCGGGTCGAGCGTGCAGACGAGTTTGCGGCTGCCACCGGCCACCGTCAGCCCGACCGGCAGCTTGTCGGCGAGGGCCACGACGGGCAGGCGGAAGCGGGACCGCAGCCGCACGCGGACGCGGATGACGCCGTCCAGCCCGGCCCACAGGTTCGGCAGCTCGCGGTCGCCGTGGAGGACGTGCCGCTCGACGGTGACGTTCCCGTCCGCCGCGCGGGACCGCACGAGGAACCAGACCCACTCGAACAGGAACCACGACAGGATCGTGAGCGACAGGATGGCCAGCGTCGGCGACCAGTACGCCAGCCACGGCAGGGCCACGGCGGTCATCGCCCCCGGCCAGAACAGCAGCCACCACCCGCGCGCCGTCAGCATGAAATCGGGTCCGTCGTGCCCAGCGATGGGGGGAACTGCCGGACGACATTCTATTGCGCCGCGAGGCTCATTTCACCGCCTTCGGCGGCGGGGCCAGTTCCTTCGGCGGCGGGCGGCTCGGTCAACCGGTCGAGACACGTTGCCAGGTCTTGGCCGGACCGTCGAAGAGCAGCCGGAAGTGGTTGAGGAGGTTTCTCCCGACGATTCCGTGCGGCTGATCGACGACGGCGTAGCGCCCCTGGAACCGACCGCCCTGGAACGACGCTTCCAATTCCACCGATTCGGCCGCGCGGGTCGTGCCATCGAACCAGGCGAGTTTGACGCTCTCGTCGGTCTGCGGAATTAGGCCCAACTGTTCGACGGCCCAACGCGGCAAGAGGGTGACATCCGCACCGGTGTCCAGAACGGCCAACACGTCGGCGATGGCGGCGCGGCCGTCGAGCGTTCGCAAGGTGAGAGCCGCGACCGGGGCCGGCGGCTGGTACAGTTCGCCGTCGTAGGGTGTCACGAGACCTCCCCCCAGGTGACTTTCATCTCGAACTTCGCGGCGTCGTCCGGGTCGGCCAGACGAACGGCGGGAAGCTTTTGGATCGCCTGCTGTCCGCTGCCCGGCACGACCACGAACACGGTCTGCTGCTCGGGTAGCACGACCCCGACGGGGAGCCGCACCTGGCCGTTTTCGATGACGCATGCGTACGTCGTGACGGACATGACTTCTCTCCGGAAGGTGTTGCACGCCGATTGTAGCACCTGCGATTCCGATCGGGATCGCGCTCACTTCTTCTCCCGCGGCGGCGGGGCGACTTCTTTGGGCGACGAGTACTTCGCCCGCAGCTCTTGGTACTTCTTCGCCTCGTCCGGCTTGTTCGTGGCGGTGTGAAGCTCGATCAGCCGGTCAATGCTCTCGGGGATGCGGGTCGCGCCCTGTGGTGGGATGGTCTTCTCCCGCTGCTTCAGCCCCTCGTAGCCCTTGAGCAGCAGCGGTTCGGCGTCGGCGTACTTCTTCTGGCCCAAGAGCGCCGCGCCGAGCATCGACTGCGTGATGAACGTCCGCGCGTCGTCGGGTTCCTTCTTCTCGCGGATGGCCAGGCACTCGCGGAGCAGCGGTTCGGCCTCGGCGAAGGCTTTGACCTCCAGCAGCGACCCGCCGAATACCGCCAACCGTTCGGCCAGTTGCGGGCTGTCCTTGGGCAACGTAAGGCGGGCGTCGGCGAGCAGTTCGAGCCCGAGCCGGGCCACCTCAACCGACTTGTCCGCCTTCGAGTACGCAAGCAACAACTGGGGGCCGAACCCGCGAAGCATCGGGTGCTTCATGGAGGCCCGGTAGGCTTCTTCGAGAAACGGGATCGCCTCTGCCAGCCGGCCGCTGTCCTTGTAGTTCACCCCCAGGTTGGCCACCGTCATGAGCGTGTTCGGGTCCCCACGGCCGAACTTCTTCTCCTGCAGCCGGAGCAATTCCTCGAACAGGGGGACGGACTTGTCGAGTCGGTTTGCCGACCAGTAGTTCGACGCCAGGTTGCCCATGCTGTTGAGGGTGTCGGGGTGGTCGGCCCCTAGCACCTCCGTCTGGAGCTTGAGCGTTTCCTCGAGCAGCAGCAGGGCCTTGTTCAGCTTCCCGGCGGCTCGGTAGCCCACCGCCAGGTTATTCATGCTTAGGAGGGTGTGGGGATGGTAGGCCCCCAGCCTGGCCTTCGTGAGCTTGAGCGTCTCCTCCAACAGCGGCACGGCCTTGTCCAACATCAAGGCGGTCTTGTAGCCCGCCGCCATGTTGTTCATGCCCGTGAGCGTTTCGGGGTGGTCGGCCCCCAGCTTGGCCGTCCGGAGCTTGAGCGTTTCCTCGAGCAGTGGAAGGGCCTTCTCCAGATTGCCGATAGCCAAGTAACCCAACGCCAGGTTGTTCATGCTGTTGAGGGTCATGTAGTGGTCGGGCCCCAGCTTAACCGTCCGGAGCTTGAGCGTCTCCTCGAGCAGCGGCAGTGCCTTGTCCAGCATGTTGGCCTCCCGGTAGCCTTCCGCCAGGCTGTTCATACTCGTGAGCGTGTCGGGGTGGTCGGCCCCCAGCTTAGCCTTCATGAGCTTCAGGGTTTCCTCCAAGAGCGGGAGGGCCAGGTCGAGCTTGCCGGCGGCCGCGTAGCCCGCCGCCAGGTTGCCTAAGCTCATGAGGGTGAGTGGGTGGTCGGCCCCCAGCTTGGCCGTGCGGGTCGCCCGCGCCTTGGCAAAGAGGATGATCGCTTGCCCCGGATCGCCCAGGCCCAGCAGGGATCGGCCCAACGTGTCCTGCATCGCGGCCACCTCCAACGGGTCGCCGATCGCCGAGCCGTCCAGGTCTTGCACCGCTTTCTTGAGATTCGCCTTGAGCGCTTCGGAGAACTCCCCCACGTTCGCGTAGTTTCGCTTCGGATCCAGCCCCGCGAACACCGAGCCGAGAATCTCGTTCCCCTTCCTGGCGAACGCCAGGTTCTCTTGGGCTTGCTCCTTCGCCGCCTTCTCCGCCGCCGCCGCCGTCACCGCCGCCTCTTTCGCCTTCCGCTCCTCCTCGGCCGCCGCCACCGCTTTCGCCCGCTGGTCGGCTTCGGCCGCGCGAGCTTGCTCCTTCGCCGTGGCCTCGTCGCGGGCGATCCCCTCCTGCCGCCGGGCTTCGGCTTCCTGCCGCTTCGCCTCCACCAAACCGAGGGACGTGCCGACCATCCCCGCCAGCAGGGCGAAGAACACCAGACTCACGGCGATCACCTGTCCCTTGTTGCGCCGAACGAACTTCTTCACCCGGTAGCCCCTGCTCGGCGGATGCGCCAGCACCGCTTCGCCGGAGAGGTAGCGATTCACGTCCGCCGCGAAGCCATTGGCCGTCTCGTACCGGCGGCTGCGGTCCTTCTCCAGCGCCTTCATGACGATCCAGTCGAGTTCGTTCCGCAACAGGCCCGCGAGCTTTTTCGGCTCGGTACCGCGGTTGGCGGAGAGCGACGGCAGGGCGTCCGCGGTGCTGAGCTTCGTACTCGGCCGCGGCGGCTCCTCTTCGCGGACGACTCGCAGGATTTCGAGCAGCCCCTTTTTCTTCAATTCCGCACCGGAGAACGGCGGAGAGCCGGCGAGCAGTTCGTATAGCAGCACGCCGAGGGCGTACACGTCGCTGCGCGTGTCGATGTCCAGGTTGTTGAACGTGGCCTGCTCCGGGCTCATGTACTGCGGCGTGCCGACCACCCCGCCGAAGCCGGTGTCGATGGTGTGTTCGGTGAGCGCCGCGCCGGTCGCCTTGGCCACCCCGAAGTCGATCACCTTCACCACCGGCTTGTCGTCGTACAACGCGATCAGCACGTTCGAGGGCTTGATGTCGCGGTGGATGATCCCCTTCTGGTGCGCGTGCTGGATCGCCTGACAGACTTGCACGAACAGTTCCAGCCGCTCCTTCGGCGTCAGCTTGCATTTGTCGCAATACTCGGTGATCGGCGTGCCCTTCACCAACTCCATGACGAAGTATGGCCGATGGTCGTGCAACCCGCCGTCGAGCACCTTGGCGATGTTCGGGTGGTCCATGAGCGCCAACGCCTGCCGCTCCGCCTCGAACCGCGCCAGCACCTGCTTCGAGTCCATCCCCGCTTTGATGAGCTTGACCGCGACAAACCGCTTGACCGGCTCCGTCTGCTTGGCCCGCCAGACCGACCCCATTCCGCCCTCGCCGACGACTTCGACGAGAGTGTATTTGCCGGCAATGATGGTCCCGGCGTGCCCGTCCTTGCCGGCGTGGTGCGATGCCGTCTCTGCGGGCGGCGAATTGGCCGGGAAGGTCCAGGTGGCGTCCCTCGGTTCGTGTTCCGACAGCGGCGCGGCGTTGGCCCGCAGCAACGCTTCCACCCGCGCCCGGAGTTCGACATCCTTGCCGCACTCGCGGTCCAGGCAGGCGGCACGCTCGACCGGGTCGGCGAGGTCGGACGCGGCCAGGAACACGGATTTCGCTCGGGCAGGATCGACGGGCATGATGTACCTCCAGAATGGGTTCTACCCTCAAGTGACGCGAAGTTGGCCTTTTCATTGAATTTCCACATCATCCGTGTTCCGGAATCTGTTTCGGCAATGCAGCCCTTCCACCGGAATTTCCTTCAGCAGGATGAGTTTTTTCGGCCTGGTTTCAATTGCGGCGATTTTGGGTAGCAGGGAATGATTCCACCACTTACCCACCCACCCATCCCTGGAATCATTCCCGATTTCGGAATC
>JAYTTN010000102.1:0-9091 GCA_043745295.1 Fimbriiglobus sp. | reverse complement strand
CGGCCGAGGTGTCCCGATCCCGCAACGGCCTGCCCGTCCCAACCGTCGCGCTCGTAGAACAGTGAAGCCATTCACCCTGAAGGGGACGTGCCATGCGTGTCATCGTCATCGGGTCGGGGATCGGCGGGCTGACGACGGCCATCGCCCTGCGGCGGGTCGGCATCGCCGTGGCGGTGTACGAGCGCGCCGCCACCCTCGGCGAGGTCGGGGCCGGCATCAGCCTGTGGGCGAACGCCATCCGCGCGCTGGAACACCTCGGCGCGGCCGACCCGGTGAAAGTCGCGTCCCTGCCATTCCGCCGCTCCGACTTCCGCGTGGCGAACGGCCACCGGGTGCTGGCCCGGTACGCCGCCGAAGACCTCGCCATGCGGGCGAAGGCGGAACACGTGGTCCGGCTCGTCCACCGCGCCGATCTGGTCGCCGCTCTCGTCGGCCAGCTTCCGCCCGAAACGGTGAAGTACGGCCACGAGTGCGCGGCCGTGGAGACCGCCGGCGACCGGGCGACGGTGCGGTTCGCCAACGGGCACGCGGACGAGGCGGACGTGGTCGTCGGCGCGGACGGCATCAAATCGGTGGTCCGGACGGCGGTGGTCGGGCCGGAGAAGCCGCCCCGGTACGCCGGCTACACCTGCTGGCGCGGCGTCTGTCCGCGGCCGGCGAGCCTGCCCGCCGGACAGACGGGCGAGTGGTGGGGGCGCGGCCTGCGGTTCGGCATCACCTGCCTGCCCGGAGATCGCGTGTACTGGTACGCCACCGCGAACGCGCCGCAGGGCGAACGCGGGGACGAGGCCGCGACCCTTGCCAACGCGTTCACCGGCTGGGCCGACCCGGTGCCGGAACTGATCGCCACCACCCTGCCCGCCGCCATCCTGCGGAACGACATCGTGGACCGCCCGCCGAACCCGACGTGGGCGGCGGGTCGGCTGGTCCTCATCGGCGACGCGGCCCACCCGACCACGCCGAACCTGGGGCAGGGCGGGTGCATGGCCATCGAGGACGCGGTCGTCTTGGCCCGGCACCTCCGCACCGACGTTCCGATCCCCGACCGGCTGGCCGCCTTCGCCGCCGAACGCTACCCGCGCACCACGGCGATCAACCGCGAGTCGTGGAAACTCGGGGCGATGGGCCAGTGGAAAGGCCGCGTCTCGTGCTGGCTCCGGGACCGGCTGCTCGGAATGACGATGCAGAGGCTCGGCGCGTCGATGATGACGAAGCACGCGGCGTTCGATGTCGGCCCGCTGCCGGCGGCGTGACCCGATTCCGATTTCCGCAAGTTCGCTTCATGCGGTCGTCCGTCGGGTGAGAAGGAGCCGCCTTCCACCTCACCCGAAGGATCGCCGCCATGACCGCCCGCATCGCCGCTTCCCTCGCCTCGCTGGCCTTCGCCGTCCCCGCCGTCGCCCAGGAGCGGGTCGGCACCAGCCGGGCCGACGCCGCGAACCTGACCGGCGCGTTCGTCTTGCACAACCCGACCGACGTGGCCCTGAAGTACCAAGTCCGCTGGGGCAACGACGAGTGGGCGCACTACACGCTCGCTCCGAATCACCGCCGCACGCACTCTCACCCGCTGTCGGCACGCGGGACGGCCCCGGCCCCGCAGGTGCGGTTCGACAGCGTCGGCGGCGACCACCGGACGACCTACCACACCCACGAGGTGGCGTTCGGCCGCGTCGGGTACGCCGGCTTCGGGCCGGTCGGGTACGTGAACGACGCCGTCGATTACGACTTCCGCTTCGCCCGCGACGGCAAGCACCTGGACGTGTTCCGGCGGTAAGGCGGTGGCGGGAAGTTGAAGTGCCAGCCCCGAGCCGACCGCGTCGGCCCCCTCCCCGGTCCCCGGCCCGGAGAGGGGGTGCTCTTGCGAGCCGCGACCGCCAGGGAGTGGCATCTTGGGAGGGCGAGGCTCCGGTTCTGGCGAGCCGCGACCGCCAGGGAGTGGCATCTTTAACCCAAGCCGAGATGCCACTCCCTGGCGGTCGCGGCTCGCCAGAACCGAGGCCACTCCCTGGCGGTCGCGGCTCGCCGGACAACGACACCCCCTTGAACACCCCCTCTCCGGAACGGGGAGGGGGCCGGGGGGTGGGGTCTTCGACTTCCCCGCCGAAACCCCTGCGGCCGATCCCGCTCCGCGAGCGGGTCCGGTTGCAGGGCCTGCACAAGGGCGTCATCGGCCACTTCCACGACCACGACGACGACTACCTGCTGGAGCGCGGCCGCAGTCGCCGCAAGCGCGAACCGAAGCCGGAGGAGGACCCGGACAGGATCGACTGGACGGCGGTCTGGGAGGAGTTTTTGAAGACCCTGCCGCCACCGCCGCCCCGGTCGGGCGACCTGTGCATCCTCTCCCTGCGCGACGAGGCCCCGGAGGAACCGGCGTGAGCCGCCCCGTTTCCCCGAAACTGCACTCTGGCATCGGGCCGGCCACTGGGGTACAACTCCACCATGCACCGCACCGCCATTCTCGCCCTGGTTCTCGCCGCCCCCCTCCTCGCCGCCGACCCGGCGAAGGAGCTGGAGGCGCGGCTTCAGAAGGTCATCGACGACGCTTCCCCCACCGTCGTCGCGGTGGTGGTGGCGCACGCCAAGTACCCGGCCGCGTTCGCCGAGAAAGGGGCCGGCAAGCTCGGCAAGTACGAATCGCCCCCCGCGCACACCGGCTTCCGCGGGCCGCTGCAACCCGCCCCAATCGATCCGCTCGACCTCCGCGACCCGGCCAACGCCGCCGACCACACGTTCGGCGCGGGCCTGGTGCTGGACGCCGCCAAGCGACTCGTCCTCGTCCCGTACCACCTGATCGAAGGCGCGACCAAGGTGTTCGTCCGGGGGGCCGGCGGCAAGGGCAGCTACGCCAACGTCCGCGCCGCCGACGCCCGCAGCGACCTGGCCGTACTGGAACTCCTCGACGCGATTCCCGGTGCGGTGTCGGCGAAGCTGGCCACGGTTCACCTGGTGGACGCGCCGGGTGGGGCGAAGACGAACCTGAAGCAGGGGTCGCTCGTGGTGGCCCTCGGGCATCCGCTGGCGGCCGGGCTGGGCGACGGCACGCCGAGCGGGTCGTTGGGGATGCTGAGCAACATCCGCCGGCGGTCGGCCGTCGCGCCGGGGGCCACCCGCGAGGTGCGGGACAAGCCGCTGCACACCTACGGCAGCCTGCTGCAAACCGACGCGCGGGTGGCCCTGGGCGCGAGCGGGTCGGCGGTGCTGAACCTGGACGGCGAGGTGATCGGCCTGGCCTCCGCCGTGGCCGCCGTCAGCGGGTCCGAAGTGAACGGCGGGTTCGCCCTGCCCATGGACGTGAACTACCGGCGGATCATCGACGTGCTAGCGACCGGTAAGGAAGTCGAATACGGCTTCCTGGGCGTGCTGCCGGAGCCGTCGGCGACGGCCGCCGGCGTGGAGGTGAAGCAGGTCACCCCCGGCTGCCCGGCGGCCGAAGCCGACGTTCGCGTCGGCGACATCATCCAGAGCGTGGACGGCAACCCGCTGAAGAGTACCGACGACCTGCACCTGTACGTCGGGGCGGCACTGGCCGGCAGCAAGGTGACGCTCGCGCTGCTCCGCGGGCGGGAGGCGGTGACGGCGCGGGTGACGCTGGCGAAGAACCACAACCCGATGCCGTTCGTGGCGACCGTCCAGCCGCCGGCGGTGTCCGGCCTGCATGTGGACTACGCCAGCATCCGGTACGCGCAGGCGGCGAACAACCGGGTGAACGCCAACGCCATATACCCGGTGGCGGGGGTGGCGGTGCGGGAGTTGGACACCGGGTCGGCCGCCGAGAAGAAGTTCGCCGACGCCGGCGACATCAGCCGGTGGCTCATCACTCACGTGGACGGGAAGGCGGTGGCCACGCCCGCCGCCTTCCTGGCCGCCGCCGCCGGCAAGGCGTCGGTGAAGCTGACCCTGGCCGACATCACGACGCCGAACAAGACGACGGTCGTGGTGCTGCCGTAGCAGGCAGGGTAGTCCGCACCCTCCGGGTGCGGGTCCGAATCGAAGACCGCACCCGGAGGGTGCGGACTACGCTGCCGATTGCCATCCGCCGTCGGCGGGCGAATAATACGCACACGCCACCCCGCGCCGCACCCTCGGTTCCGAGTCTCCCATGCCCATCGACACCCGGTGCCCGCACTGCCAGAAGGCGTACCGGCTGAAGGACGAGTTCCTGGGCCGGAAGGTGAAGTGCCCGAACTCGGACTGCCAGAAGCCGTTCGCGGTGGAGCCGGTGCCGGCCGCCGCCGCGCCCAAGCCGAAGCCGGCCGCCGCCCCCAAGCCGAAGCCGGCCGCCACCGCCGAGCAGGACGCCGAGGCACTGGCCGCCGCGATGTTCAACGACACCTCCGGCCCGGCCGCGCCGGGCGACACCCGCACCGTCGATATGACGTGCGCGAACTGTTCCGAGCCGTTCGCGGTGCCGTTCGAGAAGAAGGGGAAGAACGTCATCTGCCCGCACTGCAACTACCTCCAGAAGGTGCCGGACAAGAAGGAGAAGAAGATCGACTGGCGGGATCCGAACGCCGACCGGCCGAGCATGGCCAAGGGCGAGGAGGTGCCGGAGGACCTGCGGAAACAGATGTCGCGGGATGTCGGCACCGGGGCGCTCGTCGAGGCCGGCGTCATCAAGGAGGAGATCGAACCGCTGCCGCTGGCGGTGAAGCTCCAGCGGATCGCCGTCGTCCTCGGCGCGGTGGCCGCCCTCGCCGTCGTCGTCTTGTACTTCCTGAATTCGCGGCAGGCGGGGAAGGAACAGCGGTTCATGGACGAAGCCCTGACCGAAGTCGAGAAGATCACCGACGAGGGCATGACCAAGGGCCAGCCGCCGCTGCTGAAAGCGATGTTCCTGACCGCCGCCGCCGAACACGCCCTCCGCAACGACTTGCCCGACCAGCGGAAGCTGGCGGCCGAGCGGTTCGGCGTGGCCCGGCAGTTGCTCGAACAGCAGCCGCGCTCCGCCGAACGGGACGTTCTGCTCGGCGAACTGGCCGTCCTCATCCCCAAGTTCGGCGGGGACGACGAGCAGATCGGCAAGGAACTCCGCCTGCGGTGGCAGCCGGCCGGCCGGGGGGCCGGGGCGCAACTGACCGCCGGCCTCGGCGACGTGCAGACCGAGTTGCTCCGGGTGTTGAAGGCCCTGAACGGGTCCGACCTGGACTTGCGCCTGTCCGTCGCCCGCCGCGTCACCCGCGAGTTGGCGAAGACGAACCACGTCGAGCTGCTGCCGGACATTATCAATCAGGGGTATTCCGAAGCCGAAATGCCGGACGCCTACGCTCACATGGGGCTGGAACTGCACCGCGCCGGCAACGCGGCTGGGGCGAAGAGCTGTACGGACCAGGCGAAATCACTGGCGAATCGGACGCCGGCTCTGCAAGTGCTCTGCGAGGTGACGGGGGTCGCGCTCAAGCCGGAGGAAAAGCTGTACTCCGTCCCTCCGACGGGGCCGCTCGCCTACTTCAACCGGATGTACGGGGCGACCTTGAGCGCCGTCAACAAGGACACCGCCACGGCGCTGGCGGTGGCGATTCGCGGCGGGCCGGATCAGGCCGACGACAAACTCCGGGCGCTGTCCGCCGTCGCGGACTGGGCCGATAATCCGACCGAGGCGGCGACGAAGGCCGAGGCCGTCCTGACCAACGAAGGCAAGGGGAAGTCGAATGCCGGGTACGCGCTGCTCCGGCTGGCGACCGCCGCCGGTAAAGCCGGGCAGACGGACCTCGCCGACAAGCTGCTCGCCGGTATCGCCGACGACGGATTGCGAGCGTGGGCGAAGGCGGAGTCGATCCGCGCCAAACTGGACACGACCAAGGACCAGAAGGCGGAGGTGGCGCTGGTGGAGCCGACGACCGAGAAGGGCAAGGTGCGGGTCGGCCAGGTGTGGGTGGCGGTGCTCGTCGCCCGGCACAACGCCGCCGCCACCGGCGACCAGTCGGCCGCGAAGGGGTACGCCGACTGGCCCGACGGGGCGTTCAGGGGTGCCGGCCTCGCCGGCCTCGCGCTCGGCATCCAGGACCGGAAGAAGTGAGCCGAGTGCGGAACGGTCGGAGCCGGAAGCGTGAGCGACGGGCCTACGGCTCCTCACGACAAAACCGTCGCTCACGCTTCCGGCTCCGATCACCCCCCCCCGCCGTCGTCGTCGGCGGCTTCGAGGCGGAGCGGCTGCCAGACGTGCGGGCGGGCCAGCGGTTCGATGTGCAGCTTCAGCTCGCCGCCCTGGAACACCCGCACGGTGCCGGACGACTGGCTGATGCAGAACGACAGGGCCTTGGTGTGCTTGGTGATGGCGGCGGCGGACAGGTGCCGGGTGCCCAGCCCCTTGCTCAGGGCGATGCCGTCGGTCGGCACGTCGAGGTACAGGCAGGCCGCCTCCGCGATGCCGTCCCGCCCGATCAAGATGGCCCCGTCCAGCTTGGCGATCTCCTTGATCTGCTCGCGGACCTTGCGGTCGCGGATGTCCCGCTCGGCGCGGGTGTACCCGCGGAACGGGTTGAAGTTCAGGAACCGCGACATCCCCTGCACCTTCCGCGTGTCGCCGACGACCAGCACGGTGCCGACCGGCTGGCCCTCCCGGCCCTCGCGGCCGATCTCCTTGGCCAGGTCCACGACCGCCCGCAGCACGTCCAGTTCGACTGACTTGCCCAATTTGCGGAGGTCCTGGTTGGTCATCGGCTCCAGGTGTTCGCCGAGGTGGACGACGCTCAGGCTGTCGATCGGCTCCGGCTCGTCGTCCATGGTGGCGATGCCGTTGTACAGGACGACGACGTGCGCGCCGGGCTGGAGCTGGTTCGTCGTCACCGCGTACAGCAGGGCGTTGCTCAGCCGCTCCTGGGTGGGCAGCGGCTCCGGGTCCAGGTGGATGACGTTCCACGTCTCGCTGTCCTTCAGCGTCTTCGTCAGGGCCGGGTTCTCGGCGGCGACGAACAGCCGGCAGCCGACGAGCAGCCGCCCCACCTCGTCCCAGTCGAGGGCGGTCTCGGTGACGACCAGCACGGCGTCGGCGGGCAACCCCTTGACCAGGTCGCGGGCGGCCTGGAACAGGGCGAGCGATTGGAGCGGAAGGCTCATGCGAACCGGGCCGGACGGGGGATGACGGGACCGCGCGTGGGGACAGTGTAAATGCGCGGCGCGCGCGGGCCAACCGGGGAACGGTCGGATTCCCGGCATTCGTCCGCTTTTTTTCCGCCGAGCGGGTTCGGTACAATGACCCCATCACCGGAGTCCCCGCCGATGCCGCTGCTCGACCACTTCCGCCCGCCGCTGTTCCCCATCCGCCGGTGGGAGTCGTTCCACTCGCGCTGGGCGACCAGCATCTCGGACGACCTCAACGCCCGTCTGCCGAAGCGGTTCTTCACCGAGACCCAGATCCACCTCGGCCGGCAGGTGGAGGCCGATGTCGCCGAGGTCGAACTGACCGGAGACGGATGGGAGGACGGACGCGATCAGGGTGGCGGGGGGACCGCTCTGCTGACCGAGGTGTACGCCCCGCCGGTGGCGACCGCGACGGTTCCCGGCCACTTCCCCGATGACATCCTCCTCGAGATCAAGGATACGCACCGGGACTACCGCGTGGTGGCCGTCGTCGAACTGGTCAGCCCGTCGAACAAGGACCGACCCGAAACCCGCGCCGATTTCGTCGGCAAGCTGACGACGTATCTGTCGAGGGGAATCGGGGTGATCGTGATCGATGTGGTGACGACGCGGACGGACAGCCTGCACGACCTGTGGGCCGACACGACGAACTCGCCGGCCGCGAAGCTGACGCCGAATCCCGCACTGTACGCCGTCTCCTACCGGCCCAGAATGGACGGCGGGACTCCCGTCATCGACGTGTGGGCGCGGTCGCTGACGCTGGGGCTGACGCTGCCGGAGTTGCCGCTCGCGCTGAAGGGCTACAGTTGCATTCCCGTCGATCTCGACGCCACCTACACCGAGGCGTGCGAGCGGAGTGGACTCGTCTGATCCCCGTCGCTCACGCCTCCGGCTCGGATCGTTCCACCTGAACCAAGTTGTCGAAGAAGGTGGCCCCACCGCCCTGGTCGGTCAGGTTGGTGCTGGTCAGAGTGTTGCAGTTCTTCCGCTCCTCGGTCAGCTTCGCCCACCGCAACCCCAGCATTGCCACCACGCCCCGCACGACGCCTTCACCGACCACGGCTGTCACGGTCAGGCTACCCCGGTCGTTGAACACCCGCACCGCGTCGCCGGCGCGGATGCCCCGCGCGGCGGCGTCGGCCGGGTGCATCTCCACCGTCGGCGGGCCGGCCTTCTTCAGCGACCCCTCCATGTTGGCGAAGGTGCTGTTCATGAATGGCGGGGCCGGCGGGGTGATCAGTTGCAGCGGGTACTTCGCCGCCAACTCCGGCTTCGTCTGCGGGTCTTCGTGCGGCGGTTGATAGAAGGGCAGCGGGTCGCGGCCAGCGCGGGCTTCGCGCTCGGAGTAGAATTCGCACTTACCGGAAGGCGTGCCGAACTTGCCGGAGGCGAACGGAGCCCAATCCGTCGGAAGGTTCAGCCGCACGGGACCGGCTTTAATGGAATCGAGAGAAAGCCCACCCGTCGCCACGAGTGGGCTCGGTGGTTGTAAAGCGCCCCGGGCCAAATCCTCGTCGCTGATTTCAAACAGCTCCGGTTCGAAGCCCATCTCGCGGGCCAGCAAGCGGAAGACTTCGGTGTTTGGCTTTGCCTCGCCGAGCGGCGCGATGGCCGCGTTGTTCGCCTGAACGTAGAGGTGGCCGTAGCTGCCGTGAATGTCGAAGTGTTCGAGTTGCGTGGTGGCGGGGAGCAGGATGTCCGCATAGTCCGCCGTGTCGGTTTGGAACTGCTCGTGAACGACGGTGAAGAGGTCGTCGCGTTTCAGGCCCGCGAGCACGCGCGATTGATCGGGGCAGACGGCCGCGGGGTTCGAGTTGTAGACGTACATCGCCTTCACGGGCGGACCGGGGAGTTCGCCGTGAAGGGCTTCGGCGAGGCTCGTCATGTTCACCGTTCGGGTGCCGGGCGGGATCAGGTCCGGGCGTTCGAGGAAGGCGTTGTCGAAGTTGTACGCCTTGCTGGTACTCAGGAGGGCACCGGCACCGGGATGTCGCCAGTCGCCTGTGAG
>JAYTTN010000101.1:0-9094 GCA_043745295.1 Fimbriiglobus sp. | reverse complement strand
AACCGCGCCCCACCTCTCCCCGTTGGGGAGAGGTCGAATCGTGCGCAGCACGAGGCGGGTGAGGGGTCGGAAGTGCTCTGCTCGCTCCGCGAGCGGGTCTTAGTTGTCGAGACGAAGACCGATCGCGGAGCGAGCAGAGCACGGCAGCGGAAAAGACCCCTCACCCGCCTCGTGCTGCGCACGATTCGACCTCTCCCCAACGGGGAGAGGTGGGGCGCGGTTGGACACCCCGATCCGCGCCGTTCGCCTGGAACCCTCGCCATGCCCACCCGTAGCCGGTTCGTGCCGACCAAGGAGCTGCTCTGGTGGGCGGCGGTGGCCGGCCTGCTGGCACTGGTCGGCGTCCTGAAGGCGATCAACCTGCTGCTGCTCATGGCGTACCTGCTGGCGGCGCTGCTGCTGGTGAACGCGGTCATCGCGTGGCGGACGGTGCGGCGGGTGCGGGTGGTCCGCCGGGAACACGGGCCGGCGTTCGCCGGCGAGCCGGTGACGCACGTCGCCGAGGTGACGAACGCGGCCGACCGGTGGATCACCGTCACCGTCCGCGAGGTGCGAGCGACTGACGCCCGGTCGTGGTTCGTGCCCGGCTTGCCCGCCGGCCAGACGGCCCTGACCAGCGTCGAGCGGGTCTACCACCGGCGAGGGCGATACCCGGTGCCGGCCATCGAGGCGGTGTCCGGGTACCCGTTCGGGCTGGCCCAGTTCATCCGCCCGCTCACCGAGGTCGGCGGCATCCTGGTGCTGCCGCCCATCGGCACCATCGACGTGACGCAGATGCGGCGGTGGATGGTCCGCTCCGGCACCGGCGACGCTCGCACCTCCCGCCCCAGCGCCCGCCACGCGCCGGCCGACGGCGACCTGCGGGGCGTGCGGCCGTACCGCCCCGGCGACAGCCCCCGCGACATCCACTGGAAGACGACCGCCCGGCGGGGCACGATGATGGTCCGCGAGTACGACGCGCTGGCCCCGCTGGATTTGGTCCTGATCGTCGAGCCGTGGGTGCCGGCGGTGCCGACTGACCGGCGGGCGGCGGCCAAACTCGAGTGGGTGCTGAGCCTGGCCATGTCGATGGCCTGGGCGTGGGTGAACTCGGACCTGGGCGGGAAGCTGACGCTGGTGGTGGCCGGCGAGACGCCGACGCACGTCAGCGGCACCGGCACGCCGGGGTTCGTCCGCACCGAGTTCGCGCTCCTCGCCGAGGTGGTCGGCACGCCGACGGTGTCGCTGGTGGTGCCGCCGCCGGCGCGGAAGAACCGGCACGCCGCGCGGGTGGTCGTCAGCACCCGCGCGAACAGCCCGCTGCTGGCGACGATCCGCGCCGGCGTCGGCCCGGCCGCCGGCCTGGACCCGTCCGCCCCGCCGGTCTGGTTCGCCCCGCCCGAGGTGGTGAAGCTGGGGTGACGGTCTTGCGAGCCGCGACCGCGAGGGAGCGGCATCCGTCTGGGATTTTGCTCGGGTGGAAACCCCACCCCCCGCCCCCTCCCCATAAATGGAGAGGGGGTGTTCAAAGGGCCATTGGCTCGGCGCGACCCCGTTCGGGGCCTGGAGTTCCTCGGCGGAACTTCGCCCACATTCTCCATCTGAACACCCCCTCTCCGGGACGGGGAGGGGGCGGGGGGTGGGGTCTTCGGCTCAAGATCTGCCTCCGTCTTCTGTCCCCTGACTCCTGGGCACAGCCAATGCCGACCGAATTCGCGTTCCGCGTCAGCACCTACCTGACCCTCGCGCTGGCGTGCGCCTGCCTGGGGTACGCCGAGTGGGACCTGCTGCCGGAGGTGACCGGGTTCATGGCGGTGGTGCTGGTGCTGCTGGCCGTGTCGTTCCGGTACGAGGGGCGGATCGAGCTGAGCCTGGCGCGGGCGAACGCCGTCGGCCTGGGCATCGCCGTGGTCGGCGCGATGTGGCTGGCGGTGAAGTGGACGACGCCGCCGACCGGGGTGATGGCCAACCTGTCGTGGCCGACGAACATCCTGCCGTACGCCGGGCCGGTGCTGATGGTGCTGATCCCGGCCAAGCTGTTCCGCCCGAAGCACGTCGGCGACTGGTGGGCCATGCAGGGGGTGGGGCTGGCGGCCGTCGGGCTGGCGGCGGCCATGTCGGACGACGAGCCGTTCGTGGTCCTCCTCTGCCTGTACCTGTTCTTCGCCGTCCTGTCGCTGACGCAGTTCTACTACCGGCGGGCCGGCGGACACGTCGCCCCGCTGCCGGCCGGCCGGCCCGCGCCCCGCCCGACGGTGGTGTTCGCCCAGTCGAACGTCGATCCGGACGCGCCGCCGCCGTACCGGTTCGCCGCCGGCCGGTCCCTCCGCTGGATCGGGTACGCGGTGCTGCTAGCCGCCCCGCTGTTCCTGCTGACTCCCCGCACCGGAACGCCGTCGTGGGGGCTGACCACCCAGCGGCTGGAGGTCGGGTTCAACCCGGAACAGACGCTCGAGATGAACCGCGTCGGCGACATCCAGGGCAGTCGGGAAGTGGCGTGCGACGTGACGGTGACGGAACTGGACGGCCGGCCGAAGGACGACCTCGACCCGACTTCGTACTGGCGGGGGCGGGCGTACCGGGGGTACGACGGCGGCCGCTGGAACACCGGCATGATCGTCGCCGGCGGGCTGACGCAGCCGCCCCCGTCCCGCGGCGGCAAGGCGGCCGACGCCTGGGCGGCGGCCGGACGCACCCCGTTCGTCGTCGACGTGACGGCCCGCGGGTCGCCGTCGGTCGCCGTCGTCCTCGGCCCGGTGGCGTGGGTGGGCGGGGCGGACAGTCCGGTCGCCACCCACTTGCGGGCGGGGAACGTGTTGCCGTGGCCGCTGCAACCGGACGGAAACCTGAGCCCCACCACCAGCGTCGGCCGGGAGCGGTGTCGCCAGGTGGCGGTGCCGCCGCTCGAACCCGGCCTCGGGCCGGGGTTCGCCCGCACGACCTCTGACCGGGACTACGACAGTTGGCTGGCGGCCCTCACCCGCGCGCCGGACGGCATCCGCATGCTGGGCGACCGGATGGTCCGCAAGTGGATCGACGAGGGGCGGCTGCCGGCCGCCGCGCTGGAGGACGCGCGGCCGGGGCAGTGCCGGGTGGCCCCCGCCCACGCCGAGGCGGTCGCGCTCGCCTTCCGCGACTATCTGGCCGCGTCCGGCGAGTTCGCGTACAGCACCAAACTCCGCCGCGCGGACAAGGCGCTCGATCCGATCGAGGACTTCCTGCGGAACGTGAAGGAGGGGCACTGCCAGTGGTTCGCCGCCGGCTACGCCCTGCTCCTCCGCGGGGTCGGCATCCCGTGCCAGTTCGTCCTCGGCTTCCGCGGGCAGGAGCCGCTCGGCGACGGCAAGTACGAAATCCTCCAGGAGCACGCCCACGCCTGGGCGGAAGTGCTGGTCCGCCGCACGGCGAACGGCACGACGACCCTGCACTGGCTGACGGTGGACCCGACCGCCGGGGGCGAGGTGTCGGCGGCCGCCGCCCGCGGGTGGTGGACCACCGCGCGGCTGACGGGGGTGGAATTCGTCGCCGACTACATTCTCGGCTACAGCCCGGAGAAGCAGAAGAAGGCCATCGCCGACGCCAAGACGTTCGCCGCCGCGCGGTGGCCCGCCGTGCCGCTGGCGGTCGCCGCGTGGCTGGCGTGGCGGACCCGCCGGCGGTGGTGGCCGGCCGCCGCCCGCCCGGTCCCGCACCCGCTCGTCACCTCGGCCAGCCCGCCCTGGTTCCTCGACTACCTGACGGCCACCGCCCGCCTGGGGCTGCTGCCGCCCACCGGCCAGACGCCGAAGGAGTTCGCCGAGGCGGTGGCGGCGGCGCTGCGGGCCAGCCCGGCCGGGGCACCGGTGGCCGAGGTGCCGGCGTTCGTCACGTCCAAGTTCTACCGGGTGCGGTACGGCGGCCTGTCGCTGACCGCCGCCGAGGACGCCGACGTTCGCGCCGCTGTCGGCCGCCTGCTGGCCGCCGTCCAGGATTTGTCGGTGCTGCGGCCGGCCGCCGCATGAGGGGTCGTCTCACTCCAGGTCGAACACGACGACTTTGCCCGTGTCGCTGCCGACGGCGGCCGTCGCGCCGTCCGGCGAGAAGGCGAGGGAATCACGTGTGGAACCACGTCGGGTCGATCACGCAGTTGGGGTCGTGGTTGAGTTCGGTGGTGATCTCGCAGTTTGGTGTCACGCAGACTTTCAGGCCGTACCACTCCGCCGACGGATCATCCTTCCGAAGAGTAGAGATCATTTTGACAATGTCATTCACTGCACGGTTGATACGCAAGCCGCGGCGAGTGTTGTTCGGCAACACGGCTAGTATTTTGGCACTCCACCCCTCAGCGTCGGCGAACCAGCGAATGTCCATGACCGCCGACACCCAAGCTGGAGGATCTGCGGGCGACTCCAACCCCACGTTCGCCTTCTCAACTGGCGGATTGTCCGCCAACTCCTGAAGTAGGCGGCCGAGTTCCCGAACCAACTTCCGGAACTTCTTCTGGGCCGCTTCGGACATCGCGGTGCGCTCCTGGTGCCGTGTCATGTCCTGGGGCGGTGCCACTCTCTGGCGGTCGCGGCTCGCGGGACGGCCCTACAATACCGCCATGCCCCGCCGACCGAAACTGCCGCCCCGTAAGGAGCGCGTCCCGGAACTGCTCCGCCGGCTGGCCGTCGCGTACCCGGACACCGGCACCGCCCTGCACTTCCAGACGCCGTTCCAACTGCTCGTCGCCACGATCCTCTCGGCTCAGTGTACCGACGTGCGGGTGAACATCGTCACGCCGCCGCTGTTCGCCGCGTTCCCCGATGCCGCCGCGTTCGTCGCCGCCACCCAGGAACAGGTGGAAGCGCTGGTGAAGACGACCGGTTTCTTCCGCAACAAGGCGAAGAACATCCGCGCCGCCGCGCGGATGATCCTCGACGAGTTCGGCGGCGAGGTGCCCGGCACGCTGGAGGAGCTGGTCCGCCTGCCCGGTGCTGGGCGGAAGACGGCGAACGTGGTGCTGGGCGATGCCTTCGGCGTCACCGGCATCACCGTGGACACGCACGTCGGGCGGCTCAGCCGGCGGCTCGGCCTGACCCGCAAGAACGACCCGGTGAAGGTGGAGATGGTGCTGAACGAACTCATCCCCCGCGCCGAATGGACGCGATTCAGCCACCGCCTCATCCTGCACGGCCGCGCCGTCTGCTCGGCGCGCAAACCGAACTGCGGCGGGTGTTCCCTGGCGGACGTATGTCCGAAAATCGGTGTCCGGCGACCGGCAACTCCCGTGGAAAGCGCGCGAGGCGATGTTGCGAGGACGGAGCGGGCTGCGTAGTTTGACGACGCTCCCTCCCTCTTCCCATTCACGGCCTCCCGCCCCGGAGCCTCTCCGTGTTGCTCACCCGCGTCCGCGACGCCCTCTATTGGCGTCTGTGGAAAGCCCGCCGCCACCGCTACCTCCGCGCCACGTTCCGCAACGGCGAGGAACTGGTTCGCAGCTACGTCGAGAAGACGCCGTGTCCGGCGGCGGTGCTGAACGACGGCACCGTCTTCCGCCACCCGGCCGACCGCACCGGCCTAGCCGGGATGCTGCTGGAAGTCTGGTACGACGAGGTGTACACCGGCCGCTTCTACACCCCCCGGCCGGGCGACACGGTGATCGACGCCGGGGCCAATGTCGGCGCGTTCAGCCTGCTGCTGGCCCGCACCCAACCGGCCTGCCGGGTGTTCGCCTTCGAGCCGTTCGCCGAGAACTACGCGCTGCTGGAAGCGAACCTCGGCGCGGCCGTCGGTTCGACGGTGCGGACGTACCGGGTGGCGCTGTCGGGCGGCTCGGCGGTGGGGGTCATGACCGACGGCGGCCTGCGGTCCCAGGACCACCAGTTGACCGCTTCCCCGACCGACGACGCGAACCCGGCCGCCATTCGCACGCTCGGTTTCGCCGACGTTTTGGCGCAGGCCGGGGACGAACCGGTCGCGCTGTTCAAGTGCGACATCGAGGGGAGCGAGAACGAACTGTTCCGGGACGCCGACCCGGCGCTGTTCCGCCGCGTCCGGCGGTTCGCCATCGAGTACCACAACCACAACAAGCCGGGGACGCTGGCGTTGCTAGAACAGCGGCTGTCGCCGACGCACGCCGTCGAGGTCCGCCCCGACCCCGAAGGCGGGTACGGCATGCTGTACGCCACCGCCAAGTGAGACCCCCGCCATGCTGCACGTCCTCGCCACCATCGACATCGAACCCGGCCGGCGGGACGAGTTCCTGACGCACTTCCACTGGGTGGTGCCGTTCGTCCGGGCCGAGGACGGGTGCCTGGAGTATGTGCCCACCGTGGACGCCGTGACGCCCTTCGCCGCCCAGCCGGCCGTCCGGCCGAACACCGTCATCGTCGTCGAGAAGTGGGAGTCGCTGGCGGCGCTGCAAGCGCACATGGCCACCCGCCACATGGCCGAGTACCGCGAGCGGGTGACGGGATTGGTGAAGGGCGTCATCCTGCACGTCACCGAGCCGGTCGAGGAGTGACGGCCGGCTGCGCAAGGCCGAATCGCGTCGCGCGGCGGGTGGTTTTCCGCCTCCCCCTCGCTGGGGCTGTCAGGGGTAGGTCTCGGGATCAACTCGGGTCGAAGACCCCACCCCCCGGCCCCCTCCCCGTTCCGTAGAGGGGGTGTTCAACAGGACATCGCGGTCGAAGTTCCGGCGAGTGATTCGGGCACCCACGGGGTTTCACCCGACGATTCCCCATTGACCACCCCCTCTCCATTTATGGGGAGGGGGCCGGAGGGTGGGGTCTCCAACACCCAGGCAAACGCGAATACCTACCCCTGACAGCCTCGCTGGGGAGAAGCCGTACCCACTTCGCGGGGCGAGAGGTGGGGCCACCGGCCTTCCGGTATACCATTTCCACGCCACTGCCTCACGTCGCTTCCGCCCGCCGCACCGCGCCGCGCAGCCAGAACAGGCACGGCACGATCAGCGCCGTCGCGGCGACGAACAGCCACCTCGGCGCGTCGCCGGGCGGCACGCCACTGGCGCGGACGACCGACACCACCGCGTAGAACGTCGCCGACGCCAGCACCGCCCCGAACACGTCCACGAAGTTGCTCGTCGCCACCATCGCGCCTTTGGTTTCCTTCGGCCCGGCCTGTTGCAGCAGCGTGAACAGCGGCACCAGATAGAACCCGGCGAAGAAGCCGATGGCCACGACGCACGCCACCAGCGCGGCGACGACCTCCGTGGCGAAGCCCGCCAGCAGGCACGCGCCCGCCATGCCGACGCCGCCGAACAGGATGAACCGCACGCGGACGGCGGGACCGGACAGGTAGCCCGCCACCGGGCTGCCCAGGCCGATGCCGACGGCGATGGTGCCGACGACCGCGCTCGTAGTCAGTTCGTCCCAGCGGGGCGTGCGGGTTTCGCCCAGGATGTACATGGCCGAACGCAGGAACGTGGCAACGCCCGTGAACAGGGCGATGCCGACGAGCGCGAGGCGGAGTCGCGGCGACACCCACATGTCCCGCACCGCGCCGACGATGGGGACGTACACGAACCGGGGGAATCGGCGGGCCGGGTGCGCGGCCGGTACCGGGCGAATCCAGTAGCCGCACGCCGTGCCGACGGCGGCCAGCGCGAACAGCACGACGCCGATGACCCACTCGTCCCCCCGGCAGGCGAACGACAGCGCCCCTCCGGACACCGTACCCAGGATGACCGCCAGGAAGGACAGGCATTCGAGCCAGCCGTTGCCCCGGCTCATCTGGTGCGGCGGCAGGATCTCCGGCATCAGCCCGTACTTGGCCGGGCCGAAGAACGCGGCGTGCGTGCCCATCAGCACCACGCACCCCAGCACCAGCCACACGCCGGCCAGCTCGCCGGCGCTGCCGCACCAGAAGCCGACGGCGGCGAGGCCGCAAATGCCGAGTTCCAGCCACTTCCACGTCAGCAGCACGGTGCGCTTGGAGAAGCGGTCCGCGACGTGTCCGGTGAGCGTGCAGAAGACGGCCCACGGCGCGTAGAACAGCACCGGCAGCAGGGCGATGGCGTCCTCGTCCGCCAGCGCGCCGGTGTTGATGGCGAAGAACATGGCGGCGGCGTGCAGCGCCTGGTCGTTGAACGCGGCGGTGAACTGCGCGACCAGCAGGCCGGCGAACGTCCGCGACCCGATGCCCGGCGTGTCGGAGGAAGTCATGCCGTCAAGGTAGGGGCGGGCGCGCTTCCGACTTCACCCCTGGGCCGCCAGGATGTCCTCGATGATGCCGTCGGCGACGCACCGGCCGGCCGGCGTCAGCCGCACCGAATCGCCGGCGTCTTCGAGGAGTTGCAGCCCGACGAGTTGCCGGAGCTTCGTGCCCGTCAACTCGTCCAACTCGAAGCCGGTTTGCACCGCGAACCGACTTCGGGGGATGCCGTCCGTCCGCCGCAGTTGCACGGCGACCGTCTCCAGCGCCCGGTCGCGCGGCTCCAGCACTTCCGCCTGGAACGTCGGCGACTCGCCACTCAGCACCCGCCGGATGTAGTCCTTGGTGTTCCGCACGTTCATCTCCCGCGAGCCGTCCACGTACCGCGCCGCCCCGACGCCGAAGCCGTAGTACGCCTCGTTCGCCCAGTACGTTTCGTTGTGCCGGCACCGCCTGCCCGGCCGGGCGAAGTTCGACACCTCGTACTGCTCGAACCCGGCGGCGGTCAGCGTGTCGATGGCGGCGCGGTACATGGCCAGCTCGCCGTCCTCGTCCACCGGCGTCACCTGCCGCCGCTCGCGGGCCTTCCACAGCGGCGTGCCCTTCTCGTAGGTCAGGCCGTAGGTGGAGATGTGGTCGGGATGGTACGCCAGTGCGTCGGCGAGGTCGGCTTCCCAGTCGGCGAGGGTCGCCCCCGGCGCGGCGAAGATCAAATCCAGCGACAGTTGCGGAATGTGCTTCCGCGCGGCGGCGACGGCCGTCGGGATGTGCTCGATGCGGTGCAGTCGGTCGAGCGATTTCAGCAGGTGTGGACGGAACGACTGCACGCCGATGCTGACGCGGGTGACGCCGAACGCGGCCAGCGCCGCGCACTTCTCGTCCGACAGGGATTCGGGGGTGGATTCGATGGAGGTTTCGGGTTGGGCGAGCGGGGGGCGTAAGCCCCCTGTTTCTTCCACACTAACAGGGGGCTGAC
>JAYTTN010000100.1:0-9117 GCA_043745295.1 Fimbriiglobus sp. | reverse complement strand
ATTTCCGGGAACATCCGCCGAATCGGGTCGTTACGCTGTCCGGGTGGTTCCCCTTCCGGAGGGTCTGGCATGAAGCAGTTGTTCCTCGCCGCGGTGTTGGCGAGCGTCGGGTGGGCGGGCGGTGGCCTCGCGCAGGACGACGCCAAGAAGGCGCAGGTCGCGGCCGACGCCTGCGACCTGCTGCGGGCCGCGTGCGGCCGGTGCCACAACGGGGAAGGGTCGAGCACCCCGTACAAGTTCGACGTGGCGGCGCGCGAGACGTTGGTGCAGCCGGTCGGCGGGCGGAAGAAGGCGGTGGTGGTGCCGGGCAAGGCGGACGAGTCGCCGCTGTGGGCGGCCATCGCGGACGAGCGGATGCCGGACGCCGGCAGCACCGAGGCCGAGAAGTACAAGCCGGCGCAACTGGCGGTCGTCAAGACGTGGATCGAGATGGGCGCGCCGACGTTCCCCCGCGCCGGCGAGCAGCGCGTGGCGAAGACCAAGTTCGTCGCGCAGGAGGTGACGCTGACGGCGGTGGACAAGTTCCTGACGCGGAAGCCGGTGAAGGAGCGGGCGAAGTGGCGGTTCTTCAGCGTCGCCACCGCGCACAACAACCTGGACGTGTCGGACGCCGAGCTGCGGTACCACCGGGCGGCGCTGGCGAAGGCGGTGAACAGCCTGACGTGGGCGAACGGCGTCGTCCCGTTGGCGGAGGTGCCGGACGCATTCGGCACCCTGCTGGCCGTGGACATCGAAGCGCTGGAGTGGGACAAGAAAGGCCGGTGGGCGGACATCCTGAAAGCGTACCCCTACGGCCTGGGGTACGCGAACCTGCCGGCCTTGCGCGGGTTGGAGGAGAACATCGCCGCCCTCGGCGCCGGGGCGCTGCCGGTGGTGCGGGCCGACTGGTTCGTCACCACCGCCACCCGCCCGCCGCTGTACTACGCGCTGCTCGACATCCCGGACAGCGCGAAGACGCTGGAGAAGCACCTGGGCGTCGATATCGCCGAGAACTTCCGGACGAACAAGCTGGCGCGGGCCGGGTTCCCGGAGAGCGGCGTGTCGGCGCAGAACCGGCTGCTGGAGCGGCACGAGATCCCGAACGGCGGCGGGCGGGCGTACTGGAAGAGTTACGACTTCCTGCCCGGAGCCGCGAACGGCCGGCTGGCGGTCGCCCCGCTCGGGCCGCTCGACCTGTTCGACGACCCGAAGAAGGCCGCTCCGAAGTCCAAGAACCCGTTCGCGCGGGTGGCGTTCGTCCACGACGGCGGCGAGATCATCTTCCACCTGCCCAACGGCCTCCAGGCGTACGTGCTGGTGAACGGCAAGGACGGGCGGATCGACGAGGGGCCGATCAGCGTCGTCCACGACAACAACCGCACGTCCGGCACCCCGGCCATCGTCAGCGGGGTGAGCTGCATGGCCTGCCACAGCCAGGGCATGATCCCGTTCGCCGACACCATCCGCGGCAAGGCGGCCGTGTACGCCGACCTGGCGGAGAAGGTCCGCGACCTGTACCCGGACGCGGCCGCCATGAGCACACTGGTCGAGAAGGACGGCAGGCGGTTCCGGGCGGCGCTGGAGGAGGCCGTCGGCCCGTGGCTCCGCGTCGGGGCGGACAAGGACGCGAAGCTGGAGGCGTTCCGCGAGCCGGTGCAGATCGTCGCCAGCCAGCACCGCCTCCGCCGGGTGACGCTGGAGATGGCCGCCTGGGAACTCGACCTGGAGAAGCCCGACGACCTGCTCAAGAAGGTCGGCGAGGAGCCGTTCCGCAAGCTCGGGCTGGAACCGCTCCGCGACGGCAAGGCGATTCCCCGGCTCGAATGGGAGTCCGGCCGGCCCCCCGGCCGAAGCCTGATGCAGCGACTCGCCGCGTCCGTCGGCTACTCGGCCCAGTGATCCCCCTACCACCCTCCTGGAGATTCCTCGATGAAACGGCTTCCGTTCCTGCTGCTGCTCCTCGCCGCCCCGCTGCGGGCCGAGGATTTGACGGAGAAGGGGCTGCCGCAAGCCGCCCAGGAGATTGCCGATGCCGCCGTCGCCGTCGCCGCCGAAGAAGGCGGGTTGAAGATCGCCGTCGGCGAATTCGTCTTCGCCGGGGCGGGCACGTTCAACACCCAGGCCCCCATCCAGGAGGAGTTGATCCGCGCCCTGGCCGGTCACTACGACGAGGACGGCACCGTCAAGATCATCGGCACCTACGGCCGCCACGGGGCGGACGTGGAGATCAAGGCGCAGATCACCCGCACCGACGGCAAGAACCTGAAGAACTCCACGGCCAACTTCAAGGACCGCACGGCCAGCGTCACCAAGATCACGGACCAGATGCGGCTGATCCCCGGCTCGAAGGCGATCCCGCCGCACACGCCCGCCGACCCGAAGGACGAGAAGCCCAAGCCGAAGGATCGGGCGGACGCCGCCGCCAAGCCGTCCACCGCGTTCGTGCGGGACGGCACCCGCGTGCAGTCGTTCCGGGACAGCCTGTACGCGGTCGAAATCCGCACCAAGGCGGTCCTCCGCGGCGCGGCCACCCCGCTGACGGCGACGGTGAAGAACGGCGAGGCGAGCGTGCCGGAAATCCCCGTCGGCGTGCTGTACGAAATCCGCCTGCTCAACTACGGCAAGCAGGAAGTGTCCGCCGACGTGAGCATCGACGGGCTGAACGAGTTCCACTTCACCGCCGACCGCAAGAAGGACGGCACCCCCGCGTACAGCGGCAGCCTCGTGCCGCCGGCGGTCGGCGACACGCCCGGCGAGGCCGTGATCCTCGGCTGGTACGACCACTTCGATACGAAGGAGAAGGAACACCACTTCCAGTCGTTCCTCGTCACCGAGTTCGGCAAGGGGGCGATCAGCAAGCTGCCGAACGCGCCGCGCGGCAAGGTCGGCGTCGTGTCCGTGGCCTTCTCCCTCAGCTTCCCAGTGGGGACGCAGCGGAGCGGCGGCGAAACGGGCAACGGCCCGCCGGACAAGCAGAAGGGCGACGTGGTGCAACGCGTCGCCGACCCGCCGCACGAGTTCGTGGCGATCCGCTACCAGCGGCCGCAGGGGCCGAAGAAGTAACCCCTTGGCGCGGCCCCGGCCGCGCGGTCTACTGACACCCACCTCGCCGAGGACTCCCCATGCGCCGCTCCGCCCTCGTGCCGCTGCTCCTGCTCGCCGCCGTCTTGCCGTTCGTCGAAACGCTGGTCGCCCAGCCGCCGGAGGCCGGCACCAAGTACGCCCTCGTCGTCGGCATCGACGAGTACGCCGACGGCAAGCGGCTGCCGAAGTTGAACTACGCCGAGGCGGACGCCCAGGCGCTGGCCGAGACCCTCCGCAAGGCCAAGTTCCAGGTGACGCTGCTGCTCGGCAAGGACGCGACGAAGGGAAAGATCGAGGACGCCTTCCACGCCATCCTGAAGAAGCCGAACGGGGAGGACAAGCTGACCGGGAAGGATTCGCTGCTGTTCGCGTTCGCCGGGCACGGGCAGCAGTTCAAGCCGGCGGGGGAAACGGACGACGTGCCGTTCCTGTGCCCGGTCGGTTGCAACGCCTTGCAGGCGGGCACGCAAGTGCGGCTGAACGGTCTGCTGACGAAGGCCGGGGACGCGACGGTCGGGCGGGCGCTGTTCCTGATCGATGCGTGCCGCACCGATCCGGGGCAGCGGGGCGGGGTGACGGGGAACGCGGTCAGCCTGAAGGCGCAAACCGAAGTGCTGTTCGCGGCGGCGAACGGGCAGAAGGCGCGCGAGCACGCGGACGCCGGCGGCAAGGGGAACGGGCACGGCCTGTTCATGAGCGAGGTGATCGCCGCGTTCGCGGGGGAGGCGAAGAACAAGCGGGGCGAGGTGACGTGGAACGGTTTGGTCACGCACATCACCGGCGAAGTGACGGCGAAGTCGAAGTCGCTGTTCCCGGCGCTGGAGGACAGCCAGCACCAGACGCCGCACCGCCTCGGCTCCCTGGCCGGGGATGTCGTGCTGTCGGCGGCCATCGCCCCGCCGAAGGAGCGAGCGGGCGGGGATGTGGTGAAGTTCCAGATCGCGGACGGGATGGCGATGGAGTTCTGTTGGATTCCGCCGGGGGATGCCCAGTTGGGGTCGCCGAAGGCGGAGCGGGAGGCGGTACTGAAGCAGTTGGGCGACAAGGAGGAGCCGGAGTGGCTGAAGGCGGAGGCGGAAGGTGTACGGGGAAAGCACGTCGAGAAGGCGGGTTTCTGGCTGGGGAAGTACGCGGTGACGCAGGCGGAGTGGACGGCGGTGATGGGGACGGTGCCATTTTGGTTCCACAAGGATGGGAAGAGTGCGGACGCGGTGAAGGGCTTGGTCACGTCGCGTTTCCCGGCGGAGGGGGTGAGTTGGGATGATGCGCAGGAGTTCTTGGGGAAAGTGAACCAGCGGGCGGGGATCGCGGCGGCGTTCGGGAAGGGGGCGAAGCTGGTGCTCCCGCACGAGGACCGGTGGGAGTATGCGTACCGTGGCAAACTCGGCAACGGGCGGGCGTACTACTGGGGCGATGCGTTGAACGGGGACAAGGCGAACTGCGACGGGTACTACCCGTTCGGTACGACGGACAAGGGCAAGTACCTGAAGCGGCCGAGCGTGGTGGGGGCGTATGCGTCGCAGGCGAAGCACCCGTGGGGGTTGTGCGACATGAGCGGGAACGTGTGGCAGTGGTGCGAGAACGAATACTCAAGCGACAGCAAGAGCCGTGTCCTGCGCGGCGGCTCCTGGGACTACGGCGCCGGGAACTGTCGCGCCGCGCGCCGCAGCAGCAGCGCGCCCGCGGCTCGCGTCATCGTTGAGTTCCGCGTGTGTGCTGTCCTGGACTAGCCTCCCCAGGGCTGACGCCCTGGGCTATTGGCTACCGCCCCTTCGGGGCTGAAGACAATGCACTGCGTTCCTCGTTGGTGTGGGAGCGTTGTTGTAGAATACGACAGAGCCAACAGGAGGATTGAACCATGCCCACGCTGACGATCCCGGACGCCACCTTCCACGCCCTCGTGGATCGCGCGACCAGACAGAACACCACGGTGGACGATTTGGCGGCGCGGTTGCTGGGCAAGGATTCCGTGCCGATTGATGCCGACTACCACGCCGAGTGCGCGGCCGACGCGACGCCGGTGCCGACGCTCGCCGAGGCGCGGGCAGTGGCCGCCAAGGTGCCCGGCAGTCTGGCCGCGGACCTCATCGCCGAACGGGACGAGCGGTGATGGCGGAGCACTTCTTCGACACCAGCGCGCTCGGGAAGCACTACCACGCCGAAACCGGCACGGATGTGGTGGACGGGTTGATCGCGGCGATTGACAGCCGGCACTTCATCTCCCGCCTGGCGGCCGTGGAACTCCACTCGGCGCTGGCCAAGAAGGTCCGCACCGGGCAGTTGACGGCGGCCGACTTCGAACTGGTGACGCGCCGGTTCCGGGCGGACGTGGCCGCGAAACGGTTCGAGGTGGTGCGGGTGCTGGTCTCGAACTTCCGGACGGCCGAGGAACTGGTTCGGCGGATCGGCCTGACGAGCAACCTGCGGACGTTGGACGCCCTCCAACTGGCCGTGGCGCTCGGATTGAACGACGCGGCGCGGCCGGTGACGTTCGTCTCCGCCGACCGCGCGCTGTGTGCCATCGCCGCCTCCGAAGGGCTGACGGTGGTGAACCCCGAAGCGCCGTGACCGTTCACCACTTCGCCGGTGAGCCGCAGGTCATCTTGCGGGCGGCGGCTGGTAGCACGGCGGCGGCGCGGGTAGCGCGAGTGCCGGTTTCGGTGGGCCGTCGGACCCGATCATGACTTTCACGCACGCCCCGCCGCCTGCCACCGCGGCCAGCAGCGTCACCACCGCCCAGAACCGCTCGGCCCACTTGCTCTCGGTCGCCATGTCCGTCCCTCCGGGTTGGGGTGAAGTGCGAATGGGAGTCGCCGCGCCGGTTGGCGGCGTGGCGAGTGGGGGACGATCAGCCGCTCACCTTCACGAACTTCAGCACCTCGACCGTCTTGGCCACCGTCACCGCCACGTTCTTGAAGGCGACGACGGTCACGCAGTACGGCTTGCCGCACTCGTCGTACTTGGTCACTTCCTTCATGAACGGCACCGTCTTCACGACCGTGACGAACACCGTCTCGGTGACGACCACCTTCTTGTACACCGGGTCGCACGCGGCCGCCGCCGCGACCGAACCGAACACCACCGCCATCGACAGCAGGAACGTCTTCATCGGTCTTCTCCGTTGGGGTTGCGTCCCGGTTGTGGCCGGGGACAGACGGGAAAACGACGGGCGGGTGGAAGTGTTCCCGGAATTCACCGGATTCGTTTCACGGCACGTCGGCGGGCGGCACGTCGTACTGCTGCCGCACCGGCGAGTCGGGCGGCGACGGCGACCATCTTCGCGTGGCACCGATCGTACACTGGCGTCATGGCCCGCCGCGTCAGCTCCGTCAGCAACCATTGCTCGGCCGGGGCGGGCGTCGTCTTGAGTTTGGCGAGCGCGGCCAGGGTGTCGGCGACCAGACACTCCGCGACGGCCGGATCGCCGGTGATGAGTTCCGCGCGATCGAGCAAGACGGGTTGCATTCCCACTCCCTCGGGGCGGTTCGCGGGCGAGTGGTGTTCACCGCCAGCGGGTACACGGCCCCGCAACTGATCGGCAGCGACGGCACGGCCGGCGGCACGGTGGTGCTGTCGAACTCTTCCGGCGGTGTCCGCGGCTCCGTCGCGGCCGGCGGGAACGTCTACTTCGTCACCGAGGAGTCCAACGGGGGGATCGGAGGCCCGACCGACACCCTCTGGCAGACCGACGGCACGGCGGTGGGCACCAAAGCGTTCGTTACCCTGCCGGCGGGCGTTCACGTGTCCGCATTCAGCCCGGACGGGTCTTGGCTGGCCGAGGCGGGCGGGAAGGCCTACTTCGCCGCGTCGTCGGGAGGCAGCGGGACGGAACTGTGGGTGAGCGACGGCACCGCCGCCGGCACCAAAATGCTGAAAGAGATCAACACCAGCACCCAGAACGGGTTCGACCCGTCGTCCTCGCCGTACCCCCGCAGCTCGTTCCCGCAGCAGTTCACAGTGGTCGGGAACCGGGTCTACTTCGTCGCCGATGACGGGGTTCACGGCCAGGAACTCTGGGCGACGGACGGCACCCCGGCCGGCACCGCGGTGGTGTCGGTCGTTGGTTCGCAGTCGTCGGCGTGGGACCGGGCGTTCGCCGGCCCGTTGCCGGTGGGGGTGGTGAACGGGCGGGCGCTCTTCTCGGCCGACGACGGCAGCAGCGGGCGGCAACTGTGGGCGACGGACGGCACCGCCGCCGGCACCAATCTGCTGAATCGCCTGAACACGACCGACCTCGGTTCCGATCCGCAGTCGTTCCTCACCCTCGGCTCGCGGGTGCTGTTCACCGCCACCGACGGGCACGGGGCGTACAGCGTGTTCGCCACCGACGGCACCGCCGCCCCGACGCTGGTGAAGCGGTTCGAGGCCGGCACCGACCTGACCGCGATGGCCAAACCGGGGTCGCTCGTCCGCTCCGGCGGGCTGGCGTACTTCACACTGAACGCCGGGACGAACGGTCGGCAGCTCTGGGCGTCCGACGGCACCCCCGCCGGCACCAAGCTATTGAAAAAAGTGACGCTGCCGGCGGATCTGAGTCCGACGGGCAACAACCCGCTCGGCCTCGCCAACCTGACCGACGTGAACGGCAAACTCTTCTTCACCGTCGATCTGTCTGGCGTCGGCCAACAACTCTGGAAGACCGACGGCACCCCGGCCGGCACGGGGCTGGTGAAGCAGGTGAACGCCGACTCGTCGTCCGTGAACGGGTTCGTCCCGCCGACCGTCGGGCCGCTCCGACGGCTGACCGCGAGTGGCGGCAAGCTCTTCTTCGCGGCCGACACCGACGCCAGCAGCGGCCAGGTGTGGGTGAGCGACGGAACCGCCGCCGGCACGAAGGTGGTGAAGGCGCTCGGTGTCCCGGCCACGCCGACCAACCCGTACCCGGCGGGGGCGAATCCGGCCGTGGTGGCGGTGGTCGGGAACCAAGTGCTAATCGCCGCCGACCTCCAGCGCGACCCCGACGGCGGCGGTGGTGAACGGGCGGCTGGTGTTTGCCGCGTACTCCTTATCGACCGGGGTGGAGCCGTGGGCTGCCCCGCTCGCCGACCTCGGCATCACCACCTCGCCGGTGGTGCCGCCGACGACCGGTGGCGCGGGTGTGGTGGCGGTGTTCGGGGTGAACGCCCCGGCGGGGGTGGCGTTCCGCGGCAACCTGGCCACCGTCACTTTGCCCGACGGCGCGAGCTACTCGGTGACGATCAGCTGGGGTGACGGCAGCACGTCCGCCGGCACCCTCACCCGCCTGACGGCCACCGGCAAGGCGTACACGATCTCCGGCTCGCACACCTACGCCGCCCCCGGCAGCCGCCCGCTGAGTATCCGGGTGACGGCGAACGGACAGACGGTACTGACCGTGCAAGCCACCGCCACCGTTTTCGATGCCCGATTCTACGTCGGCCGGGTGGCCGAGCGGGTGACGGCCGGGCGGTCCTTCGCCGGTACCGTCGCCACCATCCAAGACCTGAACCCGGCCAATGGCAAAGCGACCGACTACACCGCCGTGATCGACTGGGGCGACGGCTCGAAGTCGGCGGGGAGCATCCGCCGGACGGCGGCCGGGCGGTACGAGGTGGTGGGCACGCACACCCTCACCGCGATCGGCAATCGAACCGTAAGCGTCACCGTCACCAGCAAGCTGACCGGCAAGACGGCGACGACCGCGTCGATATTCTTGGTCGATCCCCTACGGTCGCCGGCCGCGTCGCGGGCCGTCACCTGAACGGTGTCGGCATCCACCGCCCGCCCGTCGGGTGCCCGTTCTCGACGGCCGCCAGGACGTTGTTCGGGTTCAGCAGGTCGCCCAGGACCAGCCGCGCGGCGTGCAGGCGCGCCGCCAGGTCCGCCGCCAGTCGCACCCGTCCAGACGCGGTGAGTGTGATTCCCCGGAGCGGGCAGGCCGCCGGGTTCGTCAGTTCGAAGAGGCCGATGACATCCCGGAAGGCCGGCATCAGAAAGCCGCGGAAGAACCAGCCGAGCAGCCCGTCCAGCACCCGCTGCGGCACGTCCGGCGTGGCCGCCTTCGGCTTCAGCAGGATGGCGCACAGGGCCGGCGAC
>JAYTTN010000099.1:0-2478 GCA_043745295.1 Fimbriiglobus sp. | reverse complement strand
CCCCCTCCCCGTTCCGGAGAGGGGGTGTTCGAGCGGGAAGCGCGGCCGGGAAACCCGTTGGGGGCCGAACTCCTCGGCGGAACATCGACTGCAATGTCCTGTCGAACACCCCCTCTCCGGAACGGGGAGGGGGGCCGGGGGGTGGGGTCTTCGACCCCAGTTGATCCCGAGACCTACCCCTGACAGGGGGCCGGGGGTGAGGGCCTTCGTTTCGGCCTGCCGACCGCCCTGGCACTCACTCGTCGTACCCCTTCCACCCGTGCCCACCAAGCGTATCACTTCCGGGATGGAAACGCCACCCCCGCCCGCCGACCGCGGCCGCTACCTGCCGTACTCGCTGCCCCGCCGGTGGGTCGGCGACATGCTGCACGCCGCCCGCAAGGTGCCGGTCATCGCCTGCGAGCGGGTGATCCGCGTGAAGGCCATGCACGAGCTGCGGCGACAGACGCCGAGGCCGCCGAGCTGGTCGTCGCTGCTCATCAAGGCGATGGGCCTCATTTCGATGAAGATGCCGGAGCTGCGGCGGGCCTACTTGGGGTTCCCGTGGGGCCGCATCTACGAGGCCCCGTACAGCGTGGCGTCGGTCATCTTCGGCCGCGAGTTTCGGGGCGAGCAGGCCACCTTCTTCGCCCCCATGCTGCACCCGGAGCGGTCGCCGCTGGACAAGATCGGCGGCAAGTTGCAGGCGTGGAAGACCGACCCGGTGGAGGCGCACGGCGCGCTCCGCCGGCTGGTGCGGAATGCCAAGCCGCCGCGGCCGATCCGCCGTTTCATGTGGTGGTTCGGGCTGAACTGGTTCGGCCTCATGCGGGCGCGGTACTTCGGCACGTTCGCGGTGAACTCGGTGGCCAGCATCGGCGGGCGGATGCTCCAGTTCGCCACCCCGCTGACGCAGGTGCTGTACTACGGGGCGGTGAACAGGGACGGCGAGATGCTCATCCAGTTCGCGTTCGACCACCGCGTGTACGACGGCATCACGGTGGCGGTGGCCAGTGTGAAACTGGAAGAGGTGCTGAACAACGAACTGATCGCGGAGGTAAAGGCCCTGCCCGCGACGCGGGCGGCGGCCGCGCCGCCGACGTGAGGCGAGATCGGTTGGCGTGCCGTCCCCCGATTCTGCTCTGGCGTCGGCCGCCGGCGGTCGGTATGGGATCGCCGCTCAAGTAGCGGAACCAATCGACCGACGGGGGACGCGCCATGCGAATCGGCTTGGTGTTCGGTGCCGGCGTGGCCGGACTGGCTTTTGCGACCGACGCGGCGGTGGGGCAATTCGCCGGCAGCCGGCAGCCGTCGCTCCCGCCCGGACTTCAACCGGCCGCGCCGGCGGCGTACCAGCCGCAGCCCGGCCCGGTCGTCCGCGCCAACTATCCGACGGCGGCCGAGGACACCCCGCACCCGTGGACGGTGAAGCCGGAGAACGGCGGCTGGATGATCCTGGTGAAGGGGTACGTCGGGGCGGACGCGCGGCCCCTGGCCGAGCAGCTGTGCCGCGACATCCGCGACACGCACAAGGTGGCCGCATACCTGTTCGAGCGGAACGCGGTCGAGCGGAAGCGGGAGCGGGAACTCCAGGACGCCATCCGCAAGAAGGCCGAGGACGACGCCCAGCCGTTCCTGCGGAGCATCGAACAGGCGAAGAAGAAGGCCGAGGCCGAAGGGTCGGTGTTCGTCCCGACCGCGGCGCGGCTGAAGGTGCCCAAACCGCTGAACGCGCTGCCCGATCAGTGGGCGGTGATGATCGGCGGGTTCCCGGACGGGGACACCGCCCGGAAGGCGCTGGACAAGGTGCGGACGCTGCCCATGCCGAAGGACGCGCGGCTGCTCCAGGAGGCGTTCATCAGCCGGCCGAGCGAGCAGGGGGTGAAGGTCGAGCAGACGTTCCTCAACCCCTACGCCAGCGCCCTGGTGGTGCCGAACCCGACGCTCCCGTCGGCGGCCGAGGACAGGACCAAACTGGAGCCGTTCATCGTCCAGTTGAACCGCGACGTGCCGCACGGCCTGCTCGCCGTCCGCAAGCCGTGGACGCTGATGGTGAAGTCGTTCACCACGCCGATGAAGATGAACGGGCGGGACGGCGGCGGGAGCGTGTTCGACCGGGCCGGCGGCGGGCTGTTCGGCAAGAAGAACAACATGCTCGACCTGACGGCCGCCCAGGCGACCCAGCTGTGCGACGCGCTGCGGCACAAGGACATGCGGCCGGCCCCGCTGGAGTCGTTCATCCTGCACCACCGCACCGGCAGCATCGTCACCGTCGGCCAGTTCGACACCCCGGACGACCCCGAGTTGCTCAAGCTCCAGCAGACCCTGCGGGGGATGACGTTCAAGGTGAAGGACGACAGGACCAAGGTGGAGACCACCGAGCGGATGTTCGACACCGTGTCGCCGTTCCCCGTGCCGAAGCAGTAGGGGCGAGACGAAGAGGGCACCCACGAGGGGTGCCCCTACAATTCTGGCTGGTAGGGGCACCCCTCGTGGGTG
>JAYTTN010000098.1:0-2479 GCA_043745295.1 Fimbriiglobus sp. | reverse complement strand
CGGCGGCCTTCGCCTCGGCCTCGGCTTTCGCCTTCAGCTTCTCCTCCCGCTTCTTCTTCTTCTTGTCCTCCGGCTCCTGCGGCGGCGGGGCGTCGGCGACCGGGCCGCCGAAGAACACGGCCAACTGGCCGAACGAGTTCAGCGCCGCCGCGCCGGCCTTCTGGTCGTCGCTCAGTTTCGGCATCGGCCGCGGCTTGCTCGGCTTCGGCGGCGGGGGCGGCACGTAGCCCGGCGGCGGGCCTTGGTCCTGGCGCGGCGGGCCGCCCGGACGCGACCCTTGTCCGCCTTGCGGGGGTCCGCCCCGGTAGCCGCCGCCACCCTGCGGCGGGCCGCCGCGATACCCGCCTTGCTGCGGCGGCCGCTGACCCTGGCCCATCGGCGGGCCACCCGGACCCGGACGCGGACCTTGCCCCTGGCCCATCGGCGGGCCGCCGGGACCGGGCCGCGGCGCGAACCCACCGCGCTCGGCCGGCGGACGCGACGGCTGTTGCTGCGGCGGGCGGTCGTCCCGGCGCTGTTGCGGGGCCGGTGGCCGCTGGCCCATCGGCGCACGATCGTCGCGGCGATCCGTCGGCGCACGATCATCGCGGCGGTCCGTCGGTTGACGTTCGTCCCCGCGCGGACGCTCCCGACCCCGCTCCTGCCCCGGCGGGATCATGGTCAGCTTGATCTTCTTGTCGCCGGGGGCCACGTCCAGCACCCAGACCGGCACCACGTCGCCGACGCTGACCACGTCGTAGGGACTCTTGATGAACCGGTTCGCCATCTGGCTGATGTGGACGAGGCCGCTCTCCTTCAGGCCGATGTCGATGAACGCCCCGAACGGGACGACGTTCAGGATTTCGCCTTTCAACTCCATGCCCGGCGTCAGGTCTTCCGGCTTCAGCACGCCCTTGCGGAAGATCGGCGTCGGCCGGTCCTCGCGGATGTCGCGGCCGGTGCGGGTGAGCGCCTCGAAGATGTCCCGCACCGTCGGCCCGCCCACCTTGAAGTGGTTGGCGATGGCCTCCGGGTTCTGCGTCCGCAGCTTCTCGGCGATCTCGGCCAGCTTCGTCTTGTCGCGGAGGTCGGCCGGCGGGTGGCCGATGAGGTCGAGGACGTACCGGGCGATGGGGTAGCTTTCCGGGTGGACCCAGGTGTTGTCGAGCGGGTCCTCGCCGTCGCGGATCTTCAGGAAGCCGGCCGCCTGGGTGAACCGCGCCGGCCCCATCTGCGGCACGCCGGTCAGTTGCTCGCGGCTGCGGAACGGGCCGTTCCGCTTGCGGAACTCGACGAGCTCCCGCGCGGCCAGTTGATTCAGCCCGGACACGTGCCGGAGGAGCGGCACGCTGGCCGTGTTCAGGTCCACGCCGACGGCGTTCACGCACGACTCGATGACGGTTTCGAGCGACTCCTTCAGGTACTTCGGCCGCATGTCGTGCTGGTACAAGCCGACGCCGACGTGCTGCGGGTCGATCTTCACCAGTTCGGCCAGCGGGTCTTGCAGGCGGCGGCCGATGCTGATGGTGCCCCGGCCGGTGGCGTCCAGGTTCGGGAACTCCTCCTTGGCGATGGGCGACGCCGAGTAGTCGCTCGCGCCGGCCTCGTTGACGATGACGTAGGCGATGTCGGCCGGCGCGTCGGGCAGGCCGGTCAGGTCGAGGACGGGTTCCGGCGGCGGCGGCGCGGCCGGCACCTTCGGCGCGGCGACGGCGGTGTGGCTCGACGCGGCGGCGTCGGCGACCCCGGCCTCGGTGGAGACCGTCGCGGCTTCGCTGCCGGCCGTCACCGCCGACGACGACACGGTTTCGGCCGCGGGGATGACCGACGCCGGCATCTCGACGGTGTTGGTCGCCGCCACGTCCGGCACCGCGACGGTGACGGTCGGCGTCTCGGCCACCGCCTGGGGGATGGGCGAGGCGGCGGGTTGCGGGTTCAGCCGGCGGTTCCCCAGATCGGCGATCAGGTCGGCGACGAGCGTCTCCGTCTCCCGGCAGCCGGTCCCGTTGCCGATGGCGATGACGGTCGTCTGGTGCTTGCGGACGAGCTGCTCCAGCTTCCGCTTGGCCTCGGCCGGCTTCTTCTGCGGCGGGTGCGGGAAGATGACCGCGTCTTCCAGCGGCACGCCCGTCTCGTCCAGCACGGCCACCTTGCAGCCGGTCCGCATGCCGGGGTCGATGGCCAGCACCCGCTTGCCGCCGAGCGGCGCGCGGAGGAGCAGGCTTTGCAGGTTGCGGGCGAAGATGTCCACCGCGTTGTCCTGGGCGAACTCCGTCATCTCCTTGCGGATTTCCCGCTCCAGGCTGGGCAGGATGAGCCGGTCGATGGCGTCCGACACGACCTCGCGGACGAGGGCCAGGTGCGGGTGGTCCATCACCGGCAGGTTGTCCTCGGCGATGAACTTGGCGCGGTCCGTGTCGCACTCCAGCTTCACCCGGATGAACTTCTCGTGCTCGCCCCGGTTCACGGCCAGGATGCGGTGCGGCGGCATCATCCGCAC
>JAYTTN010000097.1:0-2484 GCA_043745295.1 Fimbriiglobus sp. | reverse complement strand
CCTCACCCGGAAGGGCTTCGCCCTTCCGACCTCTCCCCAACGGGGAGAGGTGTGAAGCGCTGGCTTCCCCAGTCGTCATTCCCCCCACTCGCCCGTCGCGCAACTCCAGCACATGCGTCACCCAGTCCGGCCGCCACTCCGGCGCGGTGGCGAGGATCACCCGCCGGCCGGCCGCCACCAGTTCGCCCAGCAACGTGGCCAGTTCCACCCGCCCGGCCGTATCGATGCCGACGAACGGGTCGTCGAGCAGCAGCCAGTCCGGGGCGGCGAGAAGTGCCTTGGCGATCCGCGCCCGGCGGGTCTGGCCGTTCGACAGCGTGAGGAACGGTTGCGGGAGCTGCTCGCCGATGCCGAGTGAAGCGGCGACCGCCGTCACGTCGTTCTCTGTCGCTCCCGTCCTGGACATCAGGAACTGCGCCAGGGACAGCGGCTCGTCGGTGTCGGCGAACTCGTACCGCTGCTGGTAGTACCGCCCGGCGTAGGTGAACGTCCGGCTGTTCTCCTTGAACGCCACCATCCGCACATTGCCGGGCGGCGGGATGAACGTGCCGGCCGTCACCCGGTGTTTGCCGCGAATCGCCTCCAGCAGCGTCGTCTTCCCGCTCGCGGTCGGCCCGACGACGGCCCACGCCTCGTCCGGCCGCACCGCCCAGGTAATGTCGCGCAAGATCGTACCGCCATCGGCGCGGGTGACGGTGGCGTTTTGAAAGGAGAAGGCAGGTGGAAGCGATGAGGTCGGCGTCACTTCTTGACCAGGTTGAGGACGAGTTGGACGACGATGGTGACGAGGAGGGTTGCGACCGCACCGGCGAAGATGAACACGAACTGCCACCGCCGCTTGTCGGACTCGTCCGTCGCCGTCGTCGTGTCGGCGTGCTGCGACTCGACGACGGCGAGCCGCTCCCGCAACCGGTCGTCGGCGGCACGCTTTTCGAGCGCGGCCACCTTTTCCACCAGAACCGCGTTCGCCTGCCGCAGCGCCGGCACGGACTCCGCCTCCCTCCGCAGCCCGGCGTGCTGGCTTTCGAGGACCGCGAACCGCTGCCGGAGGTCCGACAAGGTCAGACCCTCAATCGCCTTGCGGAACAGCTCGAACTCGGTGCGGAGAACCAAGATGCTGGTGATCGCTTCGTTCGCCAACTCGGTCGGGGTGGCCACGGTTTTTCCTCTTTGCGGATGAGTACCGTGACAGTGTGGCGGTCGGGTTGCCCGGCGGAAAAAATTCGGCCGCGGCTATTCCTCTTCGGCGGACGTGTAGCGACGCGCCTCGGAGGCCGCGTCCATCTGCTTCCACCGCTGCGCGATGATGTCGTGCAAGACTTTGCTGACGCGGTAGTTGCGGCCACCCGAGTCCAGCATCTGGTTCGGTGCGAGGGCGAGCCGCGCGAATCGGTCTCCCAACTCGTCCCGTTCGGAGTACGTCACGACGACCCGTTCGCCGTCCGGGTGCGCCGGCTGATACCGCCACGTCATGACGCGGTCGTCTCCGAACGCGACGGGGTGCCGATTCACGAAGTCGCCGAGGAACTCCGTCGCCGCCTCGGCCGCGTGAAGCAGGTCGGGCCGCTGGCGGAGCGCGTCGTCCATTTCGACTCGCAGGTCGGTCGTCGCGGTCATGGCTCGGTCCTCTCCGGTGTATGCCCCCAGTATACCCGCGCCGCCGTTCGCCGGTCACGTCTCCAGCGTCTCGTAATCGACGGTCAACTCCTCGCCGGCCTTCACCTCGCGAATCGTCTCGAAGTAGTCGCCGGCGTTCACCGACCGCAGGTTCGGGACGGACGAGTGGTTCAGGAAGACCACCAGGTCGTACACCCGGAAGCCGTGCTGTGGGACGAAGTAGTTGTCGCCGTCGTTCAGGCAGTACCGCTCGACCAGCTCCCGCGCGTGCGGCGGCAGCGCGTCCACGGCCGCGAGCGGCAGCGGCACCCACTCGCGCGGCGGGCTGAACAGGTCGCGGGTGCCGACGGGGATGTCGGTCAGCGCGAACACGCCGACGCCGTGGATCTCCGACGGGGCCACCGCGATGCGGGTGCCGGCGATGTCGGCGAGCAGTTCGGCGGGGGTCATGTGGCCTCGGTGTTCAGCGGGACGCTCTTCGGGTCGTCCCACAGGTCGTCGAAGGTCCGCTCCACGAACTGGCCCAGCGGCGTGTCGAGGAAGAACGTGTAGCTGTCCACGCCGGCGAGCGGGCGGTTGCGGAAGTAGAACGACAAACTCGCCACGTCGTCGGTCTGGAATAGGGCGAACGGCGGCATCCGCGAGGTCAACTTGACCTCGACTTTCACGCCGCCGGCGGCGGTCTGCAAACCCGCCAGGAATTCGCGGAGCACTTCCGCCTGCTGGCGGATGCACGCCAGCACGTCGTAGTTCGTCTGCTCCGCCGCGCGGTTCCTGGCGGCGCTGCTGTCCGGGTCCAGGAAGAGCAATTGGATGCCGCCGAACGTCGGCCGCCGGGCGATATCCGCGAGCGCGGCGAGCAGTTTC
>JAYTTN010000096.1:0-9185 GCA_043745295.1 Fimbriiglobus sp. | reverse complement strand
CGCGGCGACTACAGGAGCCGCGCCAGCAGCCCCCTTCACACGTACACGTCTTCGTTCTTCAGCAGGCCGCTCATCTTCCGGCGGTAGACGTGGCCCTTCGCGTCCACGATGCCGTGCAGATCGTTCGGCCTGGACAGGATTTGCCCGGCGAGTTGCTGGCTCTCCTGCCAGGACATCGGCGCGCTCTCGAACTGCGCGTACAGGACGTGGTCGAACTTCTCCTTCTCGTGGACCGTGCCGTCGTGGATGTGGACGGTCGGGAAGAACAGCGTCTTCGGGTCGCGGCGGGGGAACTCGAACGCCATCGGGTGGATCTTCCGCTCCCCCTTTTTCAGTTGGAACACGGCGAAGCTCGCGTCCTTGTACTGCGGCAGTCCGTCCCAGATCTTGGTCGGCAGCTTGAACGCCTCGTCCAGCCGGTCGAACGCCTTCAGCGTCGGCACGAACGAGGCGACGTAGCTGCCGACTTCGACGACGGCCAACTTCGGCGCGTCCTTCTTCGGCTCCGGGCCGTCGCCCTTGCTCTTGTGCCTCGGCACGGGGAAGCCGGCGGCCTGCTCCGCGAAGAAGTTGTCGTACTTCTCCAGGTTCAGGAACCGGACGCCGTCCTCCTTCACGTCCTTCGGCGTCGGCAGCGGCAGGATCATGGCCAGGTCCTCGCCGGCCTTCATCAGCATGCTGTACACGAGGAACTGGCCGCCGTTCTTCAGCCCGCGGGCGAAGATGTTCGTGTTCGACACCGACTCGACCGCCTTCGAGAAGCAGCACATGCGCGGCACCTCCGGGGGAAAGGGAACGGAGTGAGGATACGCGACCGGCGACCGCAGGGGAACCGCGCCACCGACGGGTGTCACGAGAGGGCGAACGCGACGCAGGAGCATTACCGGCCAATTCCGCTGCGAAGAACTGTGCTGGTCGCCACGGTTTTCCCTGCGCTAGCCGTTCTCCCGCTCCGCGTCGCTTCGCCACAGCAGCAGCATCGCCATTAGGCCCAGCAGCGGAGCGAGGCCCACTACGGCGAGGCCCACGTCGTAAGACTTGGTCACATCGACGACCCAGCCGAACAGCTTTTGCAGCGGCGACGACACGACCCACCCGGCGGCGGCGAGCAGCCCACTCAGCTTGCCGATGTGCGCCGAACTCAACTCCTGCGTGAACGAGTAGTAACACGGGAACAGACCCAACGCCCCGGCTCCGACGACGAGTAGCGTCGCCAACAACAGCCAGCCTTTCGGCAACATCGCCGCCGCAACCGTGAGCGCACATAACAGCGCACATCCGGTATACACCCACAGCCGCGCCGTGTGGACTGTCATGCCGCGCTTGGCCAGCCAGACGGCGATGCCGCCGGACACGAGGCAGCCGACATCCGTGGCGATGTAGTACGCCGAGTTGAACCAGAGCGCCTCCGCCTCGCTGTACCCGCGGCCGTCTTGCAGGAACGCCGGTAGCCAGGCGCGGACCAGTTGCCACGTCGAGTTCAGCGCCGCCGCCATGACGAACAGGGCGAGGATGCGACGGTCCCACAGGTGCGGCCAGACGGACGACGGCGGACCGTTTCGCGGTTCGTCGTCCGGGCGCTTCGCCAGGTCCGCGCTCTTCACCACTGCCAGCCACAGCCCGACCCAGACCAGCCCGCCGAGGCCGATGACCAGGAACGGCGTGTTCCAGACCGGCGGCAACGGGTTCGACACCACCGTCCACGCGCCGCCGGCCGCCTGCAACCCGGTGCGCAGCGGCACGAACGGGTCGGGTCCGCCGAGGATGCCCAGGACGATGGGCGGCGTCAGGATGGCACCGATGGCAGCCCCACTTTGCAGCACGCTGTTGCCGAGGTGACGGTGCGGCTTGGCGAGCAGCCGCTGAATGGTGGCCAGGGCGCACGGCCAATGTCCGGCTTCAAACAGCCCCAGCACCGACCGACAGACGAGCAATTCCCAATAGCCGGTGGCGAACGCGGTGACGATCCCGGCGACCGACCAGCCGATCAGTGCGGCCGGGTAAAGCCAGCGGACGTTCAGCGAATCGACCAGGAATCCGAACAGCAGCGAGCCGGCCGCGAACGACAGGCCGAAGGCCATCTCCAGGTCGCCGTACTCTTCCTTCGACAGTTGCAGGGCCGTCATCACCCGCACCGACACGTTCGCCAGCGTCTGGCGGTCCATGTAGTTGATGGTGGTGGCGAGCAGCAGCAGGCCGCACACCCACCAGACCCAGGCGGACGGTTTGGGGGCTTCGTCGGTCATCCGATGTGGCTCCGGCCGTATTGTGGGAGGGCGAGGCTCCCGCCGAGCCGCGCCTGTGCGAGCCGGAAGCGTGAGCAACGGTCGTTCTTTCTGGTGGCACCGGCCTCCGTGCCGGTGGATCCGGTAGGGGCACCCCTTGTGGGTGCCCTCGGAAAGCAGGGCACCCACAAGGGGTGCCCCTACCCGGCGAAGAACCGTGGCTCACGCTTCCGGCTCGGATTCCGATCCACTACCCGTTCCAGCTCCGGCCGTCCCAGGCGAGAACGCGGTCGAGCAGCGCGGCGAACCCGTCGGCGAAGGTGGCGAGCAGCTTCTCGCCCTTCTCGGCGGTGGCGAGACACGGGTTGCCGATGTGGCCGGGGACGGTGCGGTCCTTCGTCACCCAGCCGCGCGAAGCCGGTTGGAACGGGTTGCCGAACGGCACCTCGTCGAGCCGCGCGAGGTCGCCGACCAACTCCGGCCGGAGTCGCAACATCATCGACGTTTCCCACTCGCAGGCGTGGCCCATCTCCGGCTGCGACAACGCGGCGTCACTGGGCGTCGCGAGGTGCCAGTAGGTGGCGAACAGGAACAGCAGGTCGGGGAAGTGGCGGTACTTCTGGCGCGTCTCGAACACCGACTGCTTGCCCGGCACGTCGTTCCCGCCGTGGCCGTTGACGATGACGAGCCGCTTGAACCCGTGCGTCACGAAGTTGTCGAGGAGGCCGTTCAGCAGGTCGATGTACGTTCGCGGCGGCGCGGACAGGGTGCCGGGGAAGTCGAGGTGGTGGTCCGAGTTGCCGAGCCACTGCAGCGGGGCGAACAGCACCTTGTCGCGGAAGCGGTCGATGCCGGCCACACGTCGGACCACTTCGGCCAGCAGCAGCGAGTCGGTGAACAGCGGCATGTGGTGGCCGTGCTGCTCGAGCGCCGCCACCGGGAACACCACGGGCGTGTCGTGCGGCAGCGCCTTCACCGCCGGCCAGGTCATGTCGGTCAGGGTCATTTGTTCGCCCGCTCTTGCAGGTACGCCGCGAGAGCTTCCTGCCACGGCCGCATGGGAATGCCGGCGTCGGCGAGTCGCCGGCAGGCCAGCACACTGTACCCCGGCCGGCGGGCGGGGGCACCGAATTCGGCCGACGTGGTCGGCGTCAGATCGGCACTCACCCCGGACTGGCGGAAGATCTCGGCGGCGAACTCGTGCCACGAGCAGTCGCCGTCGCTGGTGGCGTGGACGAGGCCGGTCACTTCCTTGGCGACCAACCGGGCGATGGCGTCGGCGAGGTCGGCGGTGTACGTCGGCGTGCAGCGCTGGTCGGCGACCACCTTCAGCGGCTTGCCCTGCCCGGCCACCCGCAGCATCGTTTCCACGAAGTTGCCGCCCTTGCCGCCGCTGCCCCACACGCCGTACAGCCCGCAGGTGCGGACCACGAGGTGCTTCGGGCACCGCATCCGCGCCCAGTATTCGCCGGCCAGCTTGCTGAGGCCGTAGGCACTGACCGGGCCGGGCGGGGCGTCCTCGCCGAGTGGTTCGGTTCGCGCGTCATCCAGGCCGAAGACGTAATCCGTGCTGACGTGGACGAGGCAGGCCCCGATCTCGCGGCAGATGTCGGCGAGGTGCCGCACGCCGTCGCCGTTCACCTTGAACGCGGCGTCCGGTTCGGTCTCGGCCTTGTCCACGAAGTTGTACGCGGCGCAGTTCACCACCGCGTCGGGCTTGAGTTCGAGGAGTGTGGCGCGGAGGACCTCCGGCCGGGCGAGGTCGCCGTCGCCGCGCGGCACCGGCACGACTTCCCCGACGAGCCGGGGCGTGAGATCGCGGCCGAGTTGCCCCTGACTACCGAGTACCGCGATCCGCATGGCCTTCTCCGAGGAAAGAAGACTAACCACAGAGACACAGAGGCACAGAGAAGTTGAGGAAGAGAAAGATGGATGTCTTTGAAGACGGCATTCTCTCTTGTCTTCTCTGTGTCCCTGTGTCTCCGTGGTTAGTCTGATGTCTTCTCTTCACGCGACCAGCATCGGCGACGGCGAAGGCGCGGAGTAGGAGTCCCACGGCCGGTCGGCCGGCTCCTCGTGGTCGCCGTGGTCGCGGGCGATTTGCAGCACCCGCCCGCGGCTCAGGTCGTCGAACGTCGGCTGGCGGAACTCGGCCTCCTCGTCCACTTCTTTCTCCGGGCCGAAGTCGTGGACCGTCACCCGCACCTTCGGGATGTGCGGGAAACAGTGGTCGTCCACCGCCCGCCGGCCGTCGTGGATGTCGTACACCTCCATCACCGCCCGCAGCACCCGCTCGACGGTGCGGCCGGACACGCCGTCCTCGACCTGGATCACGTCCACCTTCACCGCCCGCAGGATGCGGTACAGGTGCTGGCGGGGCCGCACGCCGAACACCCGGCCGAACGACGGGCCGACCTGCCGCAGGGTGCCGACGGCGTCTTCGGCGCGGCGGGCCGGCGACCCTTCTTCGCGGCCGAGCGCGTCCACGAACCACCAGTGCGGGGCGAACCAGTAGCTGCCACCGGGCCGCTCCCGCTCGGCCGCCGCGCGTTTGAACAGGTGCCGCACGCCGCGGAAAATGCGCCGCCGCATCTGAATCTCGTCGCGGCGTTGCAGCCGGTGCTTCACGTCGGGAATCGCCAGATCGCCCGGCGACACCTTCAGCGGCCACACCGGATCGAACTCGGTCGCCTCGGACTTCGCAGGCAGCACCACCGCGCACCGCACGTCGGTCTTCTGCACCGGTTCGCCCGCCACCCGCACCCACCAGCCCCACCGCTCGACGGCGGCGCGGGCGGCGCGGCCCCCCGTCGCGTCGGCCAGCTCGTCGAAGTGGACGGTCGGCGGCAAGGCGCGAGCCGGGTTCGTCGTGATGCCGTGCCACACCCGCACCGCCGACACCGCCAGCAGCCCCGGCGCGGTCCACGCCACCAGCGCCGCCAGGAAGCCGGTCAGCCGCATGGCGTCGTTCGGCTGCACGAGGGTGGTGATGCGCCCGCCGAGGCCGGTGAGGATCAAGTTGACGTAGGCCAGGATGGCGACCAGCAGCCCGCCGGCCAGCAAGCGGGGGATGGGGACCGCGTACACCGCCGTCCGCCCGCTCCGCCGCCACAGCACCGACACGTCGCCGCGACCGGGGAACAGCAAGTGTCGGAGGGCGACGACCACCGCCGCCCCGCACACCGCCAGCACCGCGCCGACGGGCAGGAAGAACGCGGCCACCGACACGGCGATCAGGTAGCCGACGCAGGCGAAGAAAATGAGGCGGCGGCGGGCGGTGTCGGACAGGACATCGCGGAGGGCGCGGTCGAACAGCACCACCGGCACGAACAGCCCAACGACCAGCCCGACCAGCAGCGCGCCCCACAGAACCAGCAGCCCGCCGAGGTACAGCACGTACGAACTGTGGACGCCGATCTCCCGCCACCCGCCCGGCAACAGGTACCACACCACCACGGCGAACGCGCCCCACCCGACCAGCACGGCGGCGACGGTCCACGCGACGGGCGGCAGGCGGCGGGGGAACGCCGACGCGCCGCCGAAGTCGATGCCGTGTTCGTACTCCCAGGTGGTGGCGCGGTCGATCAGCCGGCGACCGCGCGCCAGTACCCAGAGCACCCAGCCGAGCGGCCGGTGCGTGTGCCAGACGGCGACGGCGGCGATGAGGCACAACAGCGCGAGCGCCGCCAAGCCGTCGTGCCGGTCGGACTCGGCGAACCCCCGCGCCACCTCCAGCCCGATCACGCCGAACGCCACCACCGCCGAGAACAGCGTCTGGGCCGACGCCTTCACCGGGAGAGAGACGGACGTGAGGGAGGTGAGCAGCTTCATACGGTGTCCTTGCGCGGGCCGGCCGGCCGAATACGCAAGGGCATTATACACGACGCCGGCGGGCGATTCAGGACCGGAATGGCAGGAGATACCGGGGAGCGATGAGTCAATCCGGAACGGACACGGCTTCCCCACCGGCGCGGGTGGCGAGCGCCGGCAGGATGTCGGCGGCGGAGTAGCGGATGAAGCGGACGCTGCCGTCGCACAGGGCGAAGTGCGCCCCGCCGGCGTGCATCGACCAGAAGTGCAGCGCCGCGCACTGATCGTCGGGGCGGCCGGGGCCGAACACGGACGGCGTGGTCGGGCAGCCCGACAGTCGGAAGGAAGTCGGCCGCTCGCCGGTACTCAAGACCGAGTCCGCCGACCCGTCGTCGTTTTGCCCCTCTCCCGCGTACCACCATCCGTACACGCCGTCGGTACTCGGCGGCCGTTCGCCGACGAGCAGGGTGTTGCTCGTCCCGTCGGTGATGTCTGCGAAGCGGGTTTTGGAATCGATGTAGAGCGTGCCGTCGTGCCGAGTCTGGCGGGTGCCCGACACACCGAGGTACGAAGTGTAGGCGAACGGAATGCCGGCGAACGTCCGCGGCGTTCCTGCGAGCGGGTCCGCCGGACAGACGAACGCGGCCACTCGCGTGCCGATCAGGTGCGGAGGGGACGCTCGGAACTCGTCCGGTCGGAGGCGGTACGCCTCGACCGCCTGCCGCCAGAGAGCTCCCTGTTCAAGGTACGGTAGCAGGCGCGTCTCCCAGTTCATGAACCGAAACGGTTCGGTCGGTCCGCCGACCGTGACGCCCGCCGGAAACGCCCCCGCAACGCCGTGGTAATGGTGGAAGGCCAGCCCGATCTGTCGGAGGCGATTCGCGCAGTCGGCCTTGGCCGCCGCCGAGCGAACACGCTGAACGGCGGCAAGTGTAAGCCCGGCGAGGATTGCCAGGATGGCTATCACGACGAGCAGTTCGACGAGGGAGAACCCGAGGCGGCGCGGAAGCCTAGTCATGCTCGGATCCCCTTGTTCGCGTGCGTCGGATGGGTATCACAACGCGGGGTCACTCGCCGTTCACTGGCAAGTTCTGCGAGTCGAAAGAGCGCCTTGTGAGATGCCGACACCCGTGGGGGTGACTTCCTGCGGGCTTTGCCACTGTCCGTTGGCCTTGCCGCACATCAGGTTGAACGTCGTGAACTTCCATGCGTCGGCACCACCCGCCGCGGCTTTCGGGGTGCCGGTACCGGGAATGGGAGTGAAGAGGGTCAATGCGGTGGTCGTGTGAGTGGTCGCGTCGATCACCGTGGTGCCCGACTTCTCGACGGAGAAGGCATCCGCCCCGCTCCACCACGCATACACCTCCTTACACCCGCTCGGGCACGCGGCCGGCTCGTTGGCGGCCTGCGTGTGCCGCTCGCCGGCGCGGAAGCAGAAGGCGCAGAGCGCGACGACGAACAGCGACACCTGGAATCGCTTGCGGGTCTTCATGTTCATGTCAGAACCTCCTCAAGTTGAAGTAAGCGAGGCGGAAGCGGCCCGCCGGCAACGCCAGCGATAGACCACCCAGCCGCCGAGAAGCGCGACGACGCCTCCCGCCACCCACGGCCACCATCCCCAGCGAGAGGGGAGTGGAATGGCCTCGCCATCCAGGCTTTTCCAGCCCTGGGAATCGACGAGTACCCACTCGCCGTCAGCGGCGATCCGGTACGTCCGGTGGCCGACGTGACCGGGTTGTACGCGAACCCCCTCCGGCGGTTGTTCCGCGACGATCACCTGCTTCATCCCAGGTACGGCGGGAATGGTGAAATCGGCATCCGTCACGTTCGGGTTCACGTCGAAGCGGTCCACTTTCACCGTCGTGAGCCGTTCCACATCCTTGCCGCTGGTGGTGAGTGCGAGGGTCCACCCCTTCGGCATCCACCCGACTTCCGTTTCGCCCCAGTCAATCTCCAATCGAAACCACGGTTGACCGTCGGTCAGATTCACATAGCGGACGACCGCCGACTGCCGCTCCGGCTGTAACCAGTACTCATCGGTGCTACTCTTCATCGCCATCAACGGTTCCGTCCGGAGGAGTTGACACGTGATTCCGCGGAGCGTGTGGCGGCCGTGCGACACGAAATCGTCGGAGACCAGCGGCCGCGTCAGCCGTTCGACATCGGCCGGCTGGTGGACGGTCGGGATCACGCCGTGCGCGAACAGAATCGGCCAGAGTTCCGACGCGAGTCCGCTCCCCGGCTCGCCGTCACGAGCTTTCTTTCCGATGAGCAGATCGAATCCGCCGTTGGCCTCCGCGGCCTCGCGCATCTGCCCCTGCCGTTTCTCGACACCGTCGAACGTCACGGTTCCCGACCGCTTCTGATAACCGGCAGCGTCGGCATAGGGAAGGTAATGAGTCACTTCTTGGCGGTATCTATTGCGCTCGAAATCGATCAACACCGTCGCCCGGTACGGCTTGACCCGATCCTTCGCCGGATTGATCGGGCTGTCTTTGCTCAGGGGCCGGATGTAATCCGTCGTCCCCGACAGAACGTACCGAACCGTCTTGACCGCCTTCTGTCGGGTCTGCCAGTCCGCGAACGCGGCGGTGATTGGCGTGCGATCCTTCGCGGGCTGGGCCGGTTGGGCGACCGCGTGCGAACACGCCGGACCGCCAGACACTAGGGCGGCGATAAGCCACGATGCGACTCGCATGACGATCTCCCCATATGCCCGTGGGCCTGGGACGGCGTTCACTTCGCGCGACCGTGATACCGTAGCTCGACCCGCACCGTTTCCTTCCGGTCCTCCGGGCCAAGCACGGTGAAGGACACAACCGCTTGCTGGTCTCCGAACTTCGTGACGGGTTGCTCGATGCGATATCGCAAACCACCGTCCGGGGCCGGTCCCGCCGCGACGACCTTCGTGCCCTCGGTGTCGCATTCGATCCGCCCCACCCGCCACTTGTCGCCGGGTGGAAGCGTCAGCACGACTTCGGCTTCCGCCGCGCCGGGCGCATCCACCTCGCCGATGATTACGGTGCGCGGGAAGGCGCGAACGGTCGGCAACATCTCCCCGGTGACCTCGACCGGGATGCCGGTGAGGGATTGGCCGTTCGTCCCAGTCGGCCGAACCCAGACGGTGAATCGAAACGGTCCGACTGGCAG
>JAYTTN010000095.1:0-32953 GCA_043745295.1 Fimbriiglobus sp. | reverse complement strand
CGGCCGCCTTGCCGTAGGCCGTCAGCGCCGCGAACCGCTTCACCCCCAGCCCCTCCAGCAGGTTGTCCTCCAGGCACAGGAAGAACTGCGCCGAGCCGGGGTCGCCCTGCCGCCCGGCGCGGCCGGCGAGCTGGCGGTCGATCCGCTCGGCCTCGTGCCGCTCGGTGCCGATGACGTGCAGGCCGCCGTTCGCCGCCACCCCCGCCCCCAGCTTGATGTCCGTCCCCCGGCCGGCCATGTTGGTGGCCACCGTCACCCGCCCCAACTGCCCGGCGGCGGCGACGATCTCGTTCTCCTTCTTGTCCTGGCGGGCGTTCAGCACCACGTGTTCGACGCCGGCGGCGGCCAGCAGCGCGGACAGCTTCTCGGACTTGTCCACGGTGCGGGTGCCGACCAGCACCGGCCGGCCGGCGGCCACCATCTCCTGGATCTGCCGCACCACCGCCTCGAACTTCGCCTGCTCGTTGGCGTACACCCGGTCCGGGTACTGGTCGCGCCTCACCGGCCGGTTCGTCGGCACCTTCGTCACCCACCGGCGGTACACCTTCCGCAGCTCCCAGAAGTTCGGCAGCAGCGTCCCCGACATGCCGCCCAGCTTCTTGTACAGCTTGTAGAAGTTCATGTACGTCACCTGCGCGGCGTGGTCGGACGCCATCGTCACCTGCACGCCCTCCTTCGCCTCGACGGCCTGGTGCAGCCCGTCCCGCCAGTGGCGGTCCGGCATCGGCCGCCCGGTGCCCTCGTCGATGATGACGATCTTGCCGTCGTCCGACACCATGTACTGCTCGTCGCGGCGGAAGCGGTGGTGCGCCTGCCCGGCCCGCTCGATGGCCTCGATCATCTTGTCCATCGCCTGGGCGTGTTCGCCGGTCGGCGGGTTCGAGTACCGCACCATCTGCCGCCCCTCGTCGGTCAACTCCAGCTTGTCCTTCTTCAGGTCGAACTTGTAGTGCTCGTTTCGCACCAACTGGCGGGCGACGCGGTCCGCCCACTTGTACACCACCTGTTCCTCGTCCGTCGCCGGCCGGGTCGGGTTGGCGATGACCAGCGGGGTGCGGCCCTCGTCGATGAAGATGCTGTCGGCCTCGTCCACCACGGCGTAGTTGAGCGGCGTCGTCGGCCGCTGCACGCGGGGGTCTTGGCGGGCGGTCCCGCCGCCGAGGAACGGCGTCCAGAACGGCGCGTTGGTGGCCTGCCCGCCGCGGACCTTCATGCGGTCGCGGAGGAAGTCGAAGCCGAACTCGCTGGCCGTGCCGTAGGTGATGTCGCACCGGTACTGGTGCTGGCGGACGGGGTCTTCCATCTTCTGGAACAGGCAGCCGACGGTCAGGCCGAGCAGCTCGTACACCGGCTTCATCTCGGCCGCGTCCCGCTGGGCCAGGTAGTCGTTCACGGTGGTGACGTGGACGCCCCGCCCCGGCAGCGCGTTCAGGAACGTCGGGGCGACGGCGCACAGCGTCTTCCCTTCCCCGGTGGCCAGCTCCACCAGCCCGCCGTAGTGCATGACGACGCCGGCCGCCAGTTGCACGTCGAACGGCTGGAACCCGTGGACGCGGCGGATGGCGGCGCACGCCAGCCCGAACCCGGCCGGGATCATGGCGTCCAGGTTGGCCCCGCCCCGCGCGCGGCCCTTCAGCCGGACGGCCGCCTCCTTCAGCCCGTCGGCGTCCAGGTCGAGGTACTCGGCCTCGTACTGGCGAATCCGCGGGACGAGCAGCGACGCCTTGGACAGCCGCCGGCTCCAGGGCATGCCGAACAGCGACCGCACGCCGTTGACGGGTGCCGTCCCCAGTCGGCCGGGCACGTTGGCGATCTTCGGCTTGGCGTGCGCGGGCGGCGCGGATTCGGGAACCAGCGGTACGAGTTCGGTGGCCGGTTCCAGGTCGAGAACGTCGTCGGCGGCGGTCATGGCGCGCTCCGTCGTCGCGGGTGGGACGGGCGCATTGTACGCCGCGGGGGAAGGGCCGGCCGGCCGTCGGGGTCGGTCGCGGTCGAGCCGGCCCGCCGGGACATTCCGTCGCCGCGACTGCGCCGTTCATCGTGCCCGGTGGTGATCGGGTGCGGCAGCGGATTTTGGCGAGCGGGGGGCGTCAGCCCCCTGTTGTGTTCAACATCCCCACGGAAGCAGGGGGCTGACGCCCCCCGCTCGCCCGGAGCCGCCAAAATCCATTGCCGCACCCGTGGTGATCGGCCCCGTGGCGGTGCGCAACACGAACGCCTGGTACGACGTGACGTTCGACGAGTACGACCTCAAACTGCCGAAGGAGGAGGAGAAGTGGTACGCCGGCAAGCAGTACGACGACGACATGACCAGCGCCAAGGACGCACTCGAGACCATCGCCACGTGGTATCCGGGCTACGAGGAACAGGGGTACGAGATCGCCGGCTTCGCCTGGTGGCAGGGGCACGAGGACGCCGGCAGTTCGACCTGAAGGCGGACCCGGCGCAGAAGAAAAACCCGTACGCGACCGAACCCGCGAAGGTGGCGGAGTTGACGGCCCTGATGGAGCAGTATATTACCAACGGCCGGAGTACGCCGGGGCCGACGCGGAAGAACGATGTCGAAATCGCTCGGGACAAGCGGGGGAAGTGACCGGGATATCGGCTGTCGGGCCTTGCTCGCCTCCGGCGAGCATCGACCGCGACCTACAGCCGGCCGTTTGCCGAGACGCAATCGAACAAGCCCGACCCGGAGACCGCCCCGATGACTCCCGCCCTTCTGCTCTCGCTGGCACTTCTCCCGGCCGCCGACTTCGCACCGGACCAGAGCAAGCTGCCCGTCCCGCCGCCGAAGGGCGCGACCGCGCTCCTCGACCGCGCCTTCACCTGCGAACCCGAATCGAAGTGAGCCGATACCGCCCCCGCCGAGGAACCCGCCGCGTGAGAAACCGCCCGACGATCCTGTTGCTCCTTGGCCTCGCGTCCGCGGCGTCGGCCGCGCCGGTGTTCCCCGGTTTGGCCGGCAAGCACCCGCTCGCCGAGGCCGAGGTCGGACACCTGCTGATGGGCGAGCTGAAGTGCGCCGCCTGCCACACGTCCAAACCGTCGGCGACGCCCGACCGCGCCGCGCCGGACCTGGCCGAGATCGGCGCGCGGGTCGCCCCGGACTACCTGAAGCGGTTCCTCGCGTCGCCGGACGCGGCGCACCCCGGTTCGACGATGCCGGACGTGCTGGCCGGCGAACCGGCCCAGGAGCGGGCCGAAATCGCCGAGGCCCTGACGCACTTCCTGGTCGTGCAATCGCCCGCGAAGTACGACCCCAAACCGGCCGACCCGAAGGTCGCGCCGGCCGGCAAGGCGCTGTTCCACTCCGTCGGCTGCGTGGTGTGCCACGCGCCGCGCGACGGCGCGGGCAAGGAACTGCCGCGCGACGGCGCGCTCGGTCTGGGGCATGTGCCCGCGAAGTACGGTTTGATCGCGCTGGCCGACTTCCTCTACCAACCGCACCGCGTGCGGCCGTCGGGCCGGATGCCGGACATGAAGCTGACGCCGGCGGAAGCGAAGGCGGTCGCGGGCTACCTCCTCGGCACGGCGGACGTGAAGCCGGCGGTTTTCAACGCGGATGAGAAGCTCGCCGCGCTGGGCAAACGGCACTTCCAGCGGCTGAACTGCGCGTCGTGCCACAAGCTCGGCGACATCCCCGCCGCGAAGCCGATCGCCGCGCTGGACGGCGCGGACCTGACCCGCGGGTGCGCGTCGAAGACGCCCGGCAAGGGGCCGCGCTTCGCCCTCGACGACGGGCAGGTGAAGGCGATCCGCGCCGCCCTGGCGAAGAAAGCCGAACCCGCTTCCGACAAGTCGCGGCTGGCCCTGACGCTGACGGCGTTCAACTGCCTCGGCTGCCACGCCCGCGACAAGTTCGGCGGGGTGTCGGAGGACGCCGACCCGCACTTCGCGTCGAGCGAGAAGGAGTTGGGCGACGACGGCCGCCTGCCGCCGCCGCTCACGCTCGTCGGGGCCAAGCTGCGGCCGGTGGCGCTGAAGAAGGTGCTGTTCGACGGCGACGGCGTGCGACCGTACATGGCCACCCGGATGCCGCAGTACGGCGAGCCGAACCTGCGGCACCTGCCCGACCTGTTCGCCAAGCTGGACGCCGTGAAGGCCGTCGAGTTCGAGCTGCCGAAGGCCGAGGGCGCGACCGCCAAGGAACGCGAGCGGGAGAAGGAGATGCGCGCCGGCGGCCGCGAACTGATCGGCGACAAGGGGCTGGGGTGCGTCGCCTGCCACACGTTCAACGGCAAGGCGGCGGGCAAGAAAGGCCTCGAACTGCTGACCACCACCGAGCGGCTCCAGCCGAGTTGGTACTACCTGTTCATGCAAGACCCCGGTGCCTTCCGCGCCCGCGTCGTCATGCCGACCTCGTGGCCGAACGGTCAGGCGATGCACAAGAAAATCCTGGCCGGCGACACGCACCGGCAGCTCGAGGCCATGTGGTACTACCTGAGCCTGGGCACGTCGGCGCAAGACCCGTCGGGGATTCAGAACCCCGAAACGCTGCTGAGCGCGACCGACGCCGCCCGCACCTACCGGGGGCGGAGCAGCGTGGCCGGGTATCGCGGCATCGCCGTCGGGTTCCCGGAGAAGCTGAACTACGCTTTCAACGCCGAGACGGGCACGCTCGCGGCCATCTGGAAGGGCGACTTCATCCGCGTCAACCGGGGCGGGCAGGGGTCGGGCGGGTTCAACCCGGCCGGCAAGTTCGTCCCGCTACACCAAGACGTGTCGTTCCACGACCTCGCCGACGAGAAGGCGGTGTGGCCGCTCCGCCCGGTCATGACGAAGGACGCCCCGGCCAACCCGGATCCGCTGTACCCCAAGAACCTCGGCTACCAGTTCAAGGGCTATCACACCGACGACGCCTCGATCCCGACGTTCCTGTACCGCAGCGGCGAAACCGAGATCGAGGACCGCTCGGCGGTGCAGCTCGTGGACGAGAAACCGCGACTCGTCCGGACGCTCGCGTTCGACTCGCCGAAGGACCGCACGGTCTGGTTCCGGGTGCTGACGGGGAAGGTCGAAGCCGAGTCGAAGACGCGGTTCAAGACGCCGGAGCTGCGCGTCGGCGTGCCCGCCGGGCCGACCGTCCTCCGCCCGACCGCCGACGCGAAGGCGTCCGAGTTGCTGCTCAAGTTCGACATTCCCAAAGGCAAGTCCACGAAGGTCATCACCTATGAAATCCTCCCGTAACCGGCTCCTCGCCCTCCTCGCGGTCTGCGCGTTCGGCCCCCCCACGACCCGCGCCGAAGATGTCGGCGGAAAGTGGGGGACCGAAGAGCGGGAGCGCGAGTACTACCCGATCGTCGATATCCCGATCCCCAAGAATCTGGTGGTCGAGGCGGGGGCGTTCTGTTCGCTGCCGGACGGCCGCATGGCGGTCGGCACCCGATACGGCGAGATTTACATCCTCGGCGGGTTGGACGAGAAGAAGCCGACCCCGACGTACCACCTGTACGCGACCGGATTGGACGAAATCTTCGGGCTGGCGTACAAGGACGGCGCGTTCTACGTCACCCAGAGTTGCGAACTGACCCGCGTCGCCGACACGAAGAAGGACGGCAAGGCGAACCGCTTCGAAACCATCTCCGATTCGTGGGGCTACGCGAACTACCACGAGTACGCCTTCGGCTCGAAGTTCGACCGCGACGGCAACCTGCACGTCGCCCTCGGCCTGTCGAACTCCTACGACTCGTACGCGCTGTTCCGCGGCTTCGTGCTACAGGTGTCGAAGGACGGCAAGACGAAAGCCGTCGCCGGCGGGTTGCGCAGCCCCGGCGGCGTCGGGCCGAACGAACACGGCGCGCTGTTCTACATCGAGAGCCAGGGGCCGTGGAACTGCTCGTGCAGCCTGAAGGCGGTCGCGCCGGGCGGCTTCATGGGCCACCCGGCCAGCTTCAACTGGTACAAGTACGCGCCGGAGATGGGGCCGGTGCCCGCGACGCCGAAGTCCGGCTCGCGGATCGTCGCCGAGAAGGAGCGGGTGAAGCAGCTCGCGTCGTATGCCGTGGTGTTCCCGTACATCCGCATGGGCCGGTCGATCACCGGCTTCGTGACGGACGGCACGAAGGGCAAGTTCGGGCCGTTCGAGGGGCAGATGTTCCTCGGCGATTACACCCAGTCGATCATCCTGCGGGCCACGACGGAGAAGGTGAACGGCGTGTGGCAGGGGGCGTGCTACCCGTTCCGCGAGGGGCTGTCCACCGGCATCCTGAACGTCGAGTTCACGGCCGGCGGCCGCTTGGTGTGCGGCGGCACGAACCGCGGCTGGCCGGTGCGCGGGATGAAGCCGTTCGCGCTCGAACGACTGGACTGGAGCGGCAAAATGCCGTTCGAGATCCGGCGGATCACCGCCGCGCCGACGGGGTTCAAAGTGGCGTTCACGAAGCCGGTCGAAGCCGCAACCGGCCGCGACCCGAAGTCGTACAAGGTCAGCACCTTCACCCACCCGTACCACGGCGGGTACGGCGGGCCGGAGATCGAGAAGACGACGCCGGCGGTGACGGCCGTCGCCCTCGCCGCCGACGGCCTCTCCGCCACGCTCACCCTGGACGCGCTCATTCGCGGCCACGTCTACGAGTTCGACCTCGGCGCGCTGCGGTCACGGGACACGGACGAACTGCTGCACCGCAACGCCTACTACACGCTGAACGAAATCCCCGCCGCGAAGTGACCGACCCAACCGGAGTCCCCATGCCGTCCCGCGTCGTCGCAGTCCTGTTCGCGTCCCTAACACTCGGCAGCGAACTCCGCGCGGCCGACCACCCGGTGCCGGACAGCCCGCTGTGGCTCACGTTCTCCGGCGGGGACGGGCCGGGCAAGGGGAAGCACGTCGTCTTCGTCGCCGCCGAGCAGGAGTACCGCAGCGAGCAGGCGCTGCCGATGCTCGCCAAGATGTTCGCCAAGCACCACGGCTTCCACTGCACCGTGCTGTTCGGCGTGAACGACAAGGGCGAGGTCGATCCCACCAGGAAGATCCGCTGGGAAGACAAGACCGTCACGCACGACATTCCGGGCCTCGAACACCTGGCGAAGGCCGACCTGCTGGTGATTTTCAGCCGGCTGATTTCGCTGCCGGAGAAGCAACTGCAACACGTCTACCAGTACCTCGATTCGGGCAAGCCGGTGATCGGCATCCGCACCGCCAACCACGGCTTCCTCGGCTTCGAGTACGAGAAAGACGGCAAGAAAATCGACTTCGGCGAGGACGTGCTGGGCGGCTCGTTCCGCGGCCACCACGGCCGGTGGATGGCCGATTCGACGCGGGGAATCGTCGTCGAGAAGAACAAGGACCACCCGGTGCTGAAGGGCGTGACCGACATCTGGGGGCTGTCGGACGTGTACCGGACGTACAAGGAAGGCGGCACTCTGCCCGCCGCCTGTACCCCGCTGGTCGATGGCCAGCCGCTCGTCGGTCGCAAGCCCGACGACGCGGTCAACACGAAGTTGATCGCGCTGCCGGTCGCGTGGGTGAAGACGTGGACCCCCGACTCGGGCAAGGCGGCGCGGGTGTTCCACACCACGATGGGCAGCGCGGAGGACTACCGGAACGCCGGCCTCCGCCGGCTGACCGCGAACGCGGCGTACTGGTGCCTGGCGATGGAGGAGAAGATCGACCCGAAGTCGAGCGTGGACATCGTCGGCGAGTACGCGCCGTTGGCCAGCGGGTTCGACTACCCGAAACTGAAGGTCGTGCCCCGCAAGCCGAGCGACTACAAGTGACCGGGCGGTTCGAGCTCGACGGCCACCGTCGCCTTGTCGGCGCACGCGAGGCGGTCGCCAGCCAGTCCTGGCCGACGACGAACGGGTGTTCGTGGGTGGTGCGGATGACCTGCCCGCCGGGCGAGCCGCCGCGCCGAGTTCGACCCGAAGGCGACGGAGAACGCCGCCGCGCCGGTGGCCGACTTCCTGAACGCGGCACTGAACTGCGAACGCTTCCCCCGACAGTATTACCGCCGGTTCCGCATCGAACCGTGGGTGGGCAAGTCGCCGTTCCCCCGCCGCCTGATCCCCTGGACCGAAGGCGGCAGCGAGATCGACGTCCAGATTTCCTGGGAGAACCCGCCGACCACGGTGTTCGTCGAGTGCAAGTACGGCTCGGCACTCAGCGGTCGCACCAACCAGAACGACGGCAGCCACGGCTTCCCCAGCGACCAGCTCGTCCGCAACATCCGGGTTAACGACCCGCGTTCGCAGGTTCGGTCTGTTCCGATCCCTCCCGAAGCATGTCTTCGAGCAGGCTCACAATCTTGGCCCACTCGTCTGCGATCAGCTTTTTGACCAACTCGTGGGCGTCCTGGTAGCTCGACTCGAACTGCCCCTCCGTCTTCTCGCGGATGCGGGTCTTATAGCCCTTGCCCATTCCCCACTCGCCATCGCACTCCTTCCAGAACGCCGAGTCTTTTCGCATTTCCGCCTCGAACGCCTCACGACCGCCTATCTGAGTCTTCCTGTACGCCTCGGCGGTAGCTGCGGCGAGTCTGTCAATCACCCGTCCGAGAAACTCATGTGCAGGAGTATACTCGTCACCACTCATCAGGTGGTTTGCGATGTCCTCGAACTTGCCGATTTTCGCCCCGATCTGCTTCACGGCCAGTCGGCGAACTCCGACCGCGACGTGGTGGTAGTAGTCAAGGTTTTGCCACTCGCCGGACCGGCGGACGGAGGCCCGGATTGTCCCGGCGTGACGAGTGCCCTCGATGGCGGCGACGAGCGGCTTCTCGACCGGCGTCTCCTCCACATCCATCACGCGGTTCGTCCCGATCCAGGTGGTCAGGTGCCGTCCGACATCTTGGAACACCAGCCGGATTTCTTCATTCTCCCGGTTCTTGATGAGCCAGTCCACCTCCTCCGACAACTTTGCAATCCGGTCGCAGTACATCTGGCGGAATCGCTTGAGGGTGGCGATCAACTTCTGGCGAATCGTTTCCGGCTCGCCGCTTTCCTTGGCGTTGAAGAACAGGATCGAAACGTCCCCGATCCCACGCTGCCGGAGTTGCATCTCGATCTGCTCCTTCTTCCGGTCGTACCCCTCCTCGTCGCTCTCCACAGGCTGGCCGTCGTCCTTCATCACCGCCGCCGCCTCATCGCTACGGGGTAGAACCAGAATCACCGTCTTCGGCTCGAAGTCTCGAACGCCGGCTTCCCTCGCCCGGAGCAGCAGGTTTTCGAGCGGAACTTCCGGGGCGTTGTTAAACGAAGAGCAGAGTACGACGACCGTCTTGCGGTCATCGAAGTGACACTCCAAATCTTGACGGGCGACAACTTCGCTGTCGATGCCCTTCGTGTCCACGACCCGTAACGGGAACTGTTCGCTCCCGATCACGGGGTCGGGGACGACGACCTCGATCTTCTGAGGCAGCGTGAACTCGGGATGCTTGCCGTTGTTCACGTCGGAGTAAATCTCTTGCAGCCATTTCTGCGGCGTTTTCTGGGTGCCCTCGGGATACCAAGCGTCACGCTTGGTGCGGCTGAACAGGTCCATCCGGGTGAGGATTTGAACAGCGAGGTCGCCAGTCTTCGGGTGTTGGAGGGCGAGTTCCTTCGCCCGGTCGTACTTCACTTTTTTCCCGCCCTCGTCCCGCTCCCCCCGAGGCAAGTTCGCCATGTTGCGGATCGCCCGTTCGAGTTCGGTCGAGGTGCCAGCCGTCTCACCGTCGCCCGGTTCCGGTTTGAGAGGGGCGTCCACGCGGATGGTGTTCACGAGGTACTCGGCGTACTCCTCCACGTCCCGCCGAATCGACTCGTCCGTGCGGGGGACGATGCGGATGCCGAACTGCGGCCCGCGTGAAATGTGGACTTCGCAAACGGTGGTGCGGCCACCGCTCGCCGTGAGCACGCTCTGCCGGTCGAGTTTGACTTCCCCAGGCACAGTCAGGCCGGTCAGCCGGCAGATCGCCGTGGTCTTCCCGACGCCGACGCTCCCGATGAAGGCAAGTTGGTGTTCACGCCCGTAGAGGAAGTCGGCGTACCGGAAGAGTTCCTTCTCGTACAAGTCGATCTGGCGGATGAAGACGCTGTTGATCGTGGGGTCTTCACGCAGATCGCGGAGCCGCTTGATGGCAGCGTTGGCTTCCCACAAGGACTTCCGGTTTGGGTGGTCGAACGGCGGTCGCTCCAGCACCCACACCTGGCGAATGTACTCCCGAAGGTCCGCCGCCGCGGAGGTGCCGATGGCCTCCAGGATGGCCTCCCATTCGGTGTCGTTGATGGACGACTCCCCGGCCTCGATCCGAGAAACAGTTGCGGGGCTGAGCGTGATCTTGCTGGCTAACTCGGCTTGGGTCAGCCCAGCGTCCTTCCGCACGATCCCGATGAAGTGGCCGAGGGCAAAGTCAGCTTCGTTCTTAGTGATAGCCATGTGCTCTGCTGGAATGCGTTCTCGAAAATTTTGGATTCCATTATCATTTTAACGAGTGCATTCACTTCGATCAAGATTGGATTCTGAGAAAGATGCCGCAAGTGGATGTAAAATGCTGTCCGGCAGGATTTTGCGGAAAAGAAAAAGAATCAAGAAATGTCGGCAAAACTGTGATTTCTCAATGAATCGCAACAACCTGGCGTGGCACGAGGACGTTTGTCGGCCTGCCACTGGTGAACGACCAGCGGGAGCCGTTCGACTCCTTCAAGGCCCTCCGCTCATCACGCGAGCAACTCATCGCCGACGGCACGATCAAGCCCGTCCCCGGTCTGTTCACCGACGACGCCCCGGCACCGGACGCCATCCTGCTGTCACACGCCCACCTGGATCACGTCGGCCTGCTCCACCATTCCCGGCCGGAGATCCCGATCCACGCCACCACGGGGACGAGCAAGATGATGCTCGCCGGCGGCATCTTCGCCAACCGCCCCACCCTGGACCGCAATCGCCACCGGCCCATCAAACCCGGCACACCGTTCGCCGTGGGCGACTTCACCGTCACGCCGTTCGCGGTCGATCACGGCACCTTCGGTTGCCTCGCTTTCCTGCTCGAAGCCAACGGCAAGACGTTGCTGTACTCGGGCGACCTCCGCCGACACGGCCGGAAGCCGGGCATGACCCGCACCCTGATCGAACACGTCGCCCCGCGCAACGTGGACGTGCTGCTGATGGAAGGCACCCACCTCGGCGGGGAGAAGGAACAGGGCACGACGGAATTCGAACTCGAAGAGCGGGTCGTCGAACTGGTGAAGACCGCACCCGGAGTGGTCCTCGCGGCCTTCTCGCCCCAGGACGTGGATCGTCTGGTCACTCTCTACCGATCCGCTCAACGAACGGGTCGCATTTTCGTCGCGGATGCCTACGCCGCATTCATCCTGCACTTGGTCTCCGGCGAAGCGAACATTCCCCGGCCCACCCGCGACAACGGCATCCGGGTCTACTTCGACGCGACCTTTCGGAAGAAGAACATCGACCGGTTGAACCAGTTGTTCCAGGCAGATCGGATCGAGTTGGACGAGGTGCTGGCCGACCCCGGCAAGCACCTGATGGCCTTCCGCCCATCGATGACGGCACTCGACTTCAACGACCAGCTCCCGCCGCAGGCTCGCGTCCTGTACGGGTGCTGGCTGGGTTACCTGAAGAATCCGGACTGGGTTCAACTCCAACGACAGGTGGCCGAGGTCGCGGGCGACTTCATCCCGGCCCACGCCTCGGGCCACATCTACACGGCCGACCTCCGCGAACTGGTCAACGCTCTCAACCCCAAGACTGTCATCCCGATCCACACCTTCGAGCCGGCCCCGTTCGGCGAGTTCTTCCCGAACGTGCAAGTCCTTCGAGACGGCGAGCCGTTCGCCGTGTGACCGACCGGCCTTCGCGCCTCCGTCGGGTAATCGGTTCGGACACCCACGAGGACCGAGCCGTGACGACGACCCTGGCCGAACTCCAGACCCTGTGCCGTCAGCACGGCATCGGCGTGCCGCCGCAGCGACGAGCGGCGAAGGAACCGTACCTCCACGCCCTCCGAGATTCCGTCCGGGCGAAAGAGAACCCCGATCAGCCACTGCCGTAGCAGATGGAACCCATGCTCCTCGGGGACGGAAGAAGGCGTGACCGCCGGCATCCGCTGGCCCGAATCGGGGTCGGCGGCGGTATGGATGCCCGGAGGCACCCTCGGAGGAAATCGCCTTGACTTTGACGCCGGAAGACGCCCAAAGCCGGCTGCGGTTCGGCGTGCCGCCTGTGGGGGCGGACATCGGCGAGATCATCGGCCAGTGGCCGGGCGACGAGACGGATGAGGAAGTGGCCGCCGCCCTCGCGGAGATCGGTTAGCATGACGCCCCCCACACCGAGCCGTCGCCATGCCGAGCCTTAACCGACCCCGGCCACGGACTTAGACTTCCGGCGCGATACCGATGCGAGGAATGACCGCGACCGCCGCGCCGCCGCGCAGGAAGTACGCCCGCCTCCGCTTCGCCGACGGGGAAGTCGTCGTGTCGCCGCGCGACCGCGACCTCTTCCTCATCAGCGCGGAGAAGGCGACTGAGGCTTGCCGGAACGCGATCCAACAGGATCACCGGATCCAGCGGTGACCGACTCCGACACGTTCGGCACGAACACCCGGACATTCGCACGCATTACCACATCCTGCAAAACGTCTCGATGCCCGCCCGGTATCGACCGAACGCCGACTTCTTCGCGCAGTTCCAACCGGACGACATCCCGCGCCGGAGCATCGCCGAACGGCTCGTTCCCGTCGAAGGCGAATGCGGCGCGGCTGTGCGTGATGAACCCGTACCTGCACGGCGTGGAGACCGACCCGTCGCCGATCCAGTCGGGCGTGGACAGCTCGGCGAAGGAGGTGGGCGGGAACACGTTCTCGGTGGTGCTGACGAACCCGCCGTTCGGGAAGAAGTCGAGCACCGCGTCGAGCAACGCCAAGATCGACGACGGAGGGGAAGTGGCGAAGGACGACTCGACGTACTCCCGCCAAGACTTCATCGCCGACACCTTGAACGAGCAGCTCGACTTCCGGCGACACGTCATGTGTCTGCTGAAGGTGGGCGGGCGCTGCGCCATCGTGGTGCCGGACAACGTGCTGTTCGAGGGCGGCGCGGGGGTGAAGATTCGCACGTCGCTGCCGCGGACGTTCGACGCGGACTTCGACAAGGCGGTGGCGAGCGACGCACACCCGGCGCAAGCACGAGCCGACGGGAGAGAACAGGAAGCGACGAATCGGCCGGAACGCCATGCGGCCGCTCGGCTACGGTCGTCCGTGTCCGATCCCGTCGGGCACTGTCAGTCAGTCCATTTAGGCGAGGCGGGACTCGAACCCGCAAGCACCGTGAGGTGCGGGGGATTTTAAGTCCCCTGTGTCTGCCGTTCCACCACTCGCCCGGCGGGAGTGGAATCATGTCACATCGCGGGCACATCGACAAGGGAGCTGCGACGAGCGATCCGCGGCGGGGCATCGGCCTTGACGGTTGGCGCGAGTGGGCGGGTGGCGCGGCCGGGCCGGCCGGCGTTTCCCGGCCCCGCCCTCACTTCCGCTTGGTTCCCGTCGCGGAAGGCTGCACAGTATGTATCAGGCTGACGTGAAGGCCGGGCCACTCTCACACCATTGCACCACACCATCGGCGCGGAGGATAACGGATGAAAGGGATATTCCGGACGGGGGTGGTCGCCGCGGCGGTCGCCCTCCTCGGCGGGGAGGTCCAGGCGTTCCACTGCGGGTTCACCCGGTATCCGGCCCCGTGCGTGGCCGCCGAGCAGTGCGCGCCCGTGTCGCTCGCGCCGCGGGTGGCGTACCGCACCGTCACCGAATACCAGACGGAAGTGCAGTACCGCCCCGTCAGCCGGACGGTCTACCAGCCGCAGCACCAGACGCACCAGCGGCCGGTGTACGACACGGTCACGGAGGCGGTGCCGTACACCGTCAACCGCCCCGTCTACGAACAGCAAGAACAGCTGCAAAGCTACACCGTCAACCGCACGGTTGTCGATGTCCAGATGCAGGAACAGCGCTACACGGTGAACCGCCCGGTGGTCCGCGAGGTCGTCGATCAAATTCCGTACACCACCACCCGCCCGGTGTACGAGCGGCACGTCCGCCAAGTCACGCGCACCGTGAACCGCCCGGTCTGGCAGGAGCAGGTCCTCGACGTGCCGTACACGACCGTGCGGCCGGTGTACGAGCAGCACGTCCGCGAACACACCTTCACCGTCAACCGGCCGGTCGTGCAGGAGTATCAAGAGGCGGTGAACTACACCGTCAACCGGCCGGTGTACGAGCAGCACACCCGCGACGTTCAGCACACGACGTACCGCCGCGTCGTCGAGCCGTACCAGGAGCCGGTGACGCACACGACTCACCGCCCGGTGTACGAGCAGCACGTCCGCGAGCAGCGGTACATGACGTACCGCAACGAGGTGCAGACGTACCAGGAGCCGGTTCAGTACACGGTGAACCGCACCGTCCAGGAGCAGCACGTGCGGCAGGTGCCCGTCACCCGCACCCGCACCGAGACGGACTACCAGACGGTGAACCGCACCAGCTACGTGTCCGAACCGGTGACGACCGAGCGAGTGGTCCAGTACCAGACCGGCGAGTACCAGACGGTGTCCGAGGAAATCCCCGGCGCGGTCGTCACGCAGCTGGTCCGGCTGCCCGGCACGTCGGTGTTCGACCCCTGCACCTGCACCACCCACTACTGCCCCGGCCCGTGCGTTCCGCAGCAGTGCCAGCTCCCCAGCCGGACGGTCTGCCGGCGGGTGTTCGTGCCGCGCACCGAGTGCCGCACGGTGTCCGAGACGCACCAAGTTTGCCGGCCGGTCGTCACCCAGGTGCAAGTGCCGGTGACGCGGTGCGTGGCCTACACCGAGACGGTCGAAGTGCCGTACACCGTCTGCCGCGTGGTGCCGGAGACGCACACCCGGATGGTCACGCGGACGCACTGCTACCGCGTGCCGGAAGAGAAGGTGGTGCAGATCCCGTACACCACTTGCACGATGGTGGCGGAGCAGCACACGACGATGGTGACCAAGCAGCGGTGCTACACGGTCCCGGAAGTCCACACCCGCCAGGTCAGCTACACCACCTGCCGCATGGTGCCGGAGACGCACACGCGGATGGTGACGCGGCGGCACTGCTACAGCGTGCCGGAAACCCGCACCGTGCAGACGCCGTACACGACCTGCCGCATGGTGTCCGAGCAGCACGTCCGCCAGGTGGTGAAGCGATTCTGCACGACGGTGCCGGAGACCTACACCCAGGACGTGCCGTACACCACCTGCCAGATGGTCCGCGAGGACCACGTCCGCACGGTCGTCCGCCGGGTGTGCGAGAACGTCCCCGAAGAGCACGTCCGCCACATCCCGGTGCGGACCTGCCGCGTCGTGGCCGAGGAACGCCAGCGGGTCGTCCGCCACTGCACCGTGCGGTACGTCCAGGAGCAGCACGTGCGGTATGTGCCCCGCACCACCTGCCGCATGGAAGAGTACACGACGTGCCACATGGTGCCGACGACCGTGTGCGAGATGCAGGCGTATACCGTCTGCCGGCCGGTGACGCGGTGCGTGCCGGTGTGCGTGCCCGGCTGCGAGTGACCGCGATTATCCGAGCCGGAAGCGTGAGCGACGATCCTCAGAGGAACCCGTCGCTCACGCTTCCGGCTCGGATCGATCAATTGCCTTCTCGGGCGGCGGCGGTGACTGGGGCGGTCGGGGTCGTCGCTCACGCTTCCGGCTCGGATCGATCAATTGCCGGCCCCGCGCAGGTGCCGGAGGAACTCCTTCGCCAACCCCGACTGAATCCGACTCTTCCCCCACACCGCTCCGACCGACCGTCGGAGCGGTTCTTCGTTCAGTGAGCGGAACACGACCCCCTCCTTCTTCGCCGCGGCCATCTTCGGCACGAACGACACGCCGTGCCCCAGTCGGACCAACTCCAGCAGCGTCGCCAGTTGGTGGATGCGCGCCGTGACGAGCGGGGCCAGGCGGTGGCGGGTGCAGAAGCCGAGCAGCTCGCCGGTCAGGCAGTGGGCGTCGTGCAGCAGCACGAACGGCTCGTCGGCCAGGTCCGCCAGCGTCACCCCTTTCGCCTTCGCCAGGCGGTGCCCGGTCGGGACGGCGAGCAGCAGTTCCTCGTCGAACAGCGGCTCGACGGCCAGCGTGTCGTCGGCGACGGGGATCGCCAGCACCGCCAAATCCAGCAGCCCCAGGGCGAGGTGCCGGAGGATTTCCGCCGTCGTCAGTTCCATCACCTCGACGCGGGCCTTGGGGAACTCGGCGGCGAACGCCGTCAGTACGGCGGGCAGCAGGTAAGGAGCGACGGTGGGGATCGCCGCGACCGTCACCCGGCCGGCGTCGGGGTCCACGACCATCGCCGCCTTCGCCTCCTCCAGCAGCCGCAAGATCGGCTCCACCTTCTCGCGGAACAGCAGCCCGGCGTCGGTCAGCCGGACGCCCCGCGCCAGCCGCTCGAACAGCGGCCGGCCGAGTTCGTGTTCCAGCTTGGCGAGTTGCCCGCTGACGGCCGGCTGCGTCTGGTGGAGCGCCTCCGCCGCGCGGGTGACGCTGCCCAACTCGGCCACCTTGAGGAACGCGCGGAGGTGCGGGAGGTCCATGCGCTCAGTTTATGCGCCGCGTCGCCGCCCGCGAGGACGCATTCCGCGCGTCGGCGGCAACAGCCTCCGACCGGCCCGCGAGCGGCACTCGTTCGCCGCGGCGCGGCAGTTGCGTCGCACACCCTGCCGCGAGGCGAATCCCCGCCCCCGCGTCGGGAATCGGGAAGACGATTGCCCATTCCCCGCGAGGCCGGTTCCCACCGACCCGGAGTTCGTGCCATGTCGTTGAAAGGATTGCTGGCCGCCGCAGTCGCCGGGGCGTTCGCCGCCGCCGCGGCGGCCCAGCAGCCGGCCCCGCAGCCGGTGCCGCCGGCCGCGACCCAGGCGAAGCCGCTCACCCAGGACGGCGGCCAGCCGGTCGGCAACAACCAGAACACCCGCACCGCCGGCGAGACCGGCCCCGCGCTGCTGGACAACTTCCACCTGCTCGAGAAGATGGCGCGGTTCGACCGCGAGCGGATCCCGGAGCGGGTCGTCCACGCCCGCGGCGTCGGCGCGCACGGAGAGTTCGTGGCGACTGCCGACTTCTCGAAGTACACGAAGGCCAAGCTGTTCGCGGCGAAGGGCAAGAAGACCGACGTGTTCCTGCGGTTCAGTCCCGTCATCCACCCCAGGGGGTCGCCGGAGAACCTCCGCGACCCGCGCGGGTTCGCCGTCAAGTTCTACACCGACGACGGCAACTGGGACCTGGTCGGCAACAACATGCCGGTGTTCTTCATCCGCGACGCGATGAAGTTCCCCGACACGGTTCACGCTTTCAAGCCCAGCCCCATCACCAACCAGCAGGATCCGAACCGGGTGTTCGACTTCTTCAGCCACATCCCGGAATGCACGCACATGATGACGTTCCTGTACAGCGACCAGGGGACGCCGTCGAACCTGCGGCAGATGGACGGGTTCGGCGTCCACGCCTTCAAGCTGGTGAACGCGGCCGGCGAGGTCACCTACGTCAAGTTCAACTGGCGGAGCAAGCAGGGGCTGAAGCCCGGCACCGCCGACGAGACGGCGGCCGCCGCCGCCAAGAACCACAGCTTCCACACGGCCGACCTGTACGACGCCATCAGTGCCAAGCAGTTCCCGAGCTGGGACCTCCGCGCGCAACTGCTCGCCCCGGCCGACTTCGCCAAGTTCGACTTCGACCCGCTCGACGTGACGAAGGTGTGGACCGGGGTGCCCGAAGTGACACTCGGGACGATGACCCTGAACCGCGTGCCGAGCAACTTCTTCCAGTTCACCGAGCAGGTGGCGTTCAGCCCCGCCATGGTGGTGCCCGGCGTCGAGCCGAGCGAGGACAAGTTGCTCCAGGGGCGGCTGTTCAGCTACGCCGACACGCAGCGGTATCGCGTCGGGGCGAACTACCTGATGCTGCCGGTGAACCGCCCGAAGGTGCCGGTGTCGAACGACAATCAAGACGGCAAGATGAACTTCGGCGTCACGACCTCGGACGTGAACTACGAGCCGAGTGTGACCGACCCGAAGAAGGAAGACCCGAAGGGCGAGTCCAGCAAACTGCCGCCGGCCGGCCCCGCGGTGCAGCAGCCGATCAAGAAGACGCTGGACTTCCAGCAGGCCGGCGAACTGTACCGGTCGTTCGACGACGCGGCCAAGGCGAACCTGATCAAGAACCTGGCCGGCGACCTGGGCAAGGTGAAGGACGAGGCCGTCAAGCGGACGATGGTGTCGTTCTTCTACCGGGCCGACGCCGACTACGGCACGAAGCTGGCCGCCGCCGTGAAGGTGAACTTGGACGACGTGAAAAAACTGACCGAGAAGAAGTAACCACTACGTCTTCGCGGCGAGCGGTTCGCTCCGCACGCCTGCGGTTCGCTCCGCTCGCCGCGAATGGAGATATCACATCGGTGCCTCCCATGCTCGCTATCGCCCTAGCCCTCTTCGCGCCGCTGCTCCCGCAACCGCTCACGCCCGAAGTCCGCGCGAAGCTGCAACTCGTCGCGTTCCAGGCGGCGCGCGAGGGCGATACCGACACGCTGACGGAGTACTTCGCCGCCGGCTTCGCGGCGAACGGCGAGAACAGGCGGGGCGACACGCTGCTGACGGTGGCCGCGTACAACGGTCAGCCGAAGGCTGTGGCCCTGATCCTGAAGCAACCGAAGGTCGCCGTCGATGCGCGGAACGGCATGGGCCTGACGGCGCTGGCCGCCGCCGCCTTCAAGGGGCACGCCGACATTGCGGCGAAACTGCTGGCGGCGAAAGCCGACCCGAATGCGGCCAACGGCAGCCGGCAGACGGCGCTCATGTTCGCGGCCCTGGCGGGCAAAGTCGAGGTCGCCAAGCTGCTGCTGGCCGCCGGTGCCGACCCCAAGGCGACTGACGCCAAGGGCAACACGCCGCTGAGTTTGGCGAAAGGCCAAGGCGCGGCCGACGTGGTGAAGCTGCTGGACGGCGCGACGAAATGAACGGCGCGCGCGGCGACCCGGCACGGGTCGCGCGTCAGCCCTTCCCCAGCACGAGGTCCAGCGCCCAGCAGCCGCGGACGTGGTGCCCCGGTTCGCGCAAGTGCGCCAGCAGGTCGGCGTCGCCGCACCCGGCGTCCTCCAGCGCGTCGGCCAGGATCGGCAGCCGCTCGAACGCCTGGTCCGCCCGGATGCCGTCGGCCAGCCCCTTCGCCGTCTCGGACACGCGGACCATCCAGCCGGGGAAGATGGTGCTGCCGCCGGTGGACATCCACGCCGGCACCGCCGTGCGATCCAGGAACGGGTCGCCGAAAACCTCGCGGAACAGGTCCGCCTGCCGCCGCTGGACGGCCCGCACCGTCGGCCGATACCGGCCCGCCTCGGCCGCCCGCACCTCGCACGTCTGCGCCCACTCCAGGACCGATTCCAGCGCGGCGGCCGTCGGGGAACTCATCAGCCCGCGGAGCGCGAACTGCGCCGCGCCCGCCGGTCCGTCGCCGTCGGACATCACCGCCGTCTGGTAGTCTCCCAGGGTCCGGTTGACCGCGTTCGCCCATTCCTCCAGCGACAATTCCCCCTCGGCCTGGCGCTCCACCGCCTCGACCAGTCGCACGCCCCACTCCTCGAAGTGGCGTTCGATCTGACGGCAGGAGGCGGCGGCGAGCAGTTGCAACTTCCGCGCGGACGCCTTCCCGCCGATGTACCGGAGCATCGGCCGGGGGGACGCGGACGTGAGCCACTGGGTTTCCGTCATGGGGGAATCCTACCGCCGGCGGCCGTTCGACCGGAAGGCGAAGCGGTGCGGGGCAGGGCGCTGACGGATTTCTCCGACGGCGATTCGGCCCACCCCCCGGCCCCTCCTCGTTCCGGAGAGGGGGTGTTCAAACCGCCAGCGGGGTGCGGTGATTCGCTCCGGTTTTCCACTCCGGAAGGGGTCTCGCCGCGACGTGACCCGCTCGGACACCCCCTCTCCGGGACGGGGAGGGGTCCGGGGGGTGGGGTCCGGGAAATCTTGGCCTTCATCCGCCGCCATCGGTTGCGGTGAAAAAATCGCACCGGGGCGCGCGCCCGAAGGATTTGCCGAACCCGGCGTCGGCGAACCCTCACGCGGCGGTCCCGTCCCTCGGCTCGTCGGGTCGCCAGGCACCGACGGCGGTCAGGCCCACCACGGTGACGAGGAGTGCCGCGCCTTTGATGCTGGTCAGGATCGACGCCAGTCCCACCCAATCCCACGCGGCGCGGACATCCCACGCCATGAGCGCGAGCAGGAGGTTCTCGCCCAAATCCGCCGCCGCCGCCGCGACCGGCAGCCACACGGCCCACCGGCCCGGCCCGCGCGGGTACAGACGAATCGTGAGCGCGACGAGGAACGCGGCGTAGAGCAGCGGGAACGCCACGTCCAGTGTCAGTTGCGTCCAGGCATAAAGGTGTCTCCCGCTCGGCCCGATCGCGGCGAAGTACGCTTTCAACTCCTCGGCGTCGTATCCCGACATCCGCGAGTCCGGCAGTTCGCACACCTTCGGGTCGCACGCGCAGTCGGGCTTGCCGGCGTGCGCCGGTGTCGCGGCGGGCTTCTTCGGGCAACACGGCGTGAAGAACCCCCGCACCTGGAATAGGGTGACGCACGCCAGGCAGCCGGCGAACAGCCGCATCGTCCGCCGCCGGGAGGCGAAGCGGTGGAACCCGTCGTACAGTCGCCCGCCCATGTCGGCTCCTTCGGCTTTCGCCGCTCTCACTTCTCGAGGACGACGACCACCCAGGTGTTCAGCCCGTTGATGGTGTCCGTGCCGCCGGCCGCCGTGACGCTGACGACCCGCCACCCCTCGGCCAGGTAGGCGTCGAGATGCTCCTCGGTCGCCCCGTGTTCCCGCTTCCACGCGCTCAGGTAGAGGGTGACGACTTTTTGCATGTCTTCGCGTGCCTCCTCGCACCGGCGGACGTCCGACCTCCGTCGAAAGGCGGAGAGGACACCCCCGCATGGTCGCCGTCGGGTGTCGGACGGTCAAGGGAATTGCCCGCCGCGCGCGGTTCGTGGGGTTGACCCCTTTTCAATTCGCGCCCGTCGGCGGTACAATCGGACGACCCGCCCGACGCGACCGGCACCCCCCAATCGTTCCAGGAGGCGACCCCGTGCCCAGCCCGCTGCCCGGAATGGACCCGTACCTCGAAACGTCCGCCGTCTGGCCGGCCTTCCACCGCCAGCTGGTCGCCGCGCTGTATCAGACGCTGCTGCCAAGCCTGGTGGACCGCTACCGCGCCCGCGTGGTGGCCCGCCGGTATACGGCCGAACTGATCCTGTTCACCTCGATCACGCGGGAGCCGCACGAGGAGGAGGTGATCGAGTTGCGGAGTCGCGCCGACGGCCGGCTGCTGACGGTGGTGGACGTGGTCAGCCTCGGCAACCGCACCACCGCCGCCGGCCGCGCGGCGTACCTGGACACGCGGAAGCTGGCCGCCGGCGAGAAGGCCGGGGTGGTGGAGGTGGACCTGATCACGCAGGGGAAGCCGCTATTGGAGTTCGACCGCACCGGCCTGCCGCCGCACGACTACACCGTCACCGTCACGCGCGGGGCCACCCCCGACCGGTACGAGATCTACACGTCCGGCGTGCGGAAGCGGCTGCCCAAGTTCAAGCTGCCGCTGGCCGCCGACGACCGCGATTCGGTGGTGGACCTGCAACTGGCGTTCGCCCGCGCGTTCGACCTGGGCGGGTTCGAGCGGGTGCTGGAGTACGCCAAGCCGGTGCCGCCGGACGTGAAACTGGCCGACGACGACCGCGCCTGGGTGGGCGAACAAGCGATGCCCCGGCCGAAAGCGTGACGCGGCGGGGGCGGGGACTTCCGGTGACGCCGCACTTCTTCGCGCCGGCCGTCCCCCGTCGCGGGAATTCGACCGACCGCCACCCGCGCGGGCGGACGCGAACTAGCTTTCGACACGTCCCGCGCCCGATTTGTTGCCCCCCTCGGCACGGCGACCGTCCCGGTCGGTCCAACTAACATGACTCGCTTCCCGTCCCTCGCCGGTTCGCTCGCCGAGACCGTCACCGACACCCCTCGGCCCGGTGCGACGATCGGCCACACCCTCCAGACCCGAAGTGTCGGCATGGCGGAACTGGCTACACCCGCCGAGCGGACCCTGCCGCCGCACGGCCAGCCGCGTTCGATCCTACTGGTGGACGACGACTTCCACATCCGCCGGCTGTGCGCGCTGGCGCTGGCGGGGGACGCGGCGACCATCCACGAGTCGGACAACGGGGTGGACGCGGTGGCCCTGATCGCCGCCCACCCCTACGACTTGGTGCTGCTGGACATGGACCTGCCCCGGCTGAGCGGGGAGGACGTGCTGCGGCAGGCGCGGCGGCACCGCGCCGCCCCGCACATGAAGGTGATGGTGCTGTCCGGGCAGGGCAGCACCGACCACCTGTCCGCCACCCTGGCGGCCGGGGCCGACGACTTCATCCCCAAGCCGTTCACCATTCCGCACCTGCGGGCGCGGGCGACATCGCTGCTCCGCCTGAAGGACGCGCAGGACCGCGCCGACGTGCTGGCCGAGCGGCTGGCCGTCGCCAACGCCGAACTGGAACAAGCGCTGACGGCCAAGGACGGCGAGCTGGTCCACGCCCGCAGCGCGCTGGTGCTGGCCCTGGCCCGGCTGGTGGAGGCGCGGTCGAGCGAGACCGGCCCGCACCTGCTGCGGCTGCAAAAGTACGCGCGGGTGCTGGGCGAGGCGGCCGCCCGCCGGCCGGCGTTCGCCGGCCGCCTGTCGGCCGACTACCTGCGGACGGTGGAGGCGGCCGCCCCCCTGCACGACATCGGCAAGGTGGCCATCCCCGACCACATCCTGAACAAGCCCGGCCGCCTGACCGACGACGAGCGGCGGGTCATGCAGGGGCACGCCGCCGCCGGCGCGGACACGCTGGCCGCCGTCACCGCCCAGTTCCCGTTCGCCGTCAGCTTCTTCCACGCCGCCATCGACATCGCCCGCCACCACCACGAGCGGTGGGACGGGACCGGCTACCCGGCGCGGCTGGCCGGCGAGGCCATCCCGCTGTCCGCCCGGCTGGTGGCCGTCGGCGACGTGTACGACGCCCTCCGCTCGCCGCGGGTGTACAAGGCGGGCATGGACCACCCGACGGCCGTCGCGCAGATGGTCGCGGCGCACGCCGGCGGGCACTTCGACCCGGACCTGTTCGAGGTGTTCCTGACCGCCGCCGACGGGTTCGACCGCGTGTACGCCGAGACCGGCGAGTGACGGCGGGGGGCGGCGCGGTCGGAACACCTCTCCCCGCCGGGTGCTCTGTTGCGATCTGTCTTCCGGCCTGAAAGGTCGGTTCTTCCAGCCCAGGCCGTGAGGCCTGGGTCCCCGACCGTTCCCATTCCCCGGCCCTGAAAGGGCCGTTCGTGGCACCGGCGTGAACGGCCCTTTCAGGGCCGGGCCACGTCCCGACCCGTACCCAGTCAGTTGCGGGAGGAAAAACGTCCGGCGGCGTGCGCGTCGTGGGCGGGGCCTCTGGTGCACCTCGCCCCCGCGCCAGTGGGGGAGAGGTCGGAACGGCGGAGCCGGTCCGGGTGAGGGGGCGACTCGGGGAAACGAAAAAGCCCCCTCACCCGCCTCGTGCCGCGCACGCGGCGACCTCTCCCCCACTCGCGTGGGGCGAGAGGTGGGGCGGGACTGGCCTCCCGGTACGGTATTTTCACGCTCGTGCCCCAGGCCTGACGGCCTGGGCTGGAAGAACCGGCCCTTCAGGCCGGAAGGATCGACCCGTCCGAACTTCGCAACAAAGCACCCGGCGGGGAGAGGTGGAAAAACACCGACCGACGACGGTCGCGCATCAATCGGATTCGCCCTCACGCCGCCAGGCTGACCAGCGTGACGGCGCTCTGGTACCGCCAGCTCCAGCCGTAGGACGGGTTGTACTCCCACACCCCCGGCCACCCGGCGAACGACGCGAACACGTTGCCGGACCAGTCGGCCGCCAGGGTCGTGGCGGTCACGCCGGGGGCCAGGTTCTTCCACGTGTTCGTGTAGTCGAACTTGCCCACCCCGAAGCCGGGGATGCCGGCGTACACGTTGCCGTACCCGTCGAACGCCACGCTCGTCGCCATCACCGCCGGAGCGATGGTCCGCCAGCCGTTCGCGTAGGGGATGTACTGGCCGACGCCGAACCCGCCGAACACCGCCGCCACGTACCCGTTCGCGTCCACCGCCAGGGAGGTCGCGTTGTACCCGTTGATCTGGTAGAACGGGATCGGGGCCGTCCGCTGGTAGCGGTAGACGCCGAAGCCGGGGAAGTTGCCCACCACGTCCCCGTTCGCGCTGGCCGCCAGGAGGTTGGCCACCGAGCCGGTGATCTGCTGGTAGGCATTCGTCGCCAGCCGGTAAATGTAGGTGCCGAAGCCGGCGAAGGAGGTGTAGGCGTTGCCGAGCGGGTCGATGGCCACGGCCACCGCCTGGTTGCCGTTGATCAGCGTCCACGTCTGGTTCGACGCGCGGTAGTAGTACACCCCGTTGCCGCCGAAGCTGGCGATCACGTTGCCGCTGGCCGACGCGGCGATGGCGTTGGCGTTCGCTCCGGTCAGCGTGATCCACGTCCCGGTGTCCCGCTTGTACGCCACCACCCCGCCGGAGGTGCCGACCTGCGCCACCAGCGCCGGCCCGCTCGTCGTCGGCAGCACGTTCGTGGACGTGTTCATCACGACTGACACGGTCGTCCCGGCGGCGGCGTGGCTGCCGGTGACGAAGTCGAGCCGGCCGTCGCGGTCGAAGTCGCCCGTGGCGAGGTCGATCGGCCCGGTGCCGACGGCGAAGTCCTGCTTGGGGGAGAAGGAGGGCAGGCCCGCCAGCGCCGCCGTCGTGTTCACCAGCACCGATGCCGTGGTCCCGGCCGCGCCGTTGAAGTTCGCGGTGGCGATGTCGGTCCGGCCGTCCCCGTCGAAGTCGCCCAGCTTCAGCGAGAACGGCCCGGCCGCCGTGGGGAACGACACTTGCCCGGCGAAGCTGGCCGTCGCGGCCCCGGCCGCCGTCGTGTTCAGAAGCACCCCCACCGCCGCGGCCGCGTTGTTCGCCGTCACCAGGTCGAGCCGCCCGTCCCCGTTCATGTCGCCCAGTTCCACGTCGAACGGGCTGCCGCCGGGGGCGAACGTCTGCACGGTGCCGAAGGTCACGGCGGTGGCCCCGATCGCCGTCGTGTTCAGCAGCACCGCGACGTTGGCCCCACTCGTGACGGCAAGGTCGGCCCTCCCGTCCCCGTTGATGTCCCCCACCGCCACGCCCCGCCCGCCCGAGCCGACGGTGAAGTCCTGCCGGGCGGCGAACGTGACGGTGCCGGCCTGCATCGCCGTGGTGTTCAGCAGCACCGCGACGCCGATGTTGCTCGTGACGGCCAGGTCGAGCCGCCCGTCGCCGTTGAAGTCGCCCGCCTTGATGTCGAGCGGGTTCGTCCCGGTGGTGAAGTCCTGCTTCGGCGCGAAGCTGAGCGTCGCCGCCCCGACGGGGGTCGTGTTCAGCAGCAGCGACACGTTGCTACCGTTGTAATTGCAGGTGGCGATGTCGGCCCGCCCGTCGCCGTTGAAGTCGGCCACGACGATGCCGACCGGTCCCGTCCCGACGGTGAAGTCCTGCTTGGCGGCGAAGGTCGGCGTCGTGGCCCCGCTCGGGGTCGTGTTCTCCAGCACCGACACCGTCGTTCCCGCGTCGCCGTTGTTGTTCGCCGCGACGATGTCGGCCCGCCCGTCGCCGTCGAAGTCCCCGACCGCCACCCCGAAGGGCGAAGTGCCGACGGTGAACGCCGTCGCGGCACTGAAGCCGAGCGTCGGCGTGATGCGGTCGTCCAGCCGCTCCATCGCCGGCCGGAACCGCAGCCGCGAGGTTCGCGGCTGGGGCTTGCGGGTGACGGCAGGCGTCGGCAGCAACTGGCGGAGGAACTGAAGCACGAGGCACCGTGGGCGAGCGGAGAGTTGGGAGACCGGAAAGCGTATCGAGATTTTCGACGGCAGTATCGTCCGAGTCAAGAAAATTCCAGAAGGGCATGATATTGAGGTGCGGCAACGGTTTCCGGCAGCTCTTGGCGAACCCGCCTCCTGCCGGCGGGGGTGCCGGCTGGAGGGCGTCTCGTACGCGAACCCGCTGTCGCGGTCCCCTTCCGCAGGTGGAGGGGCTGGTCTTCCACCTCTCCCCTCAACGAGGGGAGGTGCAAGACCGGCAACGCTCGTTCGGACACCGTCATCGGCGGCGTGTATCGGACAAGGAAGAGAAGGTGGAACCGCGAAGGACACAAAGGGCACAAAAGTTGAAACCGTCGGGTTTCCCCGGCCTCGCATCGCAGTATTAGTGCCATTTTTTGCCGAAAACATTCCACAATTCCACCTCCGGCTGCTCCGGTCCTGGCTCGACGCCCCCACACTTTGGGGGGCGGGTTCGCCCGGACGTGGACGTTTTCTTCCGCCGGCGGGGGAAACTTTGGCAATTCCGTCCAGAATTACTTGACAAACCCAAAAACGGAACGCATATCCATTACTGTTCACAGAATCAGTGATCGCAAAAACACCACCGGGGGGCACGGCCGTGAACCAGACGCCGATCCGCCGCCGCGCGGCCGCCGCGGCCATCCACCCCGGCAGCGAGCTGACCGCCGACGAGGTGGAGTTCGGGCTGGCCATGGACGAGTTCCAGCGCCGCTACCGCGTCCGCTACCCGGCGTGGAGCGACATCCTGTTCGTCCTGCACGCGCTGGGCTACCGCAAGGTGGCCGAAGTCGAAGAAATCGCCGTTCCGTCGAAGAAGGAACACGGATGACACGGATGAAAGGCGGGATGAAGAGGATCGGAAGGAAATCATTCTTGGTCCGATCCCGTCTTCATCCCGGCTTTGATCCGTGTCATCCGCGTTCCTCTTGTTGACAGTTCCCCCCACACGGAGGCCTTTGCCATGCCGTTGCTATCCCGGCTCGGCTCCTGGTTCAAGCAGCGCCAACCCCCGCCCGCGCCGCCGGCCGCGCCGCGGATCGTCGCCGCCCTCACCCCGCCGCACGCGCCGGCCGGCGGCTGGTGGCAGGACGACCCGACCGAGCAGCTCCGCAACTACCGGTCGTGGGTGTACGCGGCGGTGAACGCCATCGCCCAGGAGACCGCCCGCCAGAAGCCGTACCTGTACTTGAATACGGGAGTGGCCGAACACGACCACACGCCGCTGCCGCACACGCACCCGCTCGCCCGCCTCCTGGACGCGCCGAACCCGTGGCTGACGCCGTGGGAACTGTGGTACCTGACGGTGGTGTCCTTGGAGCTGACCGGCAACTGCTTCTGGCACGTCGCCGCCGGCGACGACGGGCAGCCGGTGGAGCTGTGGGTGGTGCCGACGCCGTGGGTGCGGATCGTCCCCGACGCCACGCACTTCGTGACGGCGTACCAGATCGCCGCGCCGGGCGCGCGGGCGGAGACGTTCGCCCCGCACGAGATCATCCACCTGAAGTACCCGAACCCGCTGCACCCGCACTACGGCCTGTCGCCGCTGCAGGCGAACGCCCTGACGGTGGACGCGAACACGGAGCTGCTGAAGTCGCGGTACCAGACGTTCCTGGCGGGGCCGCGGCCGGGCGTGGTGTTGCAGACGGATCAGATCCTGAGCGACCAGACCGTCCAGCGGCTGGAGGAGAAGCTGGAGTCGAAGTTCGCCGGGCGGACGAACTGGCACCGGCCGATGGTGCTGGAGCAGGGGCTGAAGGCGTCGCCGTGGACGCTGACGCCGGCCGAGATGGACTTCCTCAACTCGTCGCGGATGACCCGCGACGAAATCCTGGCGGTGTTCCGCGTGCCGCCGCCGATCACCGGCATCGTCGAGAACGCAGGCCTGGGCGCGAACATCTGGCTCGGCGCGCGGGTGATGTTCTGCGAGGGCACCATTCAGCCGAAGCTGGAACTGATCGGCCAGTCCTTGACCCGCGACCTGGCCCGGCGGTACGGGCCGGATGTCGTCGTCGCGTTCCCCGACTGCTCGCCGCGGAACCCCGACGAGCGCCGCCGCGACGACGAGCTGGACGCGCGGCTGGGCCTGCGGACGTACAACGAAATCCGCAAGGGCCGCGGCCTGAAGCCGATCCCCGACGCGCGGTTCGACGCCCCGATCCTGCCGAAGTGACTCCGGGCGAGCGGGGGGCGTAAGCCGCCTGTTGGATTTGAAGAAACAGGGGGCTTACGCCCCCGCTCGCCTGCCTCTCTGTCTTCCGTCTTCCCTCCAACAACCAGGTGCCCCATGCCGGCCTTGATCCGGGCGGACCCCCGCGCCCGCACGCTGACCGCCGACGCCGGGCGGATGCGGATCCGCAGCGTCATCACCACCGCCGACCCCGACCGCGCCGGCGACGTGGTCATCCCCCGCGGCCTCCGCAACGCCGACGAGTTCCTGCTCAACCCGGTGGTGCTGTGGGCGCACAACCGCGTGGCGGTGCCGCCCATCGGGGTGTGCGAGTGGCTGGACATCCAGCCGAACCGGGTGGTCGCCGAGACGCGGTTCGCCCAGGGGGTGCCGTTCGCGGAGGACGTGTTCCGCCTGTACGAGCAGAAGGTGCTGCGGGGCTGGTCCATCGGCTTCGTGCCGCGAAAGGCCCTGCGCATCCCCGGCCCCGGCGGGCGGGCGGCCCTGCGGATCGACGAGTGGGAGCTGCTCGAGTACTCGGCCGTGCCGATCCCGGAGAACCCCGGCGCGCTGACGGTGGCGCTCCAGAAGGGGTTCGTCAAGCACCAGGCCCTCCGCGACTGGCTGGCCCGCGTGCCGGACGACCCCGGCGGCAAGGTGGTCCGCGCCTACCCGCCCGACGTGATGACGGAGTTGGTGGCGTGATGTGATTTCACCGTCCGGCGGAATCGACGGAGTTCGGGTTGGATTCTCTCTTCAGCCCGAAGGGCTGTCTCCTCCAGCCCAGGCCTCCGGCCTGGGTACGCACGGGTTGGGTTTTTGAGCCTGAAAGGCTCTCTCAATCGCCGGTGAGCGAGCCTTTCAGGCTCGGAGGTCTTTCCACACCCGTTTCCCAGGGCGAAGCCCTGGGCTGGAGGAGACAGCCCTTCGGGCTGAAGAACCTTCGGATGCTCGGCGACCACGGCGACGCGACGGCGCGTTTCGCCATTCCGCGTTCTTCCTTCCCTCCCTTTCCGGTCACTGGCCACCGGTCACTGACCACTGTTCCCCAGGAGTCTTCCCATGACGACGACGACCGACACCGACACGACGGCCGACCGCTTCCAGACCCGCGACGAGCTGGTGCGGTTCATCGAGGACCACACGACGGCGGCGGTGGAGAAGGCGGCCCGCGCCGCCCCCGCCCGCCGGGTGCCGTGGGTCACGTCCGGCCCGGTGGGCCAGGACTCCGTCGGCTACTCGGTGCTGAAGGCGGCCGCCTTCGCGCTCGGGTACGTCGGCGCGGACCAGGCCAAGGAGGAGATCCGCGCCCACCAGCAGCTCCAGGAGCTGTACGCCGGGTACGGCTTCCTGCCGCACGGCGGGGCGCAGTCGTTCCTGGTGCCGCTGGCGTCCGCGCACCTGCCGGCGTTCGAGCCGAACGGCCACCGGCTCCAGGCCGAGCTGCGGCAGAAGATGACCGCGCAGGCGGGCAAGTTCGACCCGGACGAGGCCGACTGGATCGGCCGCCGGCTGAACCCGCACCGCAAGGCCCTGGGCACGGTGACGGACACCGCCGGCGGGACGCTGGTGTCGCTGCCCATGCTCGGCGAGCTGATCGACCTGCAGCGGAGCCTGGAGGCGTTCGCGGTGGCCGGCGCGCAGGAAGTCGCCCTGCCGCCGAACGGCCGCATCCAGTTCCCGAAGCTGACCGCCGCCAGCACCGCCTACTGGGTCGGCGAGGGGACGGCCATCACGGAGACGCAGCCGACGACGGGGAACCTGGAGTTGCAGGCGAAGAAGCTGGGCGTGCTGGTCAAGCTGAACAACGAGCTGCTGCGGTTCGCGTCGGCCAGCGCCGAGGGGCTGGTGCGGTTCGACATGGCCCGCGCCGCCGCCCTGAAGGCCGACCTGGCCATGCTGGAAGGGTCCGGCGGCACGCAGATCAAGGGCGTCATCACCTACAGCGGCATCGGCACGCACGCGGCGGGCGTCGCCGGCACCAACGGCGACACGTTCCAGCCGCAGGACGTGGCGGCGATGGAGGCCAAGCTGCCCGACGCGGTGGACGCGCCGACGGCCTGGCTGATGCGGAAGAGCCTGTTCGCCGCGCTCATGAACCGGCGGGCCGACGCCGTGACGGCCGGCGACAGCCGCGGGCCGTTCCTGTTCCGCGACAGCCGGTCGGCGGGCAGCAGTCGGCCGACCGACCTGTACGGCACGCCGGTGGTGCGGTCGGCGCAGGTCAGCGGCACGCGGACGAAGGGCAGCGGCACGACGCTGACGTACACCCTGCTCGGCTACTTCCCGGACTGGATCGTCGCCCGGCTGGGGGTGATGGAGTTCCTGGCGTCCGGCCACGGCGACACGGCGATGGCGAACGACCTGACGTACCTGCGGGGCATCCAGCACATCGACGCCGGCCCCCGCAACCCGGCCAGCTTCGTCCTGTGCGACCAACTGCTGCAGGCGTGAGCTTGCGAGCCGCGACCGCGAGGGAGCGGCTTCTTGCGAGCCGCGACCGCGAGGGAGCGGCTTCCGGGTCTGGCAAAACTTTCTGGCACCCAGGGTCGCGGAGCGCACCCCTGGGAAACCGACCGCGTTCTCTCCGCCCGAAACTTTTGCCAGACCCGCGTCAGCCCCCGTTTGTCTTCGAGAAACAGGGGGCTGACGCCCCCCGCTCGCCCGGAACACCTGAAACCCTGCAAAGGAGGATTCGCCATGGCCCTCGACACCCTGACCAACGTGAAGACCGCCCTCGGCGTCAGCGGCACCGCCGACGACGTCCTGCTGGCGCGCCTGCAAGCGTCGGCCGATTCCTACGTGACGGCGTTCTGCGGGCGGACGTTCCTCGGCGGCACGTTCACCGAGGACCACTCCGGCGGGGCGAAGGTGATCTTCCTCCGCAACTACCCGGTGACGGGCGTGACGGCGGTGAAGGTGGACGCCGCCCGCGAGTTCGACCCGGACACGGCCGTCGGCACCGACCGGTACGCCCTGCACCCGGAGCGGGGCGTGCTGGTGAGCGCGGACGGGCCGTTCGTGCCGTCGCTGCCCGGCTGGGACATCGGCCCGGAACACTTCCCCGGCGCGGTGCGGGTGACGTATACCACCGCCACCGACGAGGTGCCGGCGGCGGTGTCCCAGGCGTACGCGGCGCTGATCGGCCACTGGTACCGGCAGACGAAGACGCACGCCGCGACCGGCCAGTTGAACGTGGGGCAAGCGGCGGACGGCACGAGTTACCCGTGGGGCCAGTCCACGGGGTTCAAGCTGCCGGCCGGCGTGCTGGAGTTGCTGCGGCCGTTCCGCGTCCCGGCGATGTGACATCTTGCGAGCCGCGACCGCCGGGGAGCGGCATCCCAAGCGGGTCGGAGTCGCATGGAGAGCCGCAGCCGCGCCCCACCTCTCCCCGCTGGGAGAGGTCGGTTCGAGCCGAAGGCGAGAACCCGGTGAGGGGTCGTGTGGCGAAAAAGAGAGAAGACCCCTCACCCGGAACGGCTACACCGTTCCCACCTCTCCCCAGCGGGGAGAGGTGGGGCGCGGTTGCGATGCCGCGAACGTGGTGGACTCGCCGAGAAGAGGCCACTCCCTCGCGGTCGCGGCTCGCCAGACGACCCGTCACTCGCCGATCCGCAGGCAGAACAGGTTGGCGTTGTCGCGGATGTACAGCTTGCCGTCGGCCACCGCCGGGTGCGCCCACGTCTCGCCGCACACTTTCGACGCGGCCAGCACCTTGAACTCCTTGTCGTCCGGCTGGAACAGCGTCAGCTTGCCGGCGTCGTCCATCAGCAGCAACTTGTCGTCCCCCGTCCGGAGGATCGCCGCGTGATACTTCCCGATGCCCGGCTTCTCCCACAGCACCTTGCCGGTCGCCGCCTCGACGCACCGCAGCACGATGCTCGGGTTCCGCACCGACCCGTTGATCATGTACAGGTGCTTGCCGACCGCCACCGGGGTGGAGAAGTAGCAGGCCAGCTTCTTGTCCGCCCACACCTGCTCGGCCTTGCCGGCCGTCACCTTCACGGCGACGCTGCCGGCGGTGACGGAGCTGGCGATGTACAGGTCGCCGGCCTTCACCGGCGTGGTCGAGCTTTCGTTCAACTCGTCCTTGAACGGGAACGCCCACTTCTCCTTGCCGTCGGCCACGCCGACCGCGCGGAGGTGCGAGCCGGTGAGCGCGATCAGGTCGTCGCCGACGACGACCGGGGTGGCGTAGCTGGCCGGGTCGTCGGTGGATTGCCACGCGATTTTACCCGACTCGGCGTCCACGGCAATCACGCCGGTCCCCTTGCCGCCGACCATCAACAGAACCAACTTGCCGACCACCACCGGCGAGGTGCTGACGCCGAAGGTCAGGTTCGGGGCTTTCAACTCCTTGAGCGTGTCCAGCTTCCACTTCACCGCGCCGGTCTCGGCCTCCCAGCAGGCCAGGACGCCGGTGTTGCCGAGGGTGTAGACTTTGCCGCCGCTGACGCACGGGGTGCCCCGCGGCCCCTCGCCGAACGGCGGGCTGAAGGCGTCCCGCTCGTACGCCTTGCCCCACTTCCGCTTGCCGGTGCGGGCGTCCAGGGCGACGAGCGCGTCCATGTCCAGGCCGGTCGGCTTGTAGAAGCAGTAGACGACGCCGTCGGCCACCACCGGCGAGCTGTGCGCCTCGCCGACGGGCACCTTCCACAGCGGCTTCAGGTCGCCCTTCCACGGGGCAACTTTCACCGGGGTGAAGTTGTCGCGGGTCGGCCCGAGGAAGTGCGGCCAGTCGGCGGCGACGGCCGGCACCGAGAGCAAGAGGACGGCGAACAGAGTGCGCATCGGGAACCTCGGAAAGTAGGTCGGGTCGAGTCTTCGAGGCCCGACATCGGGGGTACATCGGTTGGTGGCGTCGGGCC
>JAYTTN010000094.1:0-9228 GCA_043745295.1 Fimbriiglobus sp. | reverse complement strand
GTTGAAGTCTTCGCGGCGACCGCCGGGAGCCGCATGCGTTACCTTCGGCACTCACTCCACCGGCGGCAGGGCGTCGCCCTTGTACCCCTTGCACAGGTACACGCCGGCCGGCGGCAGGTTCAGCGGCTCCAGCTTGAACTTCACCTCGGTGAAGTACTTCTTGTACAGCCGCTTGTACACCCACGGCATGACCGTCAGTTGGCGGAACGTGCCGTCCCCGCCGAGCATCTTCATGGCCGTGCCCAGCACCGACCGCCGCAGCGCCTCCGGGAACGACGGCAGCGGCAGCCCGGACACGATGTGGTCCACCTTCGTGACGCCCCGCTCGGCCAGCAGTTGGTCCAGCTTGCTGGCGTCCCCCTCGACGATGTTGGCCGTCGGGAACCGCTGCCGCAGGCGGGCGCAGAACTCCGGCTCGATCTCGATGACGAGCAGTTGCGTGTGCGGCCGGATCCGCTCCAGCAGCAACTTCGTCACCGGCCCGGTGCCCGCGCCCAGCTCGACGATCACGTTCGCCGTGTCGAAGTCGATGCCGGACAGCATCTTGTTGCACAGGCGGCGCGAACTGGGGGCGAACGAGGCGATCTTCGACCCCTTGGTGAAGAACTTCTTCGCCATCAGCCACCAGTCGGGGCCGCGGGCCTTGACGGTCTTGACGGCGGTGGTCACGGGCGGGGTCGAACTCATGGGGTCACTCGGGACGGCTTGGCCAACAGGAGTTGGCTCCAGCGGGGGGTGGCGGTGGGTTTGGACGAGGTCAGGAAGTGGACGACCAGGCGGTTGATCAGCCAGTGCCGCTCGATCTGCGGGGCGTGCCCGCACTTGGGGATCTCCAGGAAGTGGCCGCAGGGCAACTCCTTGGCGGCCTCGGCGGCGGTCGCCGGGTCGCACACCTTGTCTTCCGACCCGGTGATCAGCAGGGTGAGCGGCTTCAGGTCCTTCAGCATCGGGCGGACGACGGAGTCCATGGTGCCCCGCACGGTGCGGAGCAGGCCGGTCTTCCACCGCCGGTTCGCCATCTGCTTCTTGTAGAACCGTAGCACGTCCCGGTCCACGAACTTCGGCTTGTGGAACACGCTGCGGACGAGTCGGTAGGCGTCGCCGGTGACGCCGTCGCGGATCGGCAGCTTCTCCTCGTCGCCCATCCCGGACGGGCAGATGAGGACCAGCCGGTTGACCAACTCCGGGTACCGGATGGCGAACTCGACGGCGATCTTCCCGCCCAGGCTGCTGCTCACCAGGTGGTACGGCGGCTTCTGGACGAACTGGTCCACGAACTGCTTCAACTGGCCGACCAGGTAGTCGATGTCGATCGGCTGTTTGGCGGCGATGCGGTCGTGGATGGCGGCCCCGTCGTACACCAGGATGTTCGGCAGGTACAGGTCGAAGTACCGCGCCCAGAAGCGGCGGTTGCGGAACCACGACTCGTGCTGCTCGGCCAGCCCGTTCAGCAGGATGAGCGGGTGCCGCCGGCCGTACGCCTTCGGGCGGAGCCGTTCGAGTAACCCGTTCCAGGGGGCCATTGGGGGGTCACTCGGAGGGACCGACCTCGCGGCGGCGGTCGGAAAACCCGGCCCATCGTACCGCGCCGGTGGCCGTTCGGGTGTCGGAAAACCGTTCGGTTGGCGGTTTTCCCCGGCGCACTGGTGGCAGGGATTTTTATCCGCCCGGCCCCGCAGGGCAAGGCACGTTGCGGGGAAGCCGGGCGGAGGGCCGGTGCGGTGCGGCTCGCGCCCTCGCCGCGAGGCCGGTGGCCAGAAACCGCCGGAGTCGCCGTTCCAGCTTCTCACGGTGCTGAATCTGGCACTCCCACACGACCAGCACGCCCCGGCTACAACCCGCACAGCCAGCTACAGAATGCAGCGACCTGAGCGTCTTTCGTCAGGTTCGCCGCGTTTGTCAAATCGCCGGCGTCCAGTTCGCTCCAGATTTCGTCGGCCATGTCCTTGACAATCGCTGCTGCGATGATGCAGACCATCGGGTTGTGATTCAACTTGGCGAACGCGGAACGGATCCGTTGAAGCGCCTTGGTCGCCGTCTTCCAGTGTTCGTCGGCACCGGCCGGATCAATCCCTCCTTTCAACTCCCCGACGGCGAGAAAGAGCGCGGGGTCATTCAAGGAGGCCGACGTGTATTTCTGCCCCGGAAGCGAGAGCAACAAGAGGTCGATATTCTTTTTGACGAGTGGAACCCGAAGGTTGAAGAGCAACGTTCGGGTCCTTCGGCCAACCGTCCACGTCAGCCCCTTGACAAGCTGTTCGATTCCCGCGTCGTTTCCGCTGCCCGACGTCCACCCACCCGCCTCCAAGTGGAGCCAGTGATAGGGAACACCCTTGTTCGTGAGTGTGGCCATCACGTAACGCGACAGCTTCTGTTGAGCAAGAGCGCCGCCCACGTTGCGCATCGCGCCGCCAAGCGTATCGCCCCTCGTCAGCAGAAATCGGGAGACCACCTCCTCGACCCACAACCCGCTTGCGGGCAGCAAGTGCTCGTCGATCAAGTTCCTGATGGCGGTCTGTCGATCCACGTCGCGAAAGTAACTGGCAGCCTTGTCCGACACGCCAGCCGCCGTGAGCAGCGCGGCCTGGATGTCGGGCACCGAAAGCAATTCGCTCGCGCTGCCGCGAGTGGAAACCTGAAGGCGAAGGAGTTTTCCCTGCGTAACGTAGGGTGTGGCACGCCGGCTCCGTTCGAGAGCGAGGGCGATGAAACCGGCTCGCGTGTCGTCCAGCGAGGTGACGAGATCCGCCGCTTGGGTGAGGTGCCGTTCGTGCGGTTTCATTCCTTCCTCCAAACGTAGACGCACTTCCGGAGTTGGTCGCGGCCGTGCGCGCCCATCTGCTGGCTGCTGTTCCCCTTGCCGCTCGGCAAGACGAGGATGTTCTCGACGGTCAAGCCGACCCGCTCCGCGATCTCGGAAAGGATCAGGTCCACGGACACGCTCGCCCCGGCGTAGCGGACGTTGTCGTTCACCATGACGACCCGACCGCCCGGCACGAGCACCCGCGCGCACTCGCAGATGACGCACGCCATCTCGTAGAAGTACCCGCGCACCATGCGCGCAATGCCGGGATTGTTGAGCTTGTCGAGCGCTCGCTGCTCCTCGAGGTAACGGAGCAACAGTTGGAGCAGTTGCGAGGCGTCGGCGGCCGCGACGGCCGTCGCCCACCGGGGATTCATGACCAACAACTCTTTCGCCCGATTCTCGACGGTGCAACTCAACATCTGTTGTCTGAGAGACGAGAGGGCGTATTTGTCCACATCCAGTATTGCCAACTCGAGGGCGTAAGTCCGCGTGTAGTCGTACCGGTTGCAATACGGCGGCGAGGTGATGACCGCCCGGTATGTGGTGGGTTCCAGGCGCGGCAGCACGTCCAGACAGGAACCGGCGAGCAGCGCGACCTGTCCCGGCTCGACGGTGGACGTGAAGAGGTCGAGTGGTCGGCGGGTGGCGGTATCGGCGAGGAGTTCGTTCAACTTGGCCACGACCGCCGAGTCGAAGGCGAGTATTTCGCCTTTATCGAAGCGTGTCTTTCCTTGTTTCCGACCGGAGCGGTGGTCCCAGCGGAGGTACTGGCCGTCCTTGCGAGTGTAACTGACGGACTCCAGCACGCAGAGTAGGGCAAGCCGAAGCACCGCGCGAACGGCGTCGGACTCGGCCGCCATTGCCCCCAGATACCCTTCTATTCCGGCCAGGGTTTCCGCCGGGTAAGCACCCGCCGTGATGCGCAGGGTCGGCACCTCCTTCCGGACGGTGGAGTCCCGCCACGGTTTCTCCCTACTCCATTCGCGGACTCGGGCGATGTCGCCGGCCTTCAGGCCCGCCTCGATGCGAAGCCGCGTGTCGATGATCTCGCGGCCGATGGGGAGCAGTTCAATGCCTGTGGAGTCGAGGCCGAGGGAGCGGGCCGCGAACAGGCTCGTACCCATCCCGGCAAAGGGGTCCAAAAGCGGACCGCTCGTGACGTCGAACTTGTCCAGGAAGTGCTCGACCAGTGCCGCCGAGTACGCCTCCTTGTATTTGAACCAGCGGTACCCTGCCCGCTCCTTGTTCGCTTGAAAACTCACCAACTGTCGAGTCAGGTTTCGCTGCACCTTCAATCGATCCGAGAAGTGCGACAACAGCTTGGCGTCGAGACTCTCGATTTCTGTCAAGGTCACACCGGCCGTGGTGCGGTGAATCGGAACCGATAGAGGTGTCATGTGATTTCCACCAATAGATCGGCGGACCTGCGACTTCGCACCGAATTGTCTCAAATGATTTCCACACTTGTACACGCATCTTTCCCGATGTCAACCAGAATCGATGCGAATCGGGTGTGAACGGCTTGTCAGCCCCGCGTCGCGTGTGACAACGGGGCGGGATTTCTCGTCGCCGGGAGCTTGCGACCGGCGCTGCCCCAAATCCCCGCGACCCCTCAAAAACCGACGCCGCACGGGAAAGCCCGCGCGGCGCGTTGCGACCGGCAATCGTGTGCTAACTCATCCCTACTCGAGCAGCAGCGTCGGCTCCCAGCCGACCCGCTCGGCGTTCGCCTTCAGCTTCTCCAGCGCCCGGTTCTGGATCTGGCGGACCCGCTCCTTGGAAATCCGCAGCAGGTGGCCGATCTGACGCAGGCTGTGCGTGCCGCTGCCGGTCAGCCCGAACCGCAGGTCCAGCACCTTCCGCTCGCGCGGCCGCAGGTTCTCCATCAGGAACTTGAGCGCTTCCTGCCGCTCGTTGTTCTCGTGCAGGGTCAGCGTCTGCGTGTCCGGCATGGCCTCGGTCAGCTTGAAATCGCTGTCGTCGTCCAGCACCGCGTTCAGGCTGACGGGCGTGCGGGTGGCGGTCTGGAGGTGCGCGAGGTGTTCGAGCGAACTGCCCGTCCGCGCGGCCAGTTCCTGCGGGCTGGGCAGGTGCTTGCCGCCGTGCGCCAGGGCCTCGGACTCCTGCTGGAGCAGGCCGAGTTCCTGGAGGTGGTGCGGGGACAGGCTGACCAGGTGGCTCTGGCGGGCGACGGCGATCTGGAGGGTCTGGCGGATCCACCAGGTGGCGTAGGTGGCCAGGCGGGTGCCGTGGCTCACGTCGAACCGGTCGATGGCCTGCATCAGCCCGCAGACGGCTTCCTGGAGCAGGTCGGTGTAGGCCAGGCTGTGGTGGCGGAACCGCTTGGCGACGTGGGCGGCCAGGCGGATGTTGGCCGACGCGAGGCGGTGCTTGAAGTGGACGTACCGGCTGTGCAGCCGGCGGACGGCCATGACTTCGCGGTGCGTGTCGTTGCAGTTGTCGCGGATGAACTGGGCCATCGGCCAGGGTTCGAGCGGCGGCTTCACCGCCCGCAGGTCGGGGAAGTGGCGGAGCAGGACGCGGACCAGCTCGTTCTTGCAGTCCCAGAAGTTGGTCAGCAGTTCCCGCTCTTCCTCCGGGGTGAGCAGGTCGGACGAGAAGCTGGTCAGCCGCACGTCGTCGCTGACCGGGCTGCTGTTGCTGACGGAGGTGGTCCGTTTCCGCCGGGTGGCCGTCGTCATGGTGCGCGTTCCCCCAATGCCTGAGTAGAGGGTGTCGAAACGAATAACCCTCGAACGGACCAGGGCGTGAAAATCGCCGGGGTGGCCGATCCGGTCCTCGCTCCGGGGTGGGGCGAGGGGGTCGGCCGTGGGCGGCGGCACGCGGGCGGTGCGACGTTCGGGGGGACCGGTGTCGCCCGGTCGGGGGCGGGTTCGGTCGGCCGGCACGCGGCGGTGAGGCCGGGTGAGACGGCACGGACAAACCGTCATCGGCGACGGGGACGGGAGAGCCGGACGAAATCGCCGCGGCGGCTCGAAACCCACCGGAACTCGGGCCGGCCGGTGAAGGCGGGACCGGTTCGCCGGATCCGACCGCGGGGTGCGGTGACGCGGGGCAGGCGGGATGCGGAATCCCGTGCGGCTGCCGTGCGGTCGGGGTCGGTGGTGGGGGACAGCCGGAATCGCAGCCGAACGGCCCGCGAGTGGGTGTCCCGTCCCGATCAACACCCGAATAGTAAAGGGGTGGGCACGGTCGATCAAGCGAATCACCCGCGTTTCCCCGGTTTTTTCCGCCCAGCCGTCGCCGCTTATCTGGCGCGAATCGGGCGGACCCTGACAACTGCCAGGATTCCACCCCGGCGAATCAGCCCGACCGGCGCACGTGGTACGACTCTCCAATTCCGTCGTCGCCGGCCATTTTTGCCGGCCCGCCACCGATTCGTGATCTAGTCTTGAGTACGATTCGTTCCGTCGCCCCCCGCGCGGCGAATGACCACATGGAGGTGTGTCAGCGTGAAACCGTCGTCCCGTCCCCGATCCCCGTCCCCATCCGCTCTGGGTCGCCGACCCGCCCCGATGACCGCCCCCCGCTACAAATGTTCCGTGCTGGCCGTCGATGACGAGCCGTCCATCCTCGCGCTCCTCGACGGGCAACTCGGCCGCGAGTTCGACCTCCGCGTCGCCACCTGTGCCGAACAGGCCAAGGAACTGCTGCTGGCGTGCGGCGGGGTGGACATGATCCTCACCGACCTGACGCTGCCGGACGCGAGCGGCGTGCAACTGCTCGACTGGGCCTGCCGCACCTACCCCCGCACCGCCCGCATCCTCATGAGCGGGACCGCCAAACTCCAGGACGTGGCCGACGCCGTCAACTGCTGCCACGTCCACCGCCTGGTGCTGAAGCCGTGGCGGGGGGAGGACCTGCTCGCCCACCTGCGGGACGTGGCCCGCGGGCTGCTGCTCGAGCGCAGCCACGAACACCTGCTGGAGGAGCTTCGCACCCTGAACGGCGAACTGGAAGAGCGGGTGGTCGAGCGGACCCGCGAACTCCAGGTGCGGACGCAAATCCTCGAGAAGATGGCCCTCACGGACGCCCTCACCGGGCTGCCCAACCGCCGCGCCATCGAGCTGATCGCCCGCAAGGAGATGCTCCGCCGCGCCCGCACGCCGGGGCCGATCGCCTTCGGCCTGATCGACGCCGACCACTTCAAGCGGATCAACTCCCGCTACCTGCTGTCGGGCGGCGACCACGTGTTGACGGCCCTGGCCCGCACCCTCCAGCGAACGATCCGCGCCACCACCGACGCCGTCGGGCGGGTGGGCGGCGAGGAGTTCATGGTGGTCGCCCCGAACACCGACGCCGACGGGGCGACGACGCTGGCCGAGCGACTCCGCGAGGCGGTCGAGGGGTGCGAACCGGTGTTCCACGGCACCCCGATCCGGGTCACCATCAGTGTCGGCTTCGCGGTGGCCGACCCGGACGCGCCGGTCAGCTACGAGGAGCTGCACGAGGGGGCGGCGGCGGCCCTGGCCGAGGCGAAGGCGACCGGCCGCAACCGCTGGGTCGTCCGCCCCGTCGGCGACCTGGTGGGGGTGTGAGCGGCTTCACTTTCATCCTGAATGTCGGTACACTGTGCGGACCCACTCGGATGAGGGTTCGCGCATGCCCGCCGACATCAAGCCGCTGTTCCGCCCCGACGCCGTCCGGCCGAAGGTGAAGGCGTTCGCCCTCCCGCCCGCCGCTGGCGGTCGCGGGCTGCGCAAAGCTGACCGCGTGGGCGAAACTCGGTGGTGTCCGGAAAGGCGAACAAGCGGAAGGAAACCGAACTCCTCGCCGACTTCCTCCGCGACGTGTTCGACATCGACGAGTTCAACGGCGAACTGTTCAAGCCGGACGCCGCCCTCGACGCCCTCGCGGTGCCGGACGACGTGTGCCACGGGTTCAAGAAGCTGGCCGACTACTAGTACGGCGCGACGCCGCGATCATTCGGGCCGATACGATTTGCCGTGGCCTTTGCTCAGTAGGTGTTTCGGGGGGACGAAGGCCGGCGGGACAACCCGGCGGGTGTCGGTCAGCGACAGTCCGAACGCACCCGTCACGATGATCTGGTACCGGCCTGCGGACTGGACGGTGTGCGAAAGTTCGCCGCGGTCTACGGTGGCGTCGGCACTTTGGGAGCCTGGGGCATCTGCCGGCAGCGTATCTCTGTCCTCAATCGGTCCGGATAGGCTGAGGAAATGCTTCTCGTCGGACTCGAGGACGATTTGCCCAGCGATCGAGGCGACCGGCACACTCATCCCAGGTTGCAGGCCCCTGTATTGGGACCCGTCACGGACTCCGATCAACTTGTCCATCCCGTTCAGCAAGTCCCCGTCGCTCACGCTTGCGGCGATCTGCCCCACTTGGATGCTCACTGTGCCGGTCTCCGGGGGGTACGACTGAGGCAGCAATGCCGTCGCCAAGTGGGCGGTATTCGATCCGACCGCATCCAAGGATCCGTTTGCGAACATCCCGTAGTGGACTAGATCGCCGTTGCCTTGGACGACGAATCGGTGGTTTTTCAGATTGAGGTTGAAGATGCTGGCGACCACCGACCCGTCCGCGGCCCTCAGTTCGCACGGGCCTGTATCGGGGAAGAAGAGCCTGACGCCAGGACTCGACCCCTCTCCGCCCGCCACACCCCAGAGGACAGTTCGAATGTTGAAGGCACCGTCGCGCCCGTCCACAGTGGTATTAATGGTATAGGCGTACAGGCTGGCGTACCCAGTCGGCTCCATGTAGAGTCGGTAGAGGCCATTATCCGAGACCAAAAAGTCACCTGCTTCGAGGGACTCACCGGGCAGGAGAGAGTCAGGGAGACTGTGGGGCACGGGATAGACCTTGGGAGATGTATCAACTCTTCCAATTTATTCGCCCGGCTTCGCGAGGCAAGCCGCTTATTTGAAATATCACAAGGACCACGCCTTCCGGTTCTTCACGGATTACTTGAACGCCTTCCCCATTCCGAGGCCGACCGGCGCGGCCCGCGCCCGTGTCGAAGTGCTGGTGAAGGAGTTGATCGCGCTGAAGGGCGGGCGGACGGCCGGTCTTGGGGCGATGATCGACTGGCTTCAGACGGAGATCGGCATCGGCCGGATGAGCAAGCGACTTGGAGAACTGGTCGGCCTGACCGTCGAGGAGATGCTCGCCGAGATCAAGAAGCTGTTGCCGAAGAAGAAGGGGCTGAGCGCCGCCGACCTGCAACGGATCAAGGCGGAACACGCCACGACCGTCGTGCCGCTGAAGGCGAACGCCGCCCGCGCGGATCAACTCGAACGCGAGGTGTCGGACCTGGTGAACGAGGCGTTCGGCCTGACACCGGCCGAGGTGGCGCTGATGTGGGACACCGCCCCGCCGCGGATGCCGTTCACCCCGCCGCCGAAGTAGGTCGCGGTCGAGCGGGTCCGCAGGACCGCGAGGCC
>JAYTTN010000093.1:0-9232 GCA_043745295.1 Fimbriiglobus sp. | reverse complement strand
CCGGCCTTGGGCCGGTCGCACGCTCCCGGCGACGAGATTCCGAGCATCCGGCCGTCACTCCACCCGCCAGCGGCTGATGTTTTGCAACAGCGGCGTCGGGTCGAGCCGCTTGGCCGGCACGTCCTCGGCCGAGCCGTCGAACTGGACCTTCACCTTCTTCGACACGGCGACGTGCCGGTCCAGTTGCCACAGCGGGACGAACGGCACGCTCTCGGCGAACTTCTTGTGGATGTCGTGCGCCAGCGGCTTCAGCTTGCCCTCGAAGTCGCGGGTGCGGGTGGCGTCGGTCAGCTTCTGTGCCAGGGCGTCGTCGGCGGCCGTCGGCGCGGACTGCTTGAGCGCGAACCCGGTCACGTTCCGCCCGTTCGGGCCGGCGGCGTCCGGGTCGAGCTGCGTGGCCAGGCCCAGCGGGTACCAGTCGTCGCGGTAGTCGTGCGTCAGGTACGCGACCGAGAACCGGTGTTCGGCCTCCACCCGGCTGTACAACTCGCGGGGCGGCACCCCTTCCGGGGTCAGCTTGACGCGGCCTTCGGACGCCGTCGCCACCTGCACGGCGACGGCCTCGCACGCCGTTTTCGCCTGCGCGTCGTCGGCCGGGTAGAGCAGTTCCAGGGTCACGTTCGCCTTCGCCCGGCCGAACAGTCCGGCCGCCAAGTCGCGGTTGAACAGCGGGGTCGCCGCGCCGCCGGTCGGCGATTTGCCTTCCGCCCAACTGCCGACCGGGAACGGGCCGGTCAGCGCCTTGTGGAACTCCGGCTTGCCGGCGCGGTACACGTCGGTCAGGGTCTTCTCGCGGTCCACCGCGTGCTGGATGCCCCGGCGGAGGTCGGCCGATTGCAGGCGGGGGTCGCGGAGGTTGAACGCCAGCAGGTGAATGCGGCGGTTGACGGCGGCGGTGGCGACGGTGGCGTTGCCGGTCTGGACGTACCGGTCGTAGTCGCGGGTCGGGAAGTCGGGGACGATCTGGAGCCGCTCGGCCTTCAGCTCCGCCACGGGGTCGATGGGCTTGTCGTCCACCAGCCGGGTGAGATCGACGAAGCGGATTTCCTTGACGAACGGCTGCGCCTGCCGGCCGGGGCGGCGGAAGTACGTCGGGTTAGCCGTGAACACCACGTCCGGCGGCGGGGCGTTCGGCACGCGGGTGACGGGCACCAGCTTGTACGGCCCGGTGCCGAACGGCTTGGCCGCGAACTCGGCGTCGTCGGCCGCCCGGTTGTTTTGCTGGAACCACTTGGCCGGCAGCATCTTCACCGTCAGCAGTTGGCGGGGGTCGGGGTGGCCGCGCGACAGTTTCACCCGCACCCGGTTCGGTTCGGCGGGGTCGGCCTCCGGGTCGGCGAGCCAGCCCATCGCCTCGGCGGACGGCAGTTCCCGCTTCGCCCGGAGGAGTTTCAGCGTGCCGTCGATGTCGCCGGCGTCGAACAGCCCGCGGCCGGGGCCGGCCCACTCGGCGTTGCCGACGAGCGTCACGTCGCGGGCCAGCGGGGAGACGCCGGGCTTGCCCGAAATCAGCACCGGGCGGTACGACACGCCCAGCTTCTCGTCGGGGATGGCGTCGGTCAGCCCCTCGAACATCAGCTCGACGGCGTGCAACTCGCTGTCGTATCGGGCGGTGGCGGGGGACATCCGTTCGGGCAGCCGCCACGCGCCGACGGCGAGCGAACTGAACCCGGAGCGAAGTTCTTTCTGCTGCTTGCGGAGGTCGGCGTTGTCCGGGTCCAGCCCCTCGACGGTGCGGAGGATGTTGCGGGCCTGGGCGGGGTCGGTCTTGGCCAGTTGGTCGGCCTGCGTCAGCAGCGCGCGGGCCTTCTCGGCCAGGGCCGTCCGCACCTTGGTGGCGACCGGGTGGCCGGCGTTCGGGAAGCGGCTGTCGAACTCGGACAGCAAGTCGCGGGCGCGGTCCAGGTCCACCGGCCGCTCGGAGGCGGCCAGCGGCTCGGCCTCGCGCAGCCGCACGGCGGCCATCTTCCGGAGGATGTCCGGCTGCGACTTGTACCGCACGGTGAAGCGGGCCACCTGCTCGCGGACCTTCGCCCACTCCTTGGCCTCGGCGGCCGCCTCGATCAACTTCACCCGCACGTCGGCCAGTTTCGCCCCCAGTTCGGCGCGGATCGGCTCCCACCCCTTTCCCTTCCGCTTGCCCTGCTCGACCGCCGACTCGTGGAAGAACGACACCTGCGTGAGCAAGCGCTCGGCGGCGATCAGGCGGTCGGGCAGCGGGGCGATGTCGGCGGGGGCGGTCTCCTTCGACGGGTTCAGCAACTGCTCGACGGCGGTCAGGGCGAGTTGCTCGAAGTGGTCGAGGGCGCGGACGGACGCGACGGGCACCGAGCGGACCTCCTCGGCCGGCCCCTTGTCGGTCAGGTCGAACACGCCGAACGGGTTCGGGAATTTGTCCTTGCCCCACGCCAGCGGCAGCGGGGCGACGCGGGTGGTGCGGTTGCCGGTGTCGTTCAGCCGGTCGTAGGCCGAGACGAAGCCGGAAAAGAATTTCTTCACCGCCGGGTGCTGCGGGGCGGCGGCGGCGCGGGCGATGTCCGGCAGCGCCAGCGGGTTGCCGGCGGCCGGGCCGTCGTCGTCCACGACCACCTTCTTGGCCGGCTTCTTGGCCACCGGCTCCTCGTCCTCGGCACGACCGGCGAAGGCGACGAGGCCGACCGCGAGGGCCACGGCCGCCCACCGGCGCGGGGTCCAGAAGTGAGTCATCGGTGAGAACTCCCCGGAGTGGCCGAAACCGGTGCCCGCGCTTAGTGTTCATGGTAGTGGATGAAGAGGAGTGGCGGGTGTCGAATCCGCTCATCCTTTCCTCATCCACTTTTCAGTTGACGACGGCGGCCGCAAGGAGTGGAATCCCTCTCCCCAGGGACCGTCTCGACGACGATCCGCGTCGTCCGCCCGGCGTGTCGCCGGACGGCGTGTCGGATAAGCCCCCCTCGGAACTGGAGTCGTTCAGATGATGAAGAAGCTCGTGCTGGCCCTGCTGGCCATGTTCGCCACCGCCGGCCTGACCATCGCCGCCGTGGTCACCCTGATCAGCGCCGATGTCAAGGAGAAGGACGGCAAGGTGACGGGGACGATCAAGGTGAAGGGCGAAGACGACAAGGAAGCCGTGGAGTACAAGATCGACGACACCAAGTTCACCGGCGGCAAGGCCGGCAAGGCCGTCGAGGGCGAGGCCCTGCTCAAGATGCTGACCAACGAGAAGGGCTGGGGCAAGGCCAAGATGGACGTGACCGTGGACGGCAAGAAGCTGACCGATGCCAAGATGGTGGGCAAGATGAAGACCAAGGACAAGGCGGCCGATAAGACCGACAAGAGCAACTAGTTCGCCCTCCGGCGGATGACGAGTTCCCGCGGCCCGGTCGGCCTCCCGACCGGGCCGCGCCGTTTCCCCTGCGGTTCACCCCACATTCACCCCGCCGCGGAAGGTGCCGAACGGGGCGAAGTCGGGCAGCAGTCGCGCGGCCCCGTCCCGCCCGCCGAACACCCGCACGAGCGACGCCGGCCCGACGCCGGTGCCGGTGACGAAGTCGTCCACCCCGTCGCCGTCCACGTCGGCCGCCGCCACCCGCACGCCGCTCGGCTGGGTCGCGTCGAAGGCGTAGAAGCTGCGGATCGCCGTCGCCGTCCGCCAGTCGAACGCCTTCACGTTCGGCCCGCCGCCGCCCTCCACGCCGGTCAGGATGTCGGGCACCCCGTCGCCGTTCACGTCCCCGGTACTCAGGAACAGCCCGCCGACGAACGCCGGCGCGTAGGCGAAGAAGCTGCTCAGCAGGGCACCGGTGCGGCCGTCGTACACCCGCACGTTCGGCCCGCCGCCCGACCCGACGCCGCAGATGATGTCGGCGTACCCGTCGCCGTTCACGTCGGCCGCCGCCACCCGCACCCCGCCGAGGAAGGACGACGGGTAGGCGAAGAAGCTGGCCAGCAGGGTGCCGTCCTTGCCGCTGAACACCCGCACGTTCGGCCCGCCGCCGACCCCGACGCCGCACACGATGTCGGCGAACCCGTCGTCGTTCACGTCGCCCAGCGCCACGTTCACCCCGCCGACGAACGCCGGCGGGTAGCCGAAGAAGCTGCGGACGAGCGCGCCGGTCTTGCCGTCGAACACGCGGATGTTGGCCGACCCGCCGGGGCCGGTGCTGGTGGCCACGTCGTCCACCCCGTCGCCGGTCACGTCGCCGGTGGCGACGAACACCCCGCCGGTGTACCCGGCCGGGTAGGCCAGGACCGCGAACCGCTCGGTCCCGTCCGGGTTGTACAGCCGCACCACCGGCCCGCCGCCGGCCCCGGCCCCGACGGCGAACCCGGCGCGGATCGGCCGGTCGGCGACGAACACGTCGGCCACGCCGTTCGTGTCGGTGCCGGTCGGGAGCAGGTCGGTCGCGGCGGAGGTGAACGCCAGCAAGCGGCCGTCGCGGCTGAGGGCCACCGGCGCGGTGACGGGCGCGTCGGGCGCGCCGCCGGCCGCGTCCTTGGTGGCGGCGACCGTCGGCGACCCCTGCGAATCCCAGATGAAAGCCGTGCGCAGGTTCGCTCCACCGAATCCGCTCACGATGTCGCTGGCGGCGGACAAGAACGCGACGTACCGGCCGTTGCCGCCGATCGTCGGCGAGTCGGACTGCTGGTTCGCCTGGGTGCCGGCCGCGTTCCGGGACGCCACCGCCGTCGTGCCAGTGGTCAAGTCGCGGACGAACACGTCGCTGGTGGCCCCGCCGAACCCGGCCACCAGGTCCGACGCCGAACTCTCGAACGCCACGAACCGGCCGTCGTCGCTGATGCTGGGGGCGAACGACCCGCCGTCGGCCGCGCCGCCGGTGGCGTCGAGCGAGGCCACCGCCGTCGTCCCCGCCGTCCGGTCGTACACGAACACGTCGGTTCGCCCGCCGCCGCCGAACAGGGGGACGATGTCCGACGCGGCGCTTTGGAACGCGACGTACCGGCCGTCGGCGGAGATGTCCGCGTTGAAGGCGTCGGCGTTCGGCCCGGTGCCGGCCCCGTTCCGCGACGCGGCGACCGTGGCGTTCGCCGTCCGGTCGTACACGAACACGCCGAACCGCCGCCCGCCGAAGTTGGTCACGATGTCCGACGCGAGGCTCTCGAACGCCACGAACCGCCCGTCCCCGCTCAAGGTGGGGCGGAACGACGACTCGTTCGCCTGCGCGCCGGCCGTGTTCCGCGACACCACCGCCGTCGTGCCGGCGGCGATGTCCCGCGCGAACACGTTCGTCACGTTGCCGCCGAACCCGGTGGCCAGCGCCGTCGCCGAGCTGTGGAACGCCACCACCCGGCCGTCCCCGCTGATGGCCGCCGTGGACGAGTTGCCGGCCGCGTTCCCGGCGGCGTCGGCCGACACCAGCGACACGGTGCCCGTGGCGCGGTCGGTCAGGTAGACGTCCGACGTGTCGTTGGTGTCGGTCGCCACCAGCTTCGCCGTCGTCTCGAAGGCGACGAACCGGCCGTCGCCGCTCATCGCCGGACTGCCCGAGGTCTGGGCCGCTTGTCCGCCGGCGGCGGTGAGGGACACCCGCGCGGTCGCGGCCGACGGGGTGATGCGGTCGTCGAGGCGTTCCACGGCGGGCAGGAACCGCGGCGCGGCGGGGGACGGGGAAGCGGGCATGGTCTGGGAACCTCCGTGACGCGAACCGATCCCGCCGACAATCCGGCGCGTGAGGAGTATCAAACGGGCGGCGTCCGACCGCGACAAGGGAAAAGCGCCGCCGGGGCGACGGGGCGACTAACAATGGCACGGGCGACAGCCGGGATCCCACCCTCCGGACCATAGGCGATCTACTAGGGCCGGTGAGCGTTCCGGCAGCGCCGTTTTCGCACCGGAGGTGCGGTTGCCGGTAGCCAGGGGTGACTGGCGAACGAAGTGAGCGGAACCCCTGGACAAGAACGGCGGATTCCGTCGCCGTTCCGCGGCTCATGCCACCACACCCACGAACCAGGGGTTCCGTCGCTTCGCTCCGTCACCCCTGGCTACTGGCACCCGCCGCTCCGCGGAGAAAACGGGCACCGACGCCACGGCTTCTCCGTGCTCTGCTTCAGTTCACGCTTCTGGCATCGCCTCCGAGCCGGTGGGTTTTCTCTCTCTTGTGGCACCGGCCTCCGAGCCGGTGGAATCGAATGCCCGCCTTCAACGACGCCCGCCTGCGGTTGGCCAACGACCGCCCGATCCGCGCGGACGGCAAGTACGTCCTCTACTGGGCGCAGATGTCCCGCCGGCTGACGCACAACCACGCCCTCGACCACGCCCTGGCCAAGGCCCGCGAACTGCAACGGCCGCTGGTCATTTACGAAGGCCTCCGGCTCGACTACCCGTGGGCCAGCGCGCGGTTCCACCAGTACATGCTGGAGGGGATGCGCGACAACGTGGCCACGGCCGCGCGGGTCGGGGCGACGTACTGGCCGTTCGTGGAGACGCCCGACCAACCCGCGCGCGGGTTGGTGCGGACGCTGTGCGAGTCCGCCTGCCTGCTCGTCACCGACGACTACCCGCAGTTCATCATTCCCGCCCAGACGCGAGCCGTGGCGACCGCCGTCAACATCGCCGTCCACGCCGTCGACGGCAACGGCCTGGTGCCGCTGTCGCTGCTCGGCCCGCCGACGGCCGCCGCGGCGCACCTGCGGCCGAAGTGGCACAAGCTGTTCGCCGAGGCGTGGCAGCACCGGGCCAGCGCCGAACCGGACTTCGACACCGGGGCGAAGGGCAAGCCGAAGCCGCCGTTCAAGCTGTGGCAGCCGCCGGCCGACCTCGCCGCGTTCGTGAAAGGGTTGCCCATCGACCAGACCGTGCCGCCGGTGCCGGGGGTGGTCGGCGGGTCGGTCGCGGGAAGCGAAGTCCTGGCGGACTTCGTGCAGTTCAAGCTGAAGCGGTACGCCGACGGCCGCAACGACCCGGACGACCCGAAGCGGAACGCCGCCAGCGGCCTGAGCGCGCTGCTGCACTACGGACATCTGTCCATTCAGCAGGTGACGCAAGCGGTGCTGGGGCCGGCCTGGACGGTCGCCGAACTGAACCCGAAGACGCGGAACCGGGACGACTTCTTCTGCCGCGACGCCAACGTCAACGGCTTCCTCGACGAGGCCATCACCTGGCGGGATGTCGGCCACCAGTGGCACTACTCCCGCATGGGGCCATTGAAAGCGCCCGGCACGGTCAGCCGCGCGGCGGGCGAGCGGCCGGCGTTCAACTTCGAGACCTTCGACTTCTCGCCGCTGCCCGCCGCCGGCACCCTCGCCGGCGTGCTGCCGGAGTGGGCGCTGGCCACGCTGACCAAGCACGCCACGGACACCCGCGAGTTCCTGTACACGCCGGAGCAGTTCGAGAACGCCGACACGCACGACGAACTGTGGAACGCGGCCCAGCGGGAGCTGGTGGCGACCGGCCGCATCCACAACTACTTGCGGATGCTGTGGGGGAAGAAGGTGCTGGAGTGGAGCGACAGCCCGGAAGCGGCGTACCGGGTGCTGGAACACCTGAACAACAAGTACGCGCTGGACGGCCGCGACCCGAACAGCTACACGGGCATTTTGTGGACGTTCGGCCTGTTCGACCGGCCGTGGCCGCCGGAGCGGCAGGTGTTCGGCGGCATCCGCTTCATGTCCAGCGGCAACACCGCCAAGAAGTTCAAGCTGGCCGGCTACTACGAGTACGTGAAGCGCCTGCCGACCGTCGCCCAGGTGCGCCAGGGCACGACCGCCATCCGCCCGGCGGGACTGTTCGGGTGAACGTTTACTTACTTTCATCGAGCGCAGCGTCCCACACCTTCGCCCCTTGCTCGTGGGTGGCGACCCCTTCAAAAAACACGGCGAAGGCGGTACCGATGTCGAAATCCTCACAGCGTTCCCACTCAAGAACCTTTGGCTTGTGGACTCGGAATTTGCCCGTACTTCTCGGCGAGTATGGGATCGCAATCATCGCCTTCGCACACGGGAAACAGTGACATCGCATCTCGACGACCACGGCGTCGAGTTTCTCATTGCCGACCGGTATCCGTGCGTCGTATGCGAGGACGCCATCGTTGGCGTCCTCTTTGTTGCTCTCCAGTCGCTGGCGACCGTGTTCGACGGCTGCCGGCAAGTCGCCGACCAGTCGTTCCATCTTCTTCTCCCCGTCTTCGGTCGTGTAGGCGAAGATCGGCGAGAACGAGTCTGATTCGGAGAGGGACCAGACCGCGTGAGCGGCGAAGAAGCCCGCAAGTTCGAAAGCGGTAATCATGGAAGCTGGCTCCGTGTGGATGGGTTCCGTCGAGGGAGTGATGAGATGGTGAAGATCGTTGCGATCAAGAGCGGTGAAGTCAAGTGAGTTTCCCCGCACCTCCCCCTCGCTTCCCGGCGTCGCCCGGTTTGACTCAACCGCCGCCGGCGGGTGGGTCGATGTTAGTCGGTGGCGGTGCGGAATCCCCTTCCGTGGCACGGGTGCCCGATGGTTTCCCTGCGTTCGCGTTTGTCGGTCGCCGTGGCGGTCTGTGCGGCGGCGCTGGCGGCCGCCGACCCGCCGCGGCCCCCGCCCGTCCCGGCCAAGAAGCCGGCCGTGGTGGACGTGGTCGCCGACAACTACCGCGAGCAGGTGGCCCAAGTCCTCAAGGCTCCGACCCTCGCGGCGAAGGCGACCGACGAGGAGTTCGTCGCCCACCCGAAGGTGTACGACTGGCTGATCGAACACCCCGACCGCGCCGCCGTCGCGTGGCAGCGGATGAAGGTGCCGTGCGTGGACATCACCGACCTCGGCAAGGGGCAGTTCTACTGGTCGGACGAGAACGGCAGCGAGCTGGCGTGGCAGGCGGTCGGCCGGTTCGAGAACGGGGTGGTCTGGTACGCCACCGGCAAGGTGAAGGGGGGGGCCTTGCTGCCCACCGTGCCGGTGCGGGCGGTGGCCGTGCTGCACGCGCCGCGCGGCGAGCCGGACAAGGACACCGGCGGGGCCACCTTCAAGCCGACGGTTCACGTCTACCTGCTGTCGGACAGCCGCCTCGCCACCGCCGCCCTGCGGGTGATGGGGTCGAACGCGCCGAAGATGGCCGAGCAGGGGGCCGAACAACTCCTCTTCTTCTTCTCCGGCGTCGCCCGCTACCTGCACAAGAACCCGGACAAGCTCGACGCCACCCTCGCCCCGAAGAAGAAGTGACGCGGGGATGCGTGCCGCAATTGCTCTTGCGAGCCGCGACCGCCAGGGAGTGGCATCTTCCGTTCGATCCGTGCCGGAAGCGTGAGCGACGGTGCTTTA
>JAYTTN010000092.1:0-9238 GCA_043745295.1 Fimbriiglobus sp. | reverse complement strand
GCCGGACCTGATGCCGTCGGACATCACCGGTAGCGAAGTCATCCAGGACGACCCGGTGACGCGCGAGCGGATGTTCAAGTTCCTGCCCGGCCCAATCTTCGCCAACATCGTCCTCGCCGACGAGATCAACCGCACCCCGCCGAAGACGCAGGCCGCACTTCTGGAGGCGATGCAGGAGCGGAAGGCGAGCATCGGCGGCGTCGATCACCCGATGCGGAACCCGTTCTTCGTGCTGGCCACCCAGAACCCCATCGAGCAGGAAGGCACCTACCCACTGCCGGAAGCCCAGCTCGACCGCTTCCTGTTCATGATTAAGGTGGATTACCCGACGAGCGACGAGGAAGAGCAGATCATGCGGATGGGCACGGCAGACGCGAAGGAGACGGTCAACCCGGTGCTGAACGGCGACGACATCCTGAAGCTCCAGCACGTCGTGCGGCGGGTGCCGGTGTCGGACAAGGTGTTCGACTTCGCCAAGAAGATCGCGCGGATGAGCCGGCCGGGGACGAAGGAAGCGGCCGAGTTCGTCAGCCGTTGGCTGACCTGGGGGGCCGGCCCCCGCGCCAGCATGAACCTGATCCTGGCGGCCAAGGCGCACGCCGTGCTGCGCGGGTCGAACCACGTGGCGGGCGACGACGTGGTCGCCGTGGCGACGCCGATCCTGCGGCACCGGTTGATGCTCAACTTCTCGGCGCAATCCGAGGGCGTGACGGTGGACGAGGTCATCAAGAAACTCATTCGGGCAGCCGCGTCTGCTTGACCGCCGGGGTAGGTCGTGGTCGAGCCGGCCGAAGGTCGGGGAGGCCCGACGGCCATCCACCTCGGCGAGGAACCCGGTGTCGGGCCTCTCGTCCCTTCGGGACGCTCGACCGCGACCTACATCACGACACCGAAACGCCATGCATACTCTTCTCCAACCCGACATCCTGGCCCGCGCGGAGGCGCTCGGGGTGAAGGCCCGCCAGGTGGTCGAGGGGCTGCGCGTCGGCGACCACAAGTCGCCGTTCCGCGGGTTCAGCGTGGAGTTCGTCCAGCACCGCGAGTACGTCCCCGGCGACGACATCCGGCACATCGACTGGAAGAGCTACGGCCGCAGCGAGCGGTACACCGTCAAGCAGTACGAGCAGGAGACGAACTTCATCAGCCACCTGCTGGTGGACGGGTCGAACTCGATGAGCTACGGCGAGGGCGAGGAGAACAAGCTGGCGTACTGCAAGCTGCTGGCGGCGAGTCTGGCGTTCACCATCGTCAAGCAGCGGGACTCGGCCAGCTTGCGGGTGTTCGACAGTGCGTGGCGCGAGGAACTGCCGGCGAGCAGCTCGCTCATGCAGATCAACGCCATCTGCCGCACGCTGGAAGGGCTGACCCCGGCGAAGAAGACCGGCGTCGGCCCGCTGCTGGAGGTGTTGGCCGACCAAGTGTCCCGCCGCGGCATCGTGTTCCTGATGTCCGACTGCTTCGACGACCCGGCGCGGCTGCTGTCGGGGTTGCAGCACCTGCGGTTCCGGGGGCACGAAGTCGTCCTGTTCCACGTGCTGCACAAGGACGAGATCGATTTCCCGCTGGACGGCAACGTCCGCTTCCTCGACCTGGAAGGGGCGGACGAACTGATGGCCCGCCCGCACCTGCTGCGGCCAGCGTACCTGCGGGCGATGAAGGAATACCTGACCAAATTGCAGCGCGGGTGCGACGGTAGCCGCGTAGAATATGTACTGATGCGCACCGACCGCCCGCTGCGGGTGGCCCTGGGCGAGTACCTGATCCGCCGGCTGCAGTTTTCCAAGCTGAAAGGGTGAACCCGCCTGTCCGAGCCGGAAGCGTGAGCGACGGGCCGTCGTTCACCCGTCGCTCACGCTTCCGGCTCGGATCGACCGACAAAACGAACCACCCACTCACCCCGCACCGCCCATGACCTTCCTGTCCCCACTGCTGCTGCTTGGCGGGTTGGCCGTTTCGGTGCCGATCGCCCTGCACTTCTTTTACAAGGCCCGCTACCGGCCGCTGCCGTGGGCGGCCATGGACTTCCTCCGCGCCAGCATCGAGCAGACCAGCCGGCGGGTGAAGTTTCAGGAGTACGTCCTGCTGGCGCTGCGGTGCCTGGCGCTGTTGCTGCTCGCCCTGGCGCTGGCGCGACTAACGGTGTCTTGGGGCGGCGGCGGACGGGGCGAGAGCGTGGACGCCGTGCTGGTGTTCGACACCTCGTTCAGCATGGCCGCGAAGGACGGCGAGAAGACCCGCTTCGACCGCGCCAAGGACGCCGCCCTCGGCGTCATCGACAACCTGCCGAGCAACTCGACGGTGCGCGTCATCACATGTGCCGGCGGGCAGGCCACCCGCGCCGACTTCACCCCGACGAACCTGGACCAGGCGCGCAACGTCATCGCCCAACTGACCATCACCAGCCAGGCCGGGGACATCCTGCCCGGCCTCGCCGACGCCGGCACCGCCCTCGACCAGACCCAGGGGACGAACAAGGAAGTCTACATCTTCAGCGATTTGCAGAAGACCGACTGGGAGCGGCAGGCGGCGGCGGTGAAGGCGAAGGCCGAGGAATTGAAAGGTCGCGGGCCGTTCGTGCTGGTGCGGTGCGGCAACCCGGAGACGGCGGTGAAGAACGTGGCGATCACCGACATCACCTTCCCCGGTGGCATCCCGCACACCGGCACGCGGATGCCGTTCACGGTGCTGCTGAAGAACACCGGCAAGGAGCCGATCCGCAACATCGCCGTCACCCTCGAAGTGGACGGCAAGCGGGACGATATCGACACCGGCCTCGCCCCGGAGATCGCGCCCGGCGGCACCTTCCCCGTCACGCTGACGGCGAAGCTGACTCAGGCGGGTGTCCGGCTGCTGACGGCGAAGGTGGGCGAACCGGCCCAGAACGCCGGCCCCGGTCAGCCGGCGCTCAGTGGCAACCAGCCCGACGACCTGCCCGGCGACAACCGCTTCGACAAGCTGATTCCGGTGCGGGACAAGATTCGCGTGCTGCTGGTGGACGGCAGCACCGACCCCCGCGATCCGAAGGAGTCGGCCGGCCACTACGTCCGCAACGCGCTGGTGCCGGTCCCGGATTTGCAGAAGGAGGACTACCACGTCAAGGTGACGGAGGTGCCGCCGGACCTCGCAACCCCCGCGCTGCTCGGCGACGCCGACCTCGTGGTGCTGTGCAACGTGCCGGCGTCGAGCGCGGATCGGCCCGGCCTGCCGGGGCTGAGCGCCGAGTTCGTGACGCGGTTGAAGAAGTTCGTCGGCGACGGCGGCGGGCTACTCATCGGCTGCGGCGACCTGATCGTCCCGGCCGGGTACAATGCCGCGCTGGGCAAGGCCGGCGCGGGACTGTTGCCGTTCGACTTCGCCGAGGTGATGAAGGCCCCGGCTGACACGCCGTTCCGCCCAACCCCGGACACGACCGAAACGCCGTCGTTCCTGTCGCGGTTGAAGGACGAACCCTACGCGACCGTGACGGCCGACGTGGACGTGACGCAGGCCGTGGACGCGAACGAGACCGACCGGGCCGGCGGCGGGCGGGTGATGCTGCGGATGGACAACGGCAAGCCGCTGGTCTCGGCGAAGACCGTCGGCTCCGGCGAGGTGATCGTGGTCCACACGACGCTGGACGCGAAGTGGACGAACTGGCCGGCGAAGGCGGCGTCGTACCTGTCGGTGGTGCAGTTCACGCTGTCGCACCTGAGCGCGCGGGCCACGCGCGGGGCGAACAAGGTGGCCGGCGAGACGCTGACGTTCTTCCCCACCGACACCGCGAAGCCCGGCGAGTTCGACCCGGCCAAGCCGTTCGAGCTGATCCCGCCGACCGGCCCCCGCCTACTGATCGGGAAGGCGAAGGAAGGCGAGGCGGACAAGAAGCTGACGGTGACGACCGACAAGACTTCGGTTGCCGGTGAGTACCATTTGGTGGCCGAGGGCAGCACCCCCGGCACCGGCGGGCGGTTCGCTGTGGTGCCCGATCTGAAGGAGTCCGAGAACCTGGAGTGCCTGACCGACGGGCAGATGAGTACGGCCCTGGGGTTCACGCCCGCGATCGTGGCGGCGGTCGATCCGGACGCCGTCGGCACGCAGCGCGACAAGCGCGAGTGGACCGTGTGGATACTCTTGGCGCTGTTCTTCGTGGCCTGCGGCGAAGCCGCCTGGGCCTGGCACTGCGGCCGGGCGAAGTGAACGAACGGGCGAGCCGGCGTCCGTGAGGACGCGGTTCCTTTCGCGGCCCCGAAGGGGCCACCGAAAATAGCCTGGGGCGTCAGCCCCAGGTGGGATTGGGAGTTTGCGTGAAGCCCCGAAGGGGCGACAGAGGTGCCGCCCCTTCGGGGCTTCCGTGAAAATTCGTTCTGAAACCTGGGGCTGACGCCCCAGGCTATTTTCGGTGGCCCCTTCGGGGCCGCAGAAGCCGTATGGAACCCATGACCTCATTCGCCTTCTCACCGCTGTTCGCCGGCCTCGCCCTTCGCGGCGGGTTCCCGTGGTGGCTCGCGCTCGCCATGGGCGTGTGCGCCGTCGCCGCGGTGGTGTTCCTGTACCTCCGCGAGAGCGGCCGCGTGCCGGTCGCGGTGCGCGCCGTGCTGGCCGGGCTGCGCGGGCTGACCCTCGCCTTCATCCTGTTCCTCCTCCTCCGCCCGACGTGGCTGACCGAGCAGCGCGGCGAACGCCCCCGGCCCGTCGGTCTCCTGTTCGACGACAGCCTGAGCATGACCTACCGCGACCCGCGAACGAACTTCGCCGACAACTGGCGGACGGCCATCGCCTACGACCTCGCCGACCCGACCAAGGGCATCCCGGACCAGTCCGCTACCGACGGCCTGCCCGCCGGATTGCCGCGCGACAAGGACCGGCCGAGCCGCCTGGACGTGATGAAGAAGGCGTTCACCAACCCGCGATTGAAGCTGGTCGAAAAGCTCCGTGCCGTTGGCCCGGTGGAGGCGGCCAGCTTCGGCGGCAGCCGGACGGCGGTGGATACGAGAGGTTCCAACTGGATCGCCGAGTTGACGGGGAAGCAGGACCGCACGGCCATCGCCGACGCCGCGTTCTCGCTCCTGCGGCGCGACGACAACGAACTGCCCGCCGCCATCGTGATCGCCACCGACGGCCGCGAGAACGCCAGCGCCCGCAGTCTGGCAGACCTGGCCCGCGAGTGCGAGCGGCGGGGCGTCCCGCTGCACGTCTACGGCGTCGGCTGCTCGGCGTTCAGCAGCTTGCAAATCCGCGACCTGCCGATTCAAGACACCCTGTTCGTGGACGACAACGCCGTCATCCCGATCCGCTACCGGGCCAAAGGGTTCAAGGACGGCAAGGTCGAATTCGCCGCCAAACTCGACGGCAAGGACGTGGCGCTGTTCGACCCCGCCACCGGCAAGCCCGTCGATCCGGAGAGCGTGAAAGAGGGTGACGACATTCGCCGGCTGCTGACGTTCGAGCCGAAGAAGGCCGACGCGAAGGAAGGCAAACAAGAACTGGTGGTGACGGTGAAAGTCACGACGCCGGAGGAGACGTTCACCGACGAAATCACGAAGTCCGTCCGCGTCGTCGAGAGCAAGCTGAAGGTGCTGTTCGTGGACTTTCAACCGCGCTGGGACTTCAAGTTCATCCAGCGGGCGCTGATGCGGGACCGGCGGGTGAGCGCCAAGTTCATCCTCCTGGAAGGCGACCCGACGGCGATGCGGGCCGGCCCGCCGTTCCTGCCGAAGTTCCCGGCCAACCGCCAGGAGCTGTTCGACTACGACCTGCTCATCCTCGGCGACGTGCCGGCCAGCTACCTGTCCCGCGACCAGCAGGACCACGTCGTCGAGTTCGTGAAGGAAGGCGGCGGGCTAATCCACATCGCCGGCCGGGGCCACGGCCCGGCGTCGTTCGCCGGCACGCCGCTGGCCGACTTGCTGCCGGTCGATTTCACGGCGCAGAAGTTCCCCACCGACTCCGGCAAACGCGAAGAGGGCTTCCGCCCGGAACTGACCGTCGCCGGCACGCGGTCGCTGCTGCTCAGCCTCGACGACAACCCGGAAGTCAGCAAGGACATCTGGAAGAAGCTGCCGGAGATTTACTGGCACTACCCGGTGACGAAACTGAAGCCCGCCGCCGACGTGTTCCTCACGCACCCGACGGCGAAGACGGCCGACGGCAAGCCGATGCCGCTGCTGGCGTCGCACTATTACGGCAAGGGGTACGTTCTGTACGCCGGCATCGACGAGACGTGGCGGTGGCGGTTCAACGAGGCGGACAAGTTCTTCGGCCGCTTCTGGAGCCAGGGGATTTACATCACCGGCGTGCGGCGGACGATGGGCACGAAGATGACGCAACTGAGCCTGGACAAGGCCGACGCCGTGCGCGGCACTACCGGTCAGGTGTACGCCCGGCTGTACACGCCGGACTTGAAGCCGCTGAAGACGGATCGCCTGGAGGCCCGCGCCGAACGGCTGGATGTGGACCCCGGCGACAAGGACCGGTCGTTCCCGGTCGAGTTGAAGGCGGTGCCGGGGCAGGACGGCGAGTTCGTGGCGACGCTGCCGTTCAACCGCGTCGGCCGGTACGTTCTGAAGGTGGACAACGGCGGCGACACGGCGGTGTTGGACTACCGCGTGACGCTCCCGCCCGACGACGAGTTGTCCCCCGGCGGCATGGCCGAGGAGCAACTGCGGAAGCTGGCCGAGACGACGAAGGGCGGGTTCTACCGCGAGGAAGACCTGCACGCGCTGCCGGGCAAGATCGAGCGGAAGAAGACGCCGTTCGTCGTCCGCGAGGAGTTCCTGCTGTGGAACTGGTGGGCGCTGGCGGTGGTGGTCGGGCTGTTCGCGCTGGAGTGGTTCGTGCGGAAGTTCAACAGCCTGAGTTAGATCGGTTCCGATCCGAGCCGGAAGCGTGAGCGACGGTCTTCCGAACCGCGAACACCCGACTCGGAACCGTCGCTCACGCTTCCGGCTCTGACTGAAGAGTCCTCACCATGAACCAGTTGATCGGACAGCTCCGGGCGTGGCAGTTCCGCGAGTGGCTGTACGCCGCCACGTTCGCCGTGGTCGTGCTGCTGGCCGTGGCGGTGGTGCTGCTGGCGGCCACGTGCGCCACCGACTGGGTGTACGACCGGTACGCCGACACCCCGCTGTGGCTGAAGCTGCCGCTCACGTTCGTGCTGGCGTTCGGCACCCTCGGCGCGGGCTTTTTGTTATTCCGCGCCGTCCGCGCGCCGGCCCTGGACGACCTCGCCGGCAAGGCCGAGGGCGTGTACCCGGAACTGGACCACCGCCTCGTCACCAGCATCCAATTGACCCGCCCCGGTGCGAAGACGGCCGGCATGTCCGCGCAACTCATCGATGCCGTGGTGGACGAGGCCGGCGAGATGGCCGCCCGCAAGCGGCTGGCGGCGCTGGCCGACACGTCGAAGTTGAAAGCCGCCGCGCTGGTGTTCGTCCCGCTGCTGCTCGTCGTCGGGTTCGCCGTGCTGCTGTTCGGCAACCTGCTCTGGATTCTGGTTCAGCGGCAACTGTACGTCGCGGCCGACATCCCGCGCGACACGACGCTGACCGCCGCGCACCGCCCGCTCTGGCCGTCGGGCGATGCCGCGACGTTGACCGTCCGCGTGTCCGGCCCGATCCGCGACACCGACACCGGCGTCGTGCTGGTGTCGGCCACCACCGAGGACGGCGTCACCCGCGCGACCGAAACCTACGAACTCAAGTTCGCCAAGTGGGAGGTGGAGAACGAGACCGGACTGTTCGAGGCGAGGCTGCCGCCGTCGTCCGAGTCGTTCACCTTCCACGCGCGGCTGGGCGACGGCCGCACCCGCACCCCCGGCGAGGTCCGCTTCGCCCCGCGGCCGGTCGTGACCGACCCGGTGGCATACGTCCTGCTGCCGATTTACGTCGATCCGGCCGGCAAGCGGCGGTACGAGCGGATCACCCCGCAGGGCGAAGTGACCGCCCACCGCGACTGCGGCGTGCGGGTGATCGCCGAGATCTCCAAGCCGGTCGTCACCGCGAACTTGCTGCTGCTCGGCCGCGATCCGGCGGGGGTCGAAACGGTTCTGGACACCAAGCCGATGGCGCTGCGAACCGAGAAGCGAACCGTTCTCGACCCGGAAACGAAGAAGCGGAAACTCGACGAGAAGGGCGAACCGGTCCTCGCCACCGTCGGAGTCGCCGAGGCGACGTTCGACATCGTGCTGCCGCCCGCCGCGCCGAAGGGACCGCCCCGCTTGCCGACCGGCTACCGCATCGAAGTGGCGGACGAGAACGGCTTCGCCAACCTGACGCCGCCGCGGCGGGGCATCTCGGTCACGCCGGACGACCCGCCGCGGGTGACGCTGCTGGACGAGCTGAACAAGGCCCCGAAAGAGACCGGCCCGGTGGACGACTTCGAGATTCGCGGCATCCCGCTTCGCGTGGGCGGCAAGGTGGGCATCGGCTATCGCGCCACGTCGGCACTCGGCTTGCTGCACGCGCACCTGGTGTACCGGGTGAACGACGAGGCCGATTGGGCCGCTCTGCCGCTGTCGGCCGTCGCCGCCGACGAGGCGCAGGTGGGGCGGTTCGTACCGGAACTCGGCCTGTTCGAGAACTACACGCACGACCAGTCGGTCGAATTCTACCCGATCCCGTCCGCCGACCCGGAGTCGGAGCCGTCCGGCCTCGCGGCCGGTGGCAAGTACGTGTTCAAGGTGGACGCCATGACCAAGCAGACGCCGGACAAGAAGGGGCGAACGAAACTGGAGGTCGGCGACCGGGTTGAATTCTACGTGGCGGTTTACGACCGCAAGTTCGCACTGCTGACGGAATCGGAACGGCGGCGGAAGGAACTGGACCCCGCCAAGCCGCCGGCTGGAGCTGCCGGCGGTTCCGGGGATCGCCCGGCGGTCGAAGTCGTCAGCACGCTCCGCCCACCGGGGGTGTCCGAGTCGCGGATCAAGAAGGTGGTGAACGCCGCCGAGTTCCAGGCGTGGCTCGACCAGCGGGATCGCAGCAAGGAGAGCCTGCGCCGCATCGAGGACTTGCAGCGCGGCGTGTTCGGGCAGCGGAAGTAAGGGAATAGAGTCGCTGCACGATAGCGGGTTTGGCGCTACGATATCGGGATGAGCCACGCCAGCCGCCTCCGCGGAACCCGGGCACGTTCCGCCAACTGACCGGCATCACCCCCGACGTGCTCGACCGATTGCTGGCCGAACTGGAGCCCCGGCACCGGCAGGCGGAGGCCAAACGCCAGTCCCGCCGCCCCCGCCAACGGAAGCCCGGGGCCGGCCCCA
>JAYTTN010000091.1:0-9273 GCA_043745295.1 Fimbriiglobus sp. | reverse complement strand
GGCGGCGGCGGGGTCGGCTGCGGCGGGCGGGCGGACGTGTTGCCGAACGGGACGAGCGGCTCGATGGCCACGTCGTCGAAGTAGGCGATGCCGATGCCGGTGAGGGCGAACGTGACGCTGATCTTCCCGGACGCCGGCACCTGCCGGTACAGGTGGTACTGCTTCCACCGGCCGGGCTGCGTCAGCCGCACCGCCAGCGGTTCGCCGCCGACCGAATCGTACACCAGCGCGCCGTCGGCCGACGCCGCGACGGGCGTGGCCAGCTTCGCCCAGAAGCGGACGAGAACCCAGGTGCCGGGCGGGAACTCGGCCGGCGGGCTGTCCACCGCCAGGAACGACCGCTCCAGCGCCTGCGGCCGTTCGCCGGGTTTGGCGTCCGGGTCGGGCTTCGGCACGATGGAGAATTGCAGGACGTGGCTGCCGAGGGTCGGCTTCGGCTTGGCGCGGAGGGCGTCCTGCGCCGTCGGCACGGGGCGGCCGGGGGCGTACCGGGCGGCGCTCCGCGGCGCGACCCCCGGATCGGGGTCGCCGACCAGCTTGCCGTCGCTGTTCACGACGGACGCGGTGCCGACGACGGCGTCGAGGATCGTCTTCCGCGCCACCCAGCCGGGCAAACTCGACACCGCCGCGCCGCCGTCCGGGGCCTTCTCCTTCAGCTCGAAGCCGCCGTGCGCCAGGCCGTTGCCCCCCGGCCGGCACGTCTGGAGGTACCGGACCAATTCGTAGTGCTTGGGCAGCGAGTAGACGCTGACGGCGTAGGGGCTGGCGGTCGGCACGTCGAGCGGCTCGACCGCCTTCTCCCAGTGCGCCCGCATCAGCACCCGCAGCGGCCGCAGGGCGCGGCGGGCCTCGCGGTAGGCCAGGTCGGGCTGGCCGTTGTCGGTGTACAGCGACGCGCGGCGCATCGCCTCCTTGGCCTGGGCGAGCAGCTCCGCCGCCTTCGGGATCGGGGGTCCGCCGGCCTTCTCGATCTTCTCGTGGACGGCCAGCGCCTTCACGAACTGGACGTAGGCTTGCTGGCGGGCGTACTGGGCGGCGGTGCGGGCCAGCTTGTTGCGGGTCAGGTCTTGCCACTTCACCACCTTGCCGTCGAGCGCCAGGTCGGCGGTGAACACGACGGCGGCGGCGGTGTCGAATTCGGAGAGGGTGATCTTGGTGCCGCCCGGCACCTGCTCGACGGACTTGATCTGGCTGACGCCGGCGGCCGTGACGACCCACGGCTGCGCGCCGTCCGGCACCCCCGGCACCACCATCGTCACCGCCGGCACCGTCGCCTGGTCCGGGCAGAACTGGTCGCCCTCGCCGAGCCACACCGGCAGCACGACGAGCTCCTTCGGCCCGCGGATGACGGCGGCGGACACCGACGGGTGGTCGGTGGTGATCCACTTGGCCGGCTCGATGGCCTTCATCAGGACGGGTTCGAGCAGCTCCATCTCGGCGTTCAGCAGGAAGATCTCCAGCAGCCGGTCCTGCCCGTGGTGGCTCTCGGCGAGGAACTTGTCGGACCAGAAGCCGAGGCCCCGATAGCCGGCCGCCACGGCCAAGTAGGTGAGCGTGCGGATCTGCTCCGGGTGCGGGCCGATGGGGTCGGCGTACTGGTCGCACTCGGCGCGGCCGGTGTTCAGCTGGACGTACCAGTCGGGCAGGTGCGTCTGCACCCACGTCCACGACAGCTTGCCGGGGCCGGTGAGGGCGCGGCGCTGGGCGAGCCAGTCGCGGAACAGCGGGAAGCCGAGGCTGGTGAACAGCGGCCAGCGGTGCGCGCCGACGGCGTCCACGTAGTTCGAGTACGCCTGGTGGCCGTCCCACAGGTCCACGGCGCGGGGCCGCTTCGGGTCGTAGGTCTTGACGATGTTGGCGAGCTGGCCGACCCGCCGCACCTGCTCGCTCGTCCGCCCGTACCCCAGGTCCCACATCAGCACGGCGTCGCCGGACAGGAACTTCCGCAGGTGCTTGGTCACCAGTTCGGCGTCCTTGGCCAGCACCGCCGGGTCGGCCTGCCCCGGCCGCGCGGCGTCCCAGTCGGCGGCCGGCAGCGGCAGGCTGGGGACGATGAAGAACTTCGCGCCGATGGCCTCCTCGTACACCGCCGGGTCCACCTCGCCGGGGAACCAGATGGTGTTGAAGCGGGCGATCTCCAGGGCCTTCAGCGGAGTGTTCGTGTGGCGGATGGCCCGCATGAAGAACGGCTTGCCGTCCACCAGGATGTCGCCGTTGGAGAACTCGACGGCCGGCGCTTTCGCCTTCGCGCGGGCGGTTGGGGTGCCGGCCCCGCGCGGACCGACGCCCTCCGGCTTCCGCTCCACCGGGCCGATCTCCAGGTCGTCCACCCACACCTCGGACACGCCCGCCCCGGTGTACACGTTCAGCACCAGTTGGTCGATGTACGCGCCGGTCGCGTCCACCGTGCGGCCGAGGCGGGCGGTCAGCACCGGCAGCGTCTTCCGCAGGGAGTCGCCGGCGTCGCCCAGGCCGAGTTGCTGCCAGGTGTGCGTGCGGCTGTAGGTGTCGCCGGCGATCAGCAGCGTCAGCGCCGCGTCCGGGTTCTTCGGGTCGCGCTCCTTCGGCAGCACCACGCGGGCCTTCAACTGCACGCCGCCGCGGTACCCCTTCACCCACAGGCGGGCGCGGGTGTCGGCGGTGATCGGGGCCGGCGGCGTCTCGTAGTAGTAGTGGACGAATTCGGCGTCGGTGCCGGGGGCCGGGTTGGCCTCGATCTTGATGTACTCGCTGGTGCCGGCGTTGCGGGCGTGCCGGTCGTCGATGGCGTGCGCCTTCTCCTCGGCCTGGATGTTGGCGTCGCCGCGGACGAAGAACGGCGTCTTGCCGGCGAACCCGTTGCGGTGGCCGTCGGCGGCGGAGCCGGGGGCGACGGCGACGAGGACGGCGGCCAGGGCGACGGCGGCGGCGGGCGGAAGCGCGCGGAACAGCATGGCGGTCGGTCCCCGGAACGGCGCGGAAGCGGCCGTGCTATACCGGCGGTGGCCCGCCGGCGGAAGGGGAACCGAGAGGGCGCACGCCCGGTTGCCCTTTACCGATTTCGCCGCGACTGGTATTCCTGGGCGACGGACGGTCACGTCGTCGGTCCCGGCTTGGAGGTCACCGCTCATGGGCAAGACGGTTCGCGCGGCGGCCTGGGCCGTGCTGCTGCTGGGTTCGACTGTCGCATTCGCACAGTTTCTGCCACCGGCGGGCAACCCAGAGCCGGAGAGGCTGAGGGTGCAGAACCCCGTGCCGCTGCCCGGCCTTCCCGGTGCGGAACCGGCCGCACCGTTCGTCGATTCCAATGTGGACCGCGCGCAGCAACTCTTGCCACCGGTCGCGCCGCCCGGCGGGGTGCAGCCGACGATCCCCGATTCGCCGCGCGGGAGCGTCCCGGCCGGGGTGGTGACGACGCCCGCGCTGACCTCGCCGACGCCGTCCGAACCGCCGCCGCCGACCGTCCGCATTCAAGTGCAGACGCCGGCCCACGTCGCGCCCGGCAAGCCGATCCCGTACAAGGTGGTCGTCAGCAACCCGTCGTCGGCCACGGCCTACCGCGTGCGGGTGCGGGTGCCGGCCCCGGACGGCGCGGCCACACTGACCAAGGCCGAGCCGAAGCCGGACAACGTCAAGGATTTCAAGGTGCCGGCCGCACTGGTCGGCGAAATGACCTGGGAATTCAAGTCCCTGAATCGCGGCGAGCAGAAGGTGATCGAGTTGGAGTTCACCCCGCAGCCGGGCGTGAAGGACGTGCGGGCGCGGGCCTACGTCAGCTTCGAACACGGGCAGGAGGTGGTGACGCAGATCGAGAAGCCGAAGCTAACCGTGAAGAAGGTCGCCAGCAAGGACGCGGCCCGCGGCGAGCCGGTGACGGTGCGGGTGGAGGTGACGAACGCCGGCCCGATGCCGATCCACAAGGTCCGCCTCGTCGAGGTGGCGACGCCGGGATTCGACTTCAAAACGTCGGCCGACGCCGTCCAGACGAAGATGACGAACGAGCGGGCGTGGGACCTCGGCACCCTGGGGCGGGGGCAGTCGAAGATCGTGACGTACCAACTGACCGGCGGCAGGCAGCAGGGCGGCGAGTTGCTCACCACGTCGCACGCCACCAGCGAGGACGGCGGCATCGCCGAGACGGCCGAATCGAAGACGCGCATCCTGGTGCCGGAACTCGGCTTCACGCTGACCGGCCCGGCGTCGGTCGAGTCGAAGAAGCCGGCCGAGTACGAGGCCACCGCGCGCAACAACGGCACCCTGCCGCTGACGAACGTGGTGGTCAGCATCCCGATTCCCGAAGACTGCCAGCCGACGAAAGTGACCAAGGACGCCCAGCGGTACAAGGACCGCGTGAGCTGGGTGATCCCGAAGATGACCCCCGGCGAGGCGTACAAGTTCCGCCTGACCGTGACGGCCAACACGTCCGGCAAGCGGGTGGTGCGGGCCACCGCCCGCGACAAGGCCGGAGCCGTGGACGCCGAACGGGAGGTCGCCACGGCGTTCCTCGGCCGCGCCGACCTGCACTGGTCGCCGAACATCCCCGCGATTCTGGCGCTCGACAAGCAGGGGCAGATCGTCATCACCGTGCGGAACGACGGCGAGGAGGCGGACGCGGGTGTGGCCCCGCGGGTGCGGCTGCCCGACGGGCTGAAGGTGATCGAGACGACGCCGAGCAAGGCGACCGTGACGAAGGAGGGCGAGATCGTGTTCAGCGCCGTGGAGATCAAGCCGGGCAAAACCGAAGTGTTCACCGTCACCGTGCAGCGGACGCAGCCGGGGCAGAAGCGGGTCGGCCTGCAACTGAACGCCACCTCCCTCGACAACCGCCCGCTGCTGAAGGACCAGACCATCGAGTAGAAGCTGAGCTGGCGACAAACGGCAACGGGTGTTGGCGGGGAATCCGCCGGCATTTGCCATTGTGCGGAGCCGTCGTGTGCCTTATAGTCCACACACCAACTCCGCTGCGAGTAAGGACATGTCCCCAATCCCGCGTCCGGTGAGTATCCAACCGAGCCTGTTCGACGAACCCGATCTCCCGCCTTCGGCGTCCGGTTCCAAACGGGTGGCTGGTGGGGTTGCGACAACGGATTTGGTGTTCTCGGCACACCAGGCCGGGAACGCGGACGTGTTCGTCCAGTTGCTCGATTTGCATGTGCCGACGGGGGCGACCGTCGCCGACGTGACGTTCGGGACGGGGGCCTTCTGGAAAGCGATACGACCGGGCGAGTACACGGTGTTGGCGTCCGATATCGATGCAAAAGTGGACGGGGATGTGCCCGCGTGGATTGGCGAGGTTCAAACCGGCGTCGATTGCCGAAAACTTCCCTACGCCGACGCCTCACTCGGATGTGTCGTTCTCGACCCGCCGTACATGGAGGGGTTGTTTCGGAAAAGCACCGACCAACTGGCCGGGTCGGGGAGCCACGCGAGTTTCCGCCGCGCCTACTCGAACGGCAAAGCGGAGGAACCCGACGACACGACCGACCAGCCGAAGTGGCATGATGCGGTCATCGACCTGTACGCGCGGGCCAGTCGAGAAGCGTACCGTGTCCTCCAGCCCAACGGCGTGTTCGTCGTGAAATGTCAAGACGAAGTGAGCGCCAACAAGCAGCGGTTGGCCCACGTCGAGATCATCACCGGGTGCGAGTCGCTGGGGTTTTACACGAAGGACTTGTTCGTCGTGATGAGGACGAACCGGGCCGGCGTGAGCCGCCTGAAGAAGCAGGAACACGCCCGAAAGAACCACTCGTACTTCCTGGTGTTCGTGAAGCGGAAGGTCAAGATTTCTTCTTCCGTTTCTTGGGCTTCGTAGCGGGAACTTGGCTCGCGGAGGAGGTCGTTACGATCGTGGCGACAGGCGGGATAGCCGTCCGGTTCGGATCGTCGGCGAGTTTGTCCAAAAGGCTGTAGAGATCAGTCGTGAACGGCTGCGGTAACGGCCAAGTGATCGAGATACCGCTCAGGATCAACTTCGCTCGTTGCTCGGGTGTGTAGTCGCGCCCACGGGATTGAGGCAAATCTCGATTCAGTGCGTAAGCGAATTCCCATCGTTCAAAGAAGGGAAACAACGCGACTGCGAGAATGTCGAACTCGCCAAATTGCAACAGATTCGTCCGAAGCGTTGTGCCGTCTTGGAACTTCACCTCGCGCTTGTCGCTTCCGTTGCATTGGAACTTGCCACGATACCTGCCCGTCTGCCCGTGCTGCGGCCACTCCAACTCGTATTCTGGATTGGCTCTTCCAGGACCTGTCTGTTGGATCACTTTTGGCACCCACCGACCTACCTCAGCATCGTTCGGAGAGGGAACCAATAGTTTGACTTCGTTGGTGTCCAGCAACTTCACCTCGATCTTCCAGTCGATGGCGCGGTACTTCAGAACGAGATCGCCTTTCTTCGTCCGATCGTGGTCGTCATGCTTGTCGAAGTTAGTCGCTTTGCCTTGCGATGTGAGGATTTCCCGCAACTTCGCCTCGGCAAGGTAACCGACAATCATCCCCCGCAAACTCGGATTGTCAAACACGACTTGGCTGAGGAAATCGAGGCTGACATCGAAAGCGTCGAGGATGTTTCGAGTGGGCATGACAACTCGGTCGGGTTGGAGCTTATAATCCGCTGGTCAGTTCGGAGATCGTGAACCCGAGTGCCTTCGCGATTCGCTCGATGTTGAGCAACGACAAGTTGCGCTTGCCCCGTTCAACACCGCTCAAATAGGTCCGATCTAGGCCGCACTTCGCCGCGAACGCTTCTTGCGAAAGGTCGAGCGCGAGTCGTTTATTGCGGACTTGCTCGCCGAAGCGGGCTAAGATGTTAGCGGATTTCATCTTGCACGAGGATAGGCTGCTGTGGACGATGAGTCGATGGACTATAAGTCACGGAAGTGATTCACCTGACCTCTTCGAGTCAATTCATGTTCCTCATCGTCGGCGGGGACGGCACGCTGGGCACGGCACTGCAATCCGCCCCCTCGCGGCCGGCGGACGTGACGGCCACGTCCCGGCGGGAGCAGCTCTTCAGCTACCGCGTCGATCTGGCCGCCGCGCCGGACACCTGGCAACTGCCGGACGACATCGCCGGGGCGGTGCTGTGCGCGGCCGTCACGTCCATCGACACCTGCCAGCGCGACCCGGCCGGCACGCGGGCCATCAACGTCACCGCCACGGTGGAACTGGCCCGCCGCATTCGGGAGCGCGGCGGCCACTGCATCTTCCTCTCCACGAATCAGGTGTTCGACGGCAGCAAGCCGTTCCGCCAGGAGGACGAACCGCCGTGCCCGATGACCGAGTACGGTCGGCAGAAGGCGGAAGCGGAGGCGGAACTGCTGGCGGCGGGACATGGGGTGTTGCGGCTGACCAAGGTGTTCGCGGCGGTGCCGAAGCTCTTTCGGGGGTGGAAGGAGGAACTTCTGTCAAGTCGGGCAATCCGTCCGCTCGAAGATATGGTGTTCGCACCGGTTGGGGTAAAAAACGCGGCGGTGTCGATCTGGGAGCTTGCGGTAAATAGGGTAAACGGGGTGGTCCACTTGTCCGCCGACGCGGACCTGGCCTACAGCACCGTGGCCCGCCGCCTCGCCGCCCGGCTGGGGGTGTCCCCGGACCTCGTGCAGCCCACGACCGTCGCCGCCGCCGGCCTGACCGCCGCCGCCGTGCCCCGGCACACCACCCTGGCCATGACCCGCTGGCCGCCGCCCTCCGCCCTGGCGGTGGCGGACGCCCTCATCGAGGACACTTGCAATGGCTGACACCCCGCCGTCACCGACCGCGTGCCACGCCTGCCACCGCGAGGGCCTGACCGTGCTGGACGGGTTCGAGGCGCTGACCCGCGTCACGTCGGACTGCAAGCCGTGGCCGGCGGGCGGGCAACTGGCGATCTGTCGCGGGTGCGGGACGGTGCAGAAGCCGCTCACGGCCGAGTGGCAGGCGGAGTGCGACGCCATTTACAAGGGATACACGATCTACCAGATGTGGGGCGGGCAGGAGCAGCCGGTGTTCGCCGGCACGGAGGGGGTGGCGGCGTCGCGGTCGGGCCGGCTGGTCGAGAAGCTGGCCGACGCCGGACACCTGCCGGACACCGGGCGAATGCTGGATGTCGGGTGCGGCAGCGGGACGCTGTTCCACTCGTTCCGCGCGGCCCGACCGCAGTGGGTGATGGCCGGGTCCGAACTCGGCGACCAGACGAAGGCGGTCGTCGAGACCATCCCCGGCGTGGAGAAGTTGTACGTCGGGCCGCTGACGGACATCCCCGGCAAGTTCGATGCCATCACGCTGCTGCACTGCCTGGAACACGTCCCCGACCCGGCGGCCTTCCTGCGAACGTTGAGCGGCATGCTGACGCCGACCGGGGTCATCGTCGTGGTCGTGCCGAACCACGCGCGGAACCCCTACGACTTGCTCATCGCCGACCACTGCTCGCACTTCACCCGCGACACGCTGTCGGACGCGGCCGAGGCCGGCGGGCTGGACTTGCAAGCCTGCGCGGAAGACTGGATCGCCAAGGAGTTGGTGATGGTCGGGCGGGCCGGCGGCGCGGGCCTCACTGAGCGGCGGGCCGACCCGGTGGCGGCGGAGGAGAAGGCGCGGGCGCAGATGACCGCCCTCGCCCGGCTGACGACGGTGGCGAAGGAGATGGCGTCGCGCGGGCCGCTCGGCGTGTTCGGCACGTCCATCGCCGGCACCTGGCTGAGCCGCGAGCTGGGCGATTCGGTGCAATTCTTCGTGGACGAAGACCCCGGCCGGCACGGGCGGACGCTGGCCGGCAAGCCGATCCTCGCGCCGTCGGCCGCCCCCGACGGCGCGCAGGTGCTGATCGGCCTCGCGCCCGAGGTGGCCCAGCTCATCAAGCCCCGCGTGGACGGCTACGCTCAGGCGACGTGGCACCTGCCGCCGGCGTGAGGGATTCGCTCGGCTTCGCACCTCCCTTTCGGACGAGACACCAACGGCTACAATTCGGGAGCGGTTACTCCTGGAGGACGACCGATGTCCGCGATCATGGCCGACGTGTTGGAACTGGCTCTCACGCTCACGCAAGACGAGCGCGAGCGAGTGGCCGAGGCGCTCCTGGCCACGGCGGGCGAACCCGACCCGGAGGACATCGACGACACCCCGTCGCCGGCCCCCGCGTTTCGCACCCGCGCGGAGTTGGTGCAACTGCTTAAGGCCGGGGCCGCATCCGGACCCGGTGGAACGGCGGACGCCGAGTTCTGGGCGGAACTGGACGCTGCCATCCGGGAACCCGCCGCGCCCCGTCGGGGGACGATGCCGTGAGCATCGACTTCACCGCCGCCGCGCGAGCAAGGG
>JAYTTN010000090.1:0-33128 GCA_043745295.1 Fimbriiglobus sp. | reverse complement strand
CCGCCGAAAAACACGAACTGTTGGACGCACTCCGCGAGTTGATCGACGAGGCCACCGACCTCCGGTTCGGCCAACTCGTCGCCAACCTGGCCACCCTGGCACGGGGTGCCGACTCGGCCGCGATCTGGGACGTGGAGGACGACGAACTTCTGGCGGCCACTCGCCGTCTGCTGGCGAACTACCAAGCCCGAACGCTTGCCGTGGCGTAATCCCCATCCCACCTCCACGGCCATTCCCATGCGCCTCTCCCTCCTCGCCCTGCTGGTCGGCTCGGTCGCGTTCGCCGCCGACAAGAAGCCGAACGTCGTGCTGATCGTCATCGACGACCTCGGCCAGCGCGACCTCGGCTGCTACGGCAGCACCTACCACAAGACGCCCAACCTGGACGCCTTCGCCAAGCAGGGCGTGAAGCTGACCGACGCCTACGCGGCGTGCCCGGTCTGCTCGCCGACGCGGGCGGCGCTGCTCACCGGCAAGCACCCGGCCCGGCTAAACCTGACCGACTGGCTGCCGGGGCAACCGTCGAAACCCGAACACCGCATGCGCGGGCCGAAGATCGTTCAGCAGTTGCCGCTCGAAGAGGTGACGCTCGCGGAAGAGTTGAAGAAGGCCGGGTACGCGACCGCGCACGTCGGCAAGTGGCACCTCGGCGGCAAGGGGTTCGAGCCGCAGAAGCAGGGGTTCGACGTGAACATCGGCGGCGACCACACCGGCACGCCGATGAGCTACTTCGCCCCGTTCCAGAACAAGAAGGGTCAGATGCCCGGCCTGGAGAACGCGCCCGACGGCGAGTACCTGACGGATCGCCTGACCGCCGAGGCCGAGAAGTTCATCACCGCGAACAAGGCGAAGCCGTTCTTCCTGCACCTCGCCCACTACGGCGTCCACACCCCGCTGAAGGCCAAGCCGGAACTGGTCAAGAAGTACCAGGAACGGAAGGGCGGCCAGCAGGGGAACCCGACCTACGCGGCGATGGTGGAGAGCATGGACGAGAGCGTCGGCAAGGTGTTGAAGTGCCTCGACGACCACAAGCTGAAGGACGACACCGTCGTCATCTTCACCAGCGACAACGGCGGGTTGGACACGTCCGAGGGGGCGATCAGCGGCATCCCGGCGACCAGCAACGCGCCGTACCGCGAGGGCAAGGGCTTCCTGTACGAGGGCGGCATCCGCGTGCCGATGATCCTGCGCGGGCCGGGGATCAAGGTTGCCGGTGGGCCGATGGTCAGCACGGACATCATGCCCACGGTGCTGGCGCTATGCGGAGTGAAGTCGGACGTGAAGTTCGACGGGAACAACCTGTCGGCGGTCCTTGGCGGGGCCGATTTGGAATACCTGCCAACGCTGTTCTGGCACTACCCACATTACGCCAACCAGGGTAGCCGGCCGAGCGGGGCCGTGCGGTCGGGGAACTGGAAGATGATCGAGTTCTACGACTCGGATCGCAAAGAGTTGTTCGACCTGTCGAAGGACATCAGCGAGAGCCGCAATCTCGCGGCGGACAAGCCGGACGTGGTGAAGGAGCTGGCGAAGAAACTGGACGACTGGCGGAAAGACGTGGGCGCGAAGATGCCGACGCCGAACCCCGACTACAAGCCCGGCCCGCAGGCCGACGACGGCACGATCACTCTGCTTGGGAAGTGGGCCGACGTTCACGGCACGCAACTCCGGTTCGAGCCGCTGCCGCACAAGAACACCCTCGGCTACTGGGGCAACAAGGCCGACTTTGTGACGTGGGAATTCACCGTGACGAAGCCGGGCACGTTTGCGGTGGAGGTGGTGCAGGGGTGCGGGAAAGGGAGCGGCGGCGCGGAAGTGGAGATGAGCGTCGGCGAGTCGAAGTTCGCGTTCGCGGTGAAGGACACCGGCGGCTGGCAGGCGTTCGAGACGCGCGAGGTAGGCAAGCTGACCGTCGAGAAGGCCGGCCGGCATGTGCTGACGGTGAAGCCGCTGACGAAGCCCGGCGCGGCCGTGATGGACTTGCAGAAGGTGATGCTGACGCCGGCGAAGTGACGATCCGAGTGAGCGACGGTCTTCAGAAGACCGTCGCTCGCGCTTCCGGCTCGGTTACTCCGATCAGGACTACTTGAGTTCCTTGAGGCGGATGTTGCGGTACTCCATCTGGCCGCGATCCGCTTCCAGCCCGATCGGCCCCGTCTCCGGCACCTTCATCGCCTTCCCCAGCGGCTCGCCGTTGCAGGTGCTCTCGGCCGTCGTGCCCTTCACGATCACGACGATCTCGTTCCAGTCCTGCGCCTTGTACTTCTTCAGCTCCTTGAACGGCCCGGCCACGAGGTAGTCGCGGACCTGGAGCTGCGGGCCGCGCACGAACAGCCCGCTGTCCGCGTTCACCGCCGCCCGGAACTCCAACCGCAGCTCGAAGTCCTTGGGAAACTTGGCGGCCGTCCAGAGTCCCTTCGTGCCCTTGCCGGGGTTGACGACGAGTACCCCGTCCTTGGCCGAGTAGCGACCGTCGGACGCCTCCGTCTTGCCGTCGAACGCCTCGAACTTGTCGCCCGTCTTGTACCCCCAGCCGGTGAGGTCTTTACCGTTGAACAGTTCCACCGGCTTCGGCTCGTCGGCCGACAACGGCGCGGCGGCGAACAGGAGGAGGGCGAGTGTGCGGAGCATGGCTGGCCTTGGAGAGGAGGTGAGGAACCGACGCTAGTGTCCCGGTCGCACGCATCGCCGTCAATCGAGAACTTCGGCAGTGGCTCGTGCCGGGCGGTCGAACACCAGCAGGTCGTGGCCGTACCACAGTTGCGGAATCCACTCGCATCGACGCAGCGTCAGCCCGCCGGCGGTCGCCCATTCGACGACCTTCTCGGAGTACACGTAGTGAATCCACTCGCGGACCATGACGAGGTCGTGCAGGCGGTTCATCCAGGCCCGCCACAGCGGGCGCGGGGCGATGTCCTTGTAAAGAAACGTGCCTCCCGGAGGGACGGCGGCGACTGCCTGCATGATCGCCGACTGCTGGGCCGCCACGGGGACGTGGTGCAGCACGTCGATCATCGCCGCCACGTCGAACGTCCCCGTCGGCCACGGGTCGCGGACATCCAGGCGGACGAACTGCGGGACCGATTTCCCTTCCGCCGCCAAGCGTTTCGCCGCCAGCTCCGCGACCGCGATGGCCTTGCCGTTGGAATCGAACCCGACGCTGGTCCCCAGCGGTCTTGTGTCCGCCGCGAGCGCCAGGAGCAGCCCGGCCCCGCAGCCGATGTCGAGGACGCGCGAACCGGGCGGGATGAAATCCAGCAGCCGGGTGAACGGGCAGATGTACGGGCGGAGCGACTGGATCGTCCGGCCGGCGGCCGAGGCGTCGGCGTACAGCCGCTTGGCGGCGGCCTTCAGGTCGCGGTTGCGGAGCAGGGCCGGGGCGGTAGCGGCTGTCATCAAAAGTGGGCCAGGCGTGCCACACCGACGGTCACGGCGAGTAGCCCGAGGATGGCCCAACTGGCGCGGTCCTTCAGGGCGAACACGATCGGGTCGTCGTGCATCCGGCCGCGTTCGGTGTGCAGCCACAGCCGGCACACCCAGAGTAGCAACAGCGGCACGCTCGCCCACAGCGCTTCCGGCACGGCGTACACGGCCACCCCCATCGGCGACCGCACGTACAGCGCCAGCACCAGGGCCGAGGCGAACCCGCTGGCCACCCCGAATCGGCCGAGCATCTCCAGGTCGCGGACCCGATACCCCCGCGCGTGGCCGTCCTCGCCGTGCTTGTCCCGCACCCGCATGAGTTCCGTCACCCGCTTCAGGAAGCCGAGGCTGAGGAAGAAGAACCACGAGAAGCCGAGCAGCCACTCGGACGCCACGACGCCGGCCGCCGCCCCGCCGCCGACGATGCGGATCATGTAGAACGCGGCCAGCACGAACACGTCGATCAGCGCCAGCCGCTTCAGCACCGCCGAATAGGTCAGCGTCAGCGCGGCGTAGAAGGCCAGCACGACGCCAGCCGCCAGTGACACCGCGAACCCGACCGCCAACCCGCCCAACAGCAGTAGCGGCCCGCCGACCATGCCCCAACTGACGGGCAGGTCGCCGGCCGCGAACGGCCGCTTCCGCTTGGTCGGGTGTTTGCGATCCGCCGCCAGGTCGAACAGGTCGTTGATGACGTACAGGGACGAAGCAGTCAGTGAGAAGGCGACGAAGTACACCAGGACATCGAGCAGCGGGGCGAGTTCGCCGTACTTGTGCGCGGCCACCAGCGGCACGAACACGAGGACGTTCTTCACCCACTGGTGGACCCGCAGCGCCTTCGCCACCGCCTTCGGCAACGGCTTCCGCCCGCCGAACTCGCCGCCGACATTCGCCACTTTCGCGGCGTTCGCTCGCACCGACCGGCTGCCGTTGGCGACGTAGGCCGTCCGGCACTCCCGCCAGACGGCCACGTCGGTCGAATCGTTGCCGACGTAGTCGAAGCCCTTCGCGCCGAACCGGGCGACGAGCGCCGCGACTTTGCTCTTGCCGCGCAGGTTGAGCGTGCCGTCGGACGCCAGCACCTCGTCGAAGAGGCCGACGTGATCGGCCACCACACGGGCGATGCGGGTGTCGGCGGCCGTCACCAGAATCAGCGTCCGACCGGCGGCTTTCCGTTCGCGGAGGAAGGCCAGCAGGTCTTCGGTATACGGCAGGGCGGCCGGATCGAGTGGCACCGCCCCGGCCATCCGCGCCTTCAGCTTCGCCTTGCCGCCGACCAGCGACGCCGACACCGCGACCAGCCGCAGCGGGGACGACGTGAGCAGCGCGGCGGCGGCTTCGTACAGCGTGTCGGACTTGATGAGCGTGCCGTCGAGATCGACGCAAAGTGGGACCGGATCGGCGGGGAGGTCGGGTGGCATGGCGGTCCGGATGGGGGCGCGGCGGTCGTGCCAAGCTACGATTCGCCGGGGCCGGGTGCCAGCCCGCCGGACGGATGCGTCGATCGGCGAAGCCAGGCCCGAACGCGGAGGCGGCATGGCTTTTCGATGAGGAAGTACCAAACGAGGCAGAACGCCAGGACCGTGCCGGCGTACGCGCAGGTCACCCCAATTCTGGTCGGGAGCGGGTCGTCGGTGTGCCGCGCGGTCGGGAGCAATCGGTACAGCAGCTTCTGGCCCAGGGTGTGCGTCATGTACAGTGAGTAGGACACCTCACCGACGGCCACCAACGGCCGGCTACGCCACACCCACCCGCACCGCCCGTCGGCGCAGGCGAGGACGCCGATCAGGGCGAACTCGGCCACCAGCACGCCGGCCGCGACGAACGCGGCGGGCAAGTAACACGCGGCCGCACCGGCGAGCAGACACGCGGCCGGAAGGAAGCGGATCGGCCGCCCGGCTCCCGGCGGTCGCGAGCGGACGAGGGCGCACAGGGCCAGACCGGTGAAGAACGTGGGGACGACGGCCAGCAGTTCCCGAAACGGCCAGTCCGCCCCGCACGAGCAGATGACGAGGGTGACGGCCGCCCCCGCCACGACCGCCGCCGCCGCGCGGGCCGTCTCGCCCAACCGAGGGAGAACCCACCGCGCGGCGAACGGGAACAGCAGATACGCGAACCACTCGGAACTGATCGACCACGACGGGTAGTTCCAGTTCAGCCGGAAGTGCGGCACTCATGTGTGAACCAGGAACAGGTTGCGGACGAAGTCGGCCGTCGAGTACCCGTCGGGGTCCAGCCGATAGCCGAGGCGGTCGCTCGCGGCCACCATCACCGCCACCGCCAGCAGGCACGTGAAGTGCACCGGATAGAGGCGGGCCAGCCGTAGCGTCCAGAAACGGACTACCGCCCGCCGGCTCAACACGACGAACCGGCAACCGTAGGTGTGGGCCAGGACGAATCCGCTGAGGGCGAAGAAACCAGGTACGGCGAAGTGCCCGTGCCGACACAGCGGGGTCAGCCATCCGGCGGCCGGGAAGAGGACGAGCAGTTCGTTCCAGTAGTGGTAGATCACGACCCACACGGCCAGCACGCCGCGCAGGGCCGTCAGGGAATCGATGGTCCGGGCGGTGCGAGTCGCCTCTTCGCCGGTCATTGCTGCCATCGACAACCGCCGGCGTAGGTGGCCGCGACATCGGCGTCGTATCGTCCGCTTCCGAACCGCGCGAGCGCGGTCCGGCGTGCGGCCTCGCCCAGCCGGTGCCGGAATGTGTCGTCCGCGAGCAAGCGCGCGATCGCAGCGGCCAACGCGGGAACATCGCCCGGCGGATGTCCGACGCCGTCCTCGCCGTCGCGGAACAGCTCCGCCGCGCCGCCGGCGGCCGACACCACCACCGCGCGGCCGCAACTCATGGCTTCCGCAATGGTCAACCCGAACGGCTCCGGGCGTGTACTGGCGTGAACCACGACATCGAGCGAGCGGTAAACGGCGACGGGATCATCCTGGAACGGCACCAAGCCGACCTTCCCCGCGAGGCCGTTCGTTGCGATCTTCTCCTCCAATTCCAGCCGCGTGACCTGGGAGCCGCCCGTCGCGTAGATCGGCCCGCCGATGACATAGCCGCGAAACGGGAGGGGCGCGGGCAGGAGTGCGAGGGCGTCCATGAAAACGCCGTGCCCCTTCCAGTTCGCGTAAGTCGCCACCAGCCCGACGCGGAGCGTGCCCGGCGCGGCCGCCGACAGACCGCTCAGCCGGTCAAGTTCATCCGGGTTGCCGACACCGGGTGTGAAATGGTCCGTGTCCACGGTGTTCAGGACCGTCCGCACCGGGAAGCCGGGGAGCAGGCGCTGGGTATCCCGACGAATCGCGTCGGAGATGGCGATGCCGCCGGTCGCGGCGGCGCGGGCCAGCTTCAGCCCCCACTTGGCCACGGGGCGTTCGGAGTAGAAGTCGTGCAGGTGCCAGAGCAGCGGCGTGCCCGACGGCTTCGCGGCCGCGCCGAGGAGGTGGGCCTTCAACCCGTTCGAGTGAATCAGGTCGGGTGCGAGTCTCTTCAGCAACTCCCGAAGGCGGAGGACGAATCGGCCGGCAGCCGGAAGCGTGACGAGAAGCGAGCGAATGCCACCGCCGGGTCGGTCCCGGAGCGCGGTGTCACCGGTCGCCGCGAGCGTGTCCGGGAGGGGCAGCAAGTGGACTTCAACGCCCAGCGACTCCAGTCGAGTGTACAGTGGGCCGTCGCCGAACAGCACCGCCGAGAGCCGCGCGGACGGGGCGATCCGCCGCGCGGCTGCGACCCAGGCGAGCAGCACCCGCTCGGCCCCGCCGACGGTGCCGACGGGGTTCAGGAAGCAGACGTGCATCGGACGCTTCGCAAGGACTGATACGCCTCGGCGATGACGCGGGCGTGTGCCCGCCAACTGTAGCGGCCCGCCCACGCCAGCCGCTCGCCGTGCGGCGGGGCGACCGTCGGATCGCGCAACAGCGCGAGGACGGCCGTCGCCCAGTCCGCGACCGCCGCCACCGGACGGTAGACGGCTGCCGACCCGCCGACCTCGCGGAGAACCGGAATGTCGGACGCGATCACCGCCGCCCCGCACGCCAGCGCCTCGATCACCGGTAGGCCGAACCCCTCGGCCTCGCTCGGCACCAAGACCACGGCCGCGCGGCGATACAACTCGGCGAGCTGCGGGCGTGACAGGGCCGTCAGCTTCACGACGGTCGCCGCGATTCCCAACCGTTCCATCTGGCGGAGCCGTTCCGCCGACCACGGCGGCCCGACCTGGACGAGCGCCACATCGGGGCGAGTCGCGCGGACCGCCGCGAACACGTCGAGCAGGACATCCAGCCGCTTGCGGGGCATGTCGCCGCCGACGTGCAACAGGAACGGGCCGTCGATCCGGGTGGGGAGTGCCACCTCCTCCGCCGCGTCCGGGGTGAATTCCGCCGCGACACCGAGTGGGGCGTGGACCAACCGGTCGGGGCGAACCAGCCCCCAGGTGCCGAGTTGGCGGCCCACTTCGGCCGAGTTGTGGAACACCACGGCGGCCCGCTTTAATCCGGTGAGGATGCGGCCGGCGATGGCCCGGAACCACCGGGGCCGCCGCTCGGCCTCCGGTTCGAGCAGGCAGCGGAAAGCGTCGAGGTCATGGCAGTAGACGCCGGCCCGGCCCGGCGGCAAGGCGAGGGCGAGGTGGGCGTAACTGTGGTCGGCGACGTGGACGAAATCGGCGGCGCGGGTCAATCGTCGGACGGACTGGGGGAGAAACAGGTGGCGGTTGAGCAGCCGGTCGGCGTTGAACCCGATGCCGCCGATGCCGGGTATTCGACCGACGACGGAGCGGAACGGCGGCGCGACATCGACCGCGCGAACCCCGTCGGGCAGGTGCGCGAGCAACTGGTCCGCGCACAGGTCCATGCTCGGCCAGCCTTCGGCGGGGTAGTCGCGGACGACGGCGAGGCAAAGGTCTGGAGACGCCGGCACGTTACGCCGACCCCGGTTTCTTCCAGACACCGGTCCGCTTGATCCCGTTCGAACTCTCGTGGACCTGTTCCCAGTCGGCCGGAACGGGGAGTCGGACGCCGTCCCGCCACAGTTCCAGGTCGTCCACGAGAAGGAGGCCACCCGGTGCCAACTTCGGGCGGGCGACCCGGATGCATGCGGACCGGTAGTGGCCGTCCACGACGACGAAGTGGAGCGACTCGTCGGGCACCTCGGCGATGGCGGCGACGTAGACGGGGAGCGGGTCGTAAAGCGGGCGCTCGCCTTCTTCGACGGGGTGGTCGAGTGGGAGGAGCCGGTATTCGACGTTGGTGATATCGGCCGCGCCCAGCCGACCGCTGACCACCTGATGCCAAGCGGGGTCGTGTTCGACGGACACCAGCCGGGCGAGGCGGGCCGCGAACCAAACGGTACTCCGGCCACTCCCGAACTCCCACCCCGTCATCTGTCGGGTCAGGGCCGTCTCGCAGAACCGCACCGCGCCGGGCGTCAGCCACGGCTTGTCCGGGTTCCGCTTCTCCCAGACCCAGTACCGCAGCCGCGCCACAAGCGCCTTCGGTCGGCGGAGCCAGAACAGCACACTCATTCGCCACCCCCCGCGTGGTTCCGGTCGAGTAGCGAGTCGAAGAAGTCAAGGTGCTGGCGGGCGACGACCGGCCAGGCGAACTCGGCGCGGGCGCGCTCCTGGCCGCGCGCCGCCAGCTCGCGGCACCGCGCCGGGTCGGCGAGCAGCGCCGCGATGGCGGTCGCCCACCCCGCCTCGTCGTTCTCGCCGACGATCACGCCGGCGTCCCGCACGACGAACGGGATTTCGCCGCTGTCGCTGCCGACGAATGGCACACCGGCGGCGAACGCCTCGACCACCATCCGGCCGAACTGCTCCTTCCAATTCGGCCGCGTCTGGCTCGGCGCGCAGGTCACGGTCATCGCGTTCAGGTACGCCGGGACGCGGTCGTGCGTCACGTCGGTGCGTACGCGGACGCGGTCCCCGTGGCCACTCGCCCACGCCAGGAGCTGCACCTCCAGCGGCCCCGCGCCGACGAACAGCGCCCGCCAGTTGCCGGGGACGCGATCCAGCGCGCGGGTCAGCAGTTCCACCCCTTTATCGGGCACGAGTCGGCCGACGAACCCGACCACCGGCGTGCCCGGCTGCCACCCGAGTTGCCGCAGCACGGCCCGGCCGGCGGCGGGGTCCGGGCGGAACGCCGCGAGATCCACGCCGAGCGGGATGCGGGCCATCGGTTTGTCGTACCCGCGCCGGGCCGAGAGCGTCCGGGCGACGAGCGTGCCGCTACAAATCCAGCCGGCGGCGCGTCCCATCGCGTACCGCTCGACCCACCGGAACGGCGGCGGGTAGTTCTTGGCGATGCTCTGCGCGGTGCGGAAGACGAGCGCGGCGCGGGGCGGCGTCCACCCCGCCACCTGCCCGCCGGCGAGGATGTACGGCTCTTCCCAGCAGTGGACGGCGTCCCACCCCTCGGCCAGCAGCGACCGGAGCCGCGGGCCGTACACGAAGGCGTGAATCCGGCGGGTCAGGTACGCCGGGACGGGGACGACGCGGCACGGCTCGTCGGCACCGACTTCGAATCGCACCGGGCGGAGGTCGTTCCCGTCGAAGTACTCGGGCGCGACCGCCGTCACTTGCCAGTCGCCGCCGCCCACGCGGGCCATCTCGTGCGCGAGGCGGCGGTTCATGCCGACGACGTAGGAGTGGGCGATCGTCAGCAGCCGCCGCGGTCGTCTCGGCGGTCGGCTGGCCGCGGGCGTTTCGAGCGTCACTCGATCACCATCTTTTCGCCGGCCTCCAAGGACTCCCAAAGGGCTTCGCCACCGGCGTGGCCGGTCGGGTACGCGAGGAGTTGGAACTCGCCGTTCAGGGAGGCGACCCGTCCTCCGGGCACGAGCGGGCGGAGAGTGTAGTCCAGTCCGGCCAGTGCCTCCGCCACGCCGTGGTAAGTGTGGTGCAACTCGATCACCAGCACCGGCCGCGCGCGGGCGAGAAGCTGCCGCGCGCCGGTCAGGACACTGGCTTCGGCCCCTTCGACATCGATCTTGATCAGCGATGGGTCGGGCAGCGCTTCGGTCGTGACCATCGAGTCGAGCCGGCGGACGGGGACGCGGGTGACCCCGCTCTGCTCCGGTGTGTTACCCGCGTCGGACAGGCGGCCCCAGGTCGGGGCGTGCGAGGTGCGAAACTCGGCCTCCCCGTCGGCGTCGCCGAGGGCGACTTGGTGGATGCGGATGTGGTCGAATCCGTTCAGCCCCGCGTTGAGGCGAATCCGCTCGGCGTTCTCCGACAGCGGTTCGAAGCAGTCCACCCGTCCGGTCGGGCCGACGCAGCGGGCGGCCAGCACGGCCGTGAAGCCGACGTTCGCCCCGAAGTCGTACACGGTCATGCCCGGTCGGAGCAGCCGGGCGAGCGCGAATTGAACGTCGGTGTCGTGGGTGCCGAGGATGAACCCGACGGCCGAACTGCCGCCGTTGAACCGCAACCCCCGACCCAGCCCCTGCCGGATGCGTCCGTCCCGATTCCGCAGCAGATTCGGCATCCAGTTCGTCGCCCGTTTCACGAGCGGGAACCGCCCCCGGAGCGCGGCCCCCTTCCGAATCCACGACGCCGGAAGGCGCTCGATTAACGTCCGCAGGACACCCATGCCTCGGCCTCCGGGGAGATGCGAGTCGGACGTGGAAGCCTTCGCCCGCACGGCGGGAGTGGTATCCGCGCGGGATTCGTTCGCGCGGCCGCGCAGCGCGTCGATCACCCGCTCGACCGCGAACGTCGCCTCGTACAGCTCCGCCCCGCGACGGCCGAGCGCGGCGCGGTCGGCGGGAGACAGGTCCAGTATGCGGCCGGCGACGGCGGCGAGGCGAACCGGGTCGGGGCTGGCGGCGACCGCGACACCCGTCGTTCGCGCCCACAGCGGTTCGCTCAGGACGCCCAAGTTCGTCGCCACCGGCACCCCGTTCGCCAGCCCGGCCATCGCGCTGGTGCGGCGCGAACTCACCCCGTCGGGGTAGGGCTGGAGCATCAGGTCGCACGCCCGGACGTGAGCGGACAGCCGATCCGCGGCGAGTTCCCCGGTGGCGCTCACCCGTCCGACCAGCGACGGGTAAACCGCCGTCAGGTGTCGCGCGAATCGGTCGGACCCGCGACCCACGAGCAGCAGCCGCGCGACGGACCTTCGGGCGAGGAACTCGGCGACGGCCGGCCCCCGCACGTCGCCGACCGGATCGCCGAACGTCCCGAACTGTCCCACCAGCGGAACGTCGGCGTCCGGGCAGTGTAGTCGGCGGACGGCCGCGACTTCCTCCGGGTCGGCCCCGGCGGGAACGTTACTCGGGATCGGCAGCCACTCCGCCGGTGGGCACTGCGGGCAGAGCCGTCGAATCCTCGACTCCCACGCCGGAATCGACACGAATACCCGCTCGGCGGTTGCCAGCACGAGGCGGGCCATGAGTGCCGTCATCCCGCCGAGCAGGGCGTGGGAGGGGGGCCACCCGGCGAACGGGAACACGACCTCGTGCGCCATCACCCAGACCGGGGCGATTCGTCGCGCCCGGAACGCCACCCACGCCGCGAACGGCAGGTTCATCGCCTTCCAGCCGTAGGCGTGCGGCACGTACTGGATCAGGAGGCGATCCGGCCGCGTGCGGGCGAGGCCCTCGTCGAGTGCCCGTAGCGTGCGAGGGCCGAAATTCCCCGGCAGCCGGTGGACGGTCACGCCGGGGTCGTCCGACTCCGGGCCGGGGCACGCCGGGGCGTACACCTCGACCGCGTCCCCGGCGGCCGCCAGCTTGCCCGCCACGAGGCGAGTGTAGTCGGCGACGCCGCCCGGCTGCGGCGGATATTCGCCGGTGAGGATCGCCCAGCGAGTCATCCGTCGGACGGCCCGATGGGGTCGCGGGCGAGAGCCGTCAGGAAGAAGCGCGTGCGGAACTTGTCGGCCGGGGCGGCGTCGAACGGGACCGCCTCCGGATCCCCGTCGGCGTGGACGAACCGCTCGAAGTCGGCCGCCGGGAAGTGGGCGAGGATGTCGTCCGCCGAGTCGCCCGCCCGTTCCAGCCCGCACCCGACGTGGACCTCGACGAACCAGTCCGGCCGCGCCGCGAAGGTCGCCGTCGCGCAGGCCAGCGCGCGGGCCTCGTACCCTTCCACGTCGAGGAACACCACGTCCGGCGGGCCGTAGCGGGCGGTCAAGGCGTCGAGTGTGACGGCCGGCACGTCCGTCACCCCGCCGTAGTCGCTGATCGCCGCCGCCGCTCCGTTCAGCCCGCCGTTGAAGCGGATGGTCCCCTCCACCTCGGCCACCGCCGCGTGGTGCGGAATCACCCACGGCATCGCGTTCAGGGCGACGTTCCGGCCGCACATGGCGAAGTTGTGCGGGTTCGGCTCGACGACGATCACCTGCCCACTCGCCCCGACGCGGCGGCCGAGCATCAGCCCGACGACGCCCTGGTGGGCACCGACATCGAACACGCGGGCACCCGGCCGCAGGCGGTGGCGGGCGAGGACGGCCAGCTCCGGCAGCGGCTCCCAGTCGTGGTCGTACCAGCCGGCGGCGAGGCCGTCGGCCAGTTCGACGCGGAACGTCGCGTCGCCGTAGCGGTGTTCGACGACCCGCCGAGGGTAGGCGGCCAGTTGGTTCCGCAACTGCCGCTTCTGAAACCACCGCCGGAGTGGTCCGGGGGCGAGGAACCGAGCGACGCGCTTGATCATTCCCGGCCTCCGATTGGTTCCAGTCGGCTTCGCGCCCGGAGGTACGTCTCCGCCGTCCGCGCGGCGATCTCTTCCCAGACGAACGGCCGGGACCGTTCGCGGGCCGCCGCGCGTGCGGCCGACAACCCGGCGGGGTCACGCACCAGTCGGACCACCCGCGCGGCCAGCGCCCGGACATCGCCCACCGGCACCAGCAGATCGGGCGGAAGTTGGACGTGCGGCCCCGGCACGTCGTAGGCCACCACCGGTACGGCCGCCGCTTGCATCTCCAGGACGCCGTAGCCGAAACTCTCCAGCCGGGACGGGAACACCCCGACCGAACACCCGGCCAGCAATCCGGGCAACTCGTCGGGTTCAAAGTGCGGGCGGACTTCCACGAGCGGGCGGAGACGGCGCGGGAAGTGTCCCAGCACGCCCGCCGCGTCCCGCACCATCCCCGCCGTGCCGAGCAGACGGAAGCGAACGCCGGGGACGGCCGCCGCGACACGCCCGACCAGCTCCGGGAACTCGCGCATACCTTTGCGGGGGTCGAACGTGCCGACGAAGCCGATGACCGGCGCGCCCGGCGGAGTAGCGGCGGACACCGCGTCGAACAGAGGGCGACGCGCGGCCGCGATTCCGGGCGGGTGGATCGCGATCCGCTCCGCGGGCAACCCGCGCGCGACCAGCGCGGCGGCGTCCCGGTCGTTGCTCACCACCGTCAAGTCCGCCTGCCGGACGGTCTGGTCCGCCCGCCGCACTTCGGCCCGCAACCTGGCACGCCTCTGCCACCCGTTGAGAATACCGCCGACCCGCGACCGCAGTCGGGGCCGTGGCGGAATCGACACCGTCAGGAAGTGGTGGACCAGCAGCATGACGCGGGCCACCATCAGCGGCCGATCCGAGAAGTCCGACCGGGGGTACGGCAGGCAAGCGTGATCGTACTCGACCACGTCCCACTTGCCCGCTTCCCTCCGCAGGTACTCTCGAAGCGCCACCGGAAACTCCCCGGTTGTGCCGGCCGCGATCTCGTCGGGGCCGACCACTCGCGCCTCCCACCCCAGCGACCGGAACGACGCGGCCAACTCCAGGTAGTGCTTCGGCACCCCCAGCCGGGGGTCGAGCGGGACGTGGCTACAGAACAGGATCCTCATCGGCGGACAACATCGCCGTAAGTCGCCAAACAGCGAGACACGACGGACGGCCAGGTGAATCGTTCCAGCACCCGCGCGCGTCCGGCCGATCCCATCGCGGCGATTGCGACCGGGTTGTCCCGGAAGAATTCCAACTTCGCCCGGAGAGCCGGCAGGTCGTTGGGCGGGACCACGAACCCGGTTTCGCCGTCCGCCACGACTTCCGGCAGGCTCGCCACGTCGGTGACAACGGCCGGAGCGCCGCACGCCATCCCTTCCAACGGCGTCTGACCCAGCAGTTCTGGCACCCGCGATTCCGTGCCGTAGCAGTCGCGGTAGACGCTCGGCAGGACGACGCAAGCCGCCCGGCGGTACGCGCGGACGATGTCGGCGTCGGGGCAGTCGTGCCGAAACGTCACCCGTTTCCCGACGGCCAACCGCAAGAGATCGGCGTGGAAGCGGTCGTGGTACGGGCGGCCGATCAGTTCCAGTGCCATCCCGTCGGGCAACGCCGCCACCACGTCGTTCACCCCCTTGTGCGGCATCAGCCGGCCGACGAACACGACCAGCGGTTCGCGCCGAACGGCCGGATCGGGCGAGAACAGTTCCGTATCGACACCGCCGTAGATGACCTCCGCCTCGGCGCGACCGTCGTGCCCGGACACCGTGCGGCTGTACCGGCTGATGTGCAGGTGCCCGCGGAACCAGCCGTCCGTGTTCAGCCGCGAGGCGAACCCCCACCCACCCCCGCCGAGGTCGGACGCGAACACGGGCCGCCCCGTCGCGCGGCCGACCAGGGCCGCCAGCTCCGCCGCCAGCGTGTGCGGCTGGTGGCAGTGAATCACGTCGGCTCCCGCGACGGCCGCCAGCAGACCCGGATGGAGGCGGTTGAACTCCTGCCCGCGGACTTTCCACCCCGGCCCCAGGACGCGAACCCTCAGCCCCTCCGCCGTGGTGAATCGGGCCGGGGCGTCCCCGAACGCCACCAGGGTGGTGCGCGCAACGCGGGCCATGTGCCGGGCCAGCTCGAACGAGTACCGTTCGGCCCCGCCGAACACCCCGCCGTGTCCGAACAAGGCCGGAGTCAGATGGAGAATTTGCAGTTGGCTCATCGCCCCTCTTCGGCCGCGATCCAGTTCACCGACACGCCGGGTCGAACCCCGATGATGTTTCGCTCTACGAACCCGGTCGAGGTTCCTGTCACCGGCGCTCCGTGCAGGTCGTGAAGTTGGTAGCCGAGGTCGGAAATCGACCGGAGCAAGTCCGGCTCCGTCACCCCGGCCCGTTCGAGAAACTCCGGGTCGCTCTCGACGACGACCAGGTCCGGCCGCCACCCGTCGGAGACCCCGGCCAGCACCTCGGTCTCATACCCTTGCACGTCCAGGAGCAGCAGCCGGGGGGCCGACTCGCAGCCCAGGACCTGGGGGAGTGGGACGACGCAGACCCCGAACCCCGGCCCCGGGTCGAGCAAGCTCGCCGCCCCCGCGTTGGCGGGGGAGGACCACGCCATGGGGACGAACCGCGGGACTGACCCGAGGGCGCACGCGACGAGCGAGACGCGCGCCTGAAGGCCGTTGGCCTCCAAGTTTTGCCGCGTCCGGAGCAGGGCGGCGGGCTGCGGCTCAATCCCGATCACTCGCCCGGATTCCCCGACTGCCCGTGCCGCGACCACCAAGTGTAGCCCGAAGTTCACCCCGGCCAGCACTGCCGCGTCGCCGGGCCGCAGGTTGGCGGTGAGGAAACGGAGGGTGAGTGGCTCGTACCGCTCGCCCCGCAGGAGCAGGTGTTCGATCCAGTCGCGCGGGTGTAACAGCAGGCGGGTGCCTGGGTAGGCGTTGGCCCACAGGCCCTCTTCGGGGATCGCATTTCGACACAGCCAACGGACCACCCGCGCTTTCCCCCGGTGGTGACGGCCCCGGATGTACGCCCGGACGGCCAGATCACGGATGCGAGACAACATCAGCCGCTCCCAAAAGGGTCACTCGGTCGATTCGCCGGAGCGTTCGTCACTCCACATCACCCCGACCCGATTCCGCTCACGACCCGGTTCCGCCATGGGAGCAGGCGGGAGGCTCCACCCCGGTGCGTTCCACCCGCGCCGGGGCATGGTACGACTGACGTGAAGGCGTGTCATCGTCCTCCTCGCCGCACGCGGTTCCAGAGTCGGGCGAACTGCCCCCGCACCCGCCGCGCGGCGGTGCTGGCGGAGACGGCGAGGCGGGAGTACGGTCGGTGACTCCGGACGAAGGCATCCAACTCCGCGCGAATCGTATCGAGCCCGTGACTGATCGCCTCCTCGACGGCGAACGAGTCGTCCCAGAAGAGCCACGACACCCGCTGCTCGGCGGTGAGCGCCGCGAAGTATCTGGCGGGGAAGGACAACTGCCAGTCGGCGTGGATCATGTGGTACTTCATCGTGAACTTGACAGCCGGAGCCTGGGGGTCGATGTCGATCAGCCAGCGGTGGTGGGACAGGCCGGCGATCCGCGGCGACTCCCACCCGCGGCACGACTCGGCCACCCGCGACGGCACCTCCAGGTAGCCCCGTTTCCCCACCCGCATCATTTCTCGGCAGACCCACACCGGGTCGCGGATGTCCTCCAGGGTGTGCGAGCAGAGGACGAAGTCGAGGCTCTTGTCCGCGAACGGGTACGGGGTGTGGTCGCAGATGTCCCGCTGGACCCACGTCTCCTTGGTGAAGTACTCGGTCTCGCCTCCCTGACTCGCCGCCCCGCCGACGCGGCCGTAGTAGCCGCGCGTCTCGTAGGGCTGGGCGTCCATGACGTAGTTGGCCCGGTTGAACGGGCACGCCCACCCGCCGATGTCGAGGACGCGGTCGCCGTCGGACAAGCCGGCCAGGACCAGCCGGTCGTTCGCTGGATGAATGGCACACCTCCCAGAACGGCCCGGCGGTTCGGCCGAGCAACGGAGCCGATCCCCGATCGGGGGACCGACAAGGCTTAACGCCGCCTCAGCCCCGACAGGTATGCGGCCAGGGGCGTGCGGCGGAGGACCACGAACAGGAAGGCGACGTAGGCCAGAGCCACTCCGCCCACCAAGCCGACCTGGCTGAACGGAGCGCGGGCGGTCGAATGCCGCGCGACGGCCACCGCCACGACGCCCAGCGCCGCGTACCCGACCGCCCACAGGGCGGGAACCCGGAGCAGCTCCCGCAGGACGAGCGAGCCTTCGGCGCGGGTGATCAAGAGCAGCGCCGGCAGCGTGAACGTCGCGCACACGAGGAGCGAGCCGAGCGGGGCGCAGGTCGGGCCGGCGACCGACACGACGGCGGCGGTCGCCCCCAGCGTGAGGACGCCGTCGCACAGCGTCACCCGCCACAGCGGGCGATCCCGGTTGACGCAGAAGAGCACGACGGCGACCACGTTGACCGCGTGGCGGGCGTTCATGCCGAGGACGGACAGGACGGTCGTCGCGTCGCCGAGATACTGCACGTCGCCGACCCAGCGGGCGACGAACCACCCGTTCATGGCCAGCACGACGACGCCGAACAACCCGCTCGCCGCCAGGATGAACTGCGCGTAGGCGGCCGTCGCCCGCCGAATCCCGACGGCGTCTCCGCTCGCCCGCAGTTCGGACAGTCCGGGGAGGGCACTCTGACAGAGGGTGAGGACGAGCGGGGAACAGATGACGGCCAACTTGGTCGTGCAGGTGTACTGGAAGACCGCGGAGAGGGGCTGGAACCACCCGACGACGAGCAGCTCCGCCGTCGCGGCCAGTCCGACGCCGACCGTCGCCATCCACGCCCACCCGCCGTCCACGAACATCCGGCCCGGCACGCGACAGGCCGCCACCGTCCGCACCGAGGGCATGAACGGGCGGTGCCGTCTCAGCACGCGGAACCACGTCAGCGCAACTCCGGCGAGGGTTTGGACCGTCCAGCCGAGGGCGATGCCGGCCACGCCCAGCCCCGCCCACACGCACCCGACCGTGACGGCGACACCGGACAGGTAGACGAGGATCTGGAACCCGCCGACGAACCGAACGTCCTGAAGGCCGGCCAGGACGCCGCTGCCCACCCGGAGCGGGAACGTCGCCACCGCGACCGCGAACATCGCCGTGCTGACGGCCGCAGTCGTCGCGTCGAGGCGAACCAGGACGAAGACGCAAGCGGTACCGATCAGCGCCGCCGCCGGCAGTTGGTAGAGGGCGAACTTCGAGAACCGCGCGACGATCTCCGCCCCCTCCGCCGCGCCGCCGCCCCGTCCGGCGGCGGCCGCAAGCTCGCGCGGGAGCAGCGAACTCACGCCGAGGTCGATGACCGCGAGGTAGCCGACGAGCATGGTCGCCTGCGCCCACCAGCCGAGCGTCCCCGCGCCGACCTCCGCGAGCAGGTATCGCGTCAGCCACAGTCCGGTACACATGACGATCAGTTGGTGGCAGACGGTCAGCCCGACCGCCCACGCGAACTTCGACGTTCGGCCCTCGCGGGCCGCGACCGTCGGCGGCGCGGCGCTCAACCTTCGACCAGGGCGAGGATGTCGGCGGCCATGTGGTCCCACGTTCGGCCGCGGAGCGTGTCGGCGAGGGGCCGGATCGCGTCGCCGAGGGTGTCCAAGTTCGTTCGCCAGTACCTCAAGCGGTCGGCCAGCTCGCCGGCGTTTTCCGGGTCGGTCAGGATCAGATCGGCCAGCGTTGGCGGGTAGCGTTCCGACACGCCGGCGGCGGCGGACACGATCACCGGGATGCCCCGGCAGAGCGCCTCGTGCGCCGCCAATCCGTAGGCGTCGTACCGCGCCGGGTGGGCCATCCCGTCGGCGGCCGCGAGGACGCGCGGCACGTCGGTGCGAAACCCCAGGAAACGCACCCGCTCGGCCAACCCGTCCGCCGCCGCCCGATCCCGCCACCGGGGCAGGTCGGCACCCCGGCCGACCACCGCCACGTTGGCGTCCCAATTCGGGTCGCGGCAGAGGGCCGTCCAGGCCGCGTACAGCACGTCGAACCCCTTCCGCGCGTCGCCGAGCGCGCCGACGAACACCGCCCACGGGCGGTCGTCCCATCCCAGTTCGCGGCGCGCCGCCACGCGGTCGGCCGGAGTGACGAGGGCGAACTCGGCGGGGTCGGTGCCGAGGTACACGACGCGGGTCCGCTCGGCCGGCACGCCGACGAACTCGACGACATCGCGTGCCGTCCGGCGGCTGTTGCAAATCACCACCTCGGCGAGGCGGAGCGAGTCCCGTTCGGTCCGCCTCGCCCACCAGTCGGCGGCACGGGCCTTCGTTCGACGGACGAGGCTTCCGCTCGGGCGGGCGGGAAAAGCTGCATGGACGTAGTGGACCCAGTTGGCGTCTCCCCAGCGGCAGTTGCCGCCGTTCACGAGGACGCGATACCCCTTCCGACTCAAGCGGCTCGCCACCCGCCGGCCGGCGGCGGCCAGCAGCGGTTGCCCCAGCAAGTGCCGACCCATCGGCCGGAGGACGCGGTGAACGGTCACGTTCGGGTGGTCCGCGAGTACGGCGGCCGCGCGGTGCGTGACCAGGTGAACCGGGTGGCAGCCGGCCGCGTGCCGCGCGAGTTCCAGGTTGGCGCGGTCCATCCCGCCGAACGGGGTGAAGTCGCCGGCGACGAGGACGAGGCCGGTCATCGCGGGTCCGGCCGCTCGGCGGCGGGGCGGTGTCGCGCGACGATCCCCATCTGAATCAGGACGACCACCGAACCGGGGACCGACGACAGGGTTCCCGTGCCGAGGAAGGCGGTCGCCCACGTGACGCCGGAGCAGGCGTACATGATCAGGACGCCGAGCCGCCAGTCGGTGCCGGCGCGGGGCAGACGGCCGTACAGCCAAACCAGAAAGCCGAGCCACAGGCCCAACCCGATCCACCCCTGATCGACGAGGATGCGGCTGTACTCGTTCTCCAGGCCGACGGGTTCGGGCGCGCGGTCGGCGAGGAAGAACGGGACGCTGGTGCCGACGGCGGACCCCATCCCGGCCCCCAGGGGATACCGCGCGAACAAGTCGAGGAACTCCGCGTTCGCGCTCCCGTGCAGCCGACCGGCCACGGCCTCGGCGTCGTCGAGCGACTGAAACCGCTGCAACCGCTCGTCGCTCGCGGCGAGGTAGGCGGCCGCGGCGGCCAGGCCGCCGACGACTAGACCGAGCCGCGGGGAGAAGCCGCTCAGCACCCACCCGGCCACCAGGGTGAAGGCGGCGATAACGACCGGCAGGCGGGCCGCGCACAGCAGCACCCCGCCGGCCGCCGCGACGACGCCGAGGGCCAGCCACGTCCGCTCCCACCCGCCGACGCGCGATTGCAGGAGTCGGCCGAGGAGGAAGGCCAGGCTCATGCCCATCGTGCCGCCGTACTGGTGCGCATTCAGAAAGATGGAGGGCACGCGGTAGTTGCCGCCGGCGACATCCTTCGACCGGTACATCAGTTCGGTGACGGCGTTCTCCGGGTACAGGGTCTCGATCCCGTAGGCGAACGTGTACAGCCCCCCCGCGAGGCTCAGCAGATTCCAGCCGGCCAGCAGCCGCGTGACGGTCGTCAGGTCGGCGGCCGCGAGCTTGGCGGCGATGAGGGCGACGGGCAGATACCAGACCGTGGCCCGCAACGCCACCAACTGGACGAGGTAGTCGTTGACCGGCAGGAGGGCGAGCGCGGCCGGCCAAAGCGTCAGCACCGTCACCCACTTCCCCAACGGCGAACGCCAGACGCCCGCGCTCTCCGGCCGGGCGAGGAAGCCGGCGTACAGGCCGAGGATCGCCGCGTCGAACATGAACGTCGTCCAAACGCTCAGGTAGTTCGCCCGGACGACGCCGTTCACGTACCCCACGCCGACCGCCACCCCCAGCCCCATCCCGAGGGACCGGCGGGTGGCGACCAGGGTGCCGACGAACGCGGCGAGGGGGAACAGGGGGTCCACTACGCGGCAGCCCTCCGGCCGACCAGCAGCACGTTGTCCGAGAAGCTCCGCGGCGCGATCCGTGCCAGGGAGCGAGGCCAGTGGTGGGCGGTGCCCGGCACGCGACCGGCGCGGGTGTACTCCACGGCCACGTCCGTCCAGCCGCACTCGCCCGCGATCCGGCGGAGGTCGATCTCCAGCAGGGCCGTCAGGTGCGCGGGGTAACTGCCGGCGCGGAAGGCGTTGAACTCGTTGCGGAAGACCAGCGTCAACTTGCTCAGGAGGCTCAACTGGTTCGGCGTGGTGACGACGGCCCACCCGCCCGGCTTGGCGAGGCGCGTCAACTCGCGGACGAACGCGCGGGGGTTCTCGACGTGTTCGATCGTTTCCACCGCGCACACCGCATCCGCCCCGCCGGCCGGGAACCCGACCCGCCCGGACGCGGGATCGATGGCGTGGAACGTGCCGTCCGCCGGGAAGCCGTCGTAGCGCACCACGTCCGCCCCCGCGTACCGGTCGAACTGGCCCACCAGGAGCGGCCACAGGTTGCCGACTCCGCAGCCGACATCGAGGAGGACACCACCGCCCGGATGCCGTGATACGAGGGCGGCGGCAACCGCACTCAGGATCGCCGAACTGCTCGCCCCCTCGCTCATCCGGGCGCGGGCGAACGGGTCGGTCGGATCGACGGCGGGGGGCGTCACGTCGCGGATGGGTTCGCACTCCGGGAAAGTCGTCCCTTCAGAACTGACCAGCCGCGCCGGGCGCAGGCGCCCCGCGCCGCGTCCGGCTCGAGGGTGGCGAGATAGTTCGGAGCCTCGTAGGGCTTGCACACCGGCGGTGCGGACAGGTCGGCCAGCACGGGGCCGGACATCCGCCAGCCGACCTGGAAGAGGGCGTACCCGGCGCGGGCGAGGAGCCGGAACGACTCGGCGTCGGTCGGGCCATGCTCCTCGAACAGGATGTGGCGAAGCCGGCCCTCGGCCAGCGCCCGCCCTGCCCCGCGCAGCACCGCCGCCTCGTGCCCCTCCACGTCGATCTTCGTCACCACGGCCGTTCGCTCGCCCAGCACGTCGTCGAGTCGGCGGGTGCGAACGGGCGATCCGCCGACTTCGCCGGATGTCGAGAGGCGGGCCAGCCCGGTGTTCGCGGCGAACCCGGCGGGGTCGATCAGCCGGCCGTCCCCGTCGGCGTCGCTGAGGGCGACGGCGTGCAGCTCCACCGGAGCGGCGTGGGGGTGGCGAGCGATGCGCTCGACGTTCTTCGCCAGTCGCTCGCCGACGACCGGGTGCGGCTCGAACGCCAGCACGCGGCCGGTCGGCCCGGCCCGGAACGCTAGCAAACTGGTCATGTAGCCGACGTTCGCGCCGACATCCAAGTGCAGGCCGCCGGGCGCAGCCAACCGGAACAGCACTTCGGACGCCGCGAGGTCGTACACGCCGGTCGTCCAGAGCGACCGCCCCAGGGTCTCGCGCGGATCGACTTCGAGTGCCATCCCCCACGGCGTCGTCACCGTGGTCGTCCCGGCCGGCGTCCCCGCGACGGCGCGGTACACCCGCCGCAGCACTTGAGAAGGCCGACGGACGTACCAGGGTTTCCACAGGCTCAGCACGGTGTCGAGTTCTCCAAGAGCATTCGCAGCCGGTCCATTTGGCGGGCCGGGTCGCACAACCGTCGCGAACGATCCGGGCCGCGACTGCCCGACGCGGCGCGACGGACGGGATCACGGATCAAACCGGCGAGCGCCTCGGCGACGGCCGCCGCGTCCCCCGGCGGTGTCAAAATGCCGCAGGTGTCATCCACGACCTCGGCCCCGCCGCCGAAGTTCGACGTGATCACGGGCAGCCCGGCGTACAGGGCTTCCACGAAGACGATGCCGAACGGCTCCGGCCCGCTGTTCGGCTGGCAAAGGATGTCGGCGGCGGCCATCAGACGCGGGACATCACTCCGCTGGCCGAGGAACTGGACACGTTCCGCGATTCCCAACTCCACGGCACGAGCCTTCAACTCGGCCAGAAATGCGGCCTCGCCGTCGCGCTGGGCACCGCCGGCGAACCACGCCTGCCAGTTCGGCACGTCGCGCAGTCGGCCGAGCGCCTCGATGTGGACCCGCTGCCCTTTCCACTCTTCCAACCGGCTGGCTTGCAGGATCACGACGGCCTCCGGACGGGTGCCGAGATCGGCCCGCACCGCCCGCCGCACCGCCTCGCCATCCCCCCGGTCGGCCGGACGAACGGGGTAATGACAGAGTTCCGTCGGCACACCCGGAAACCAGCTCTTGGCGTCGTCGGCGATGAACGCGCTGTTGGCGAGGGCGACATCCGGGCGGGTGCGGGCGGCCCAGCGGTTCAGCCAGTGGCGGCGATCAATCTGGCCGTGGAGGGCGTGCGCGAGCCGGACGCGGGCGGCCCGGACGACCGGCGCGAACAGGGCGTGCGGCCAACTCATGTGCGCGACCGCCGCGTCGAACCGCTCGGCCTCCAGCAGCCGCTTCAACCGCCACCGCGCCCCCAGGACCGTCCACGGACGCGACACGCGAACCGCGCCGAGGTCGTGAACGGGGACGCCGGCGGCGGTCAACTCGTCCCGCAGTCGGCCGGGGAAGCAGAGGCCGAAGTGCGGGTCCATCGCCGGACACAGGTCGCGGCAGCGGGCGAGCGTGACCAGCAGCGTCTCGACTCCGCCGTACAGGTTTCCGGCACACAGGTGGAAGACTTTCACGGCGGGGACAACTCGCGGTAGATGTCCAGGCTCCGCCGGCCCATGACCATCCAGTCGAACTCGGCGACCGCTCGCGCGCGGCCGGCGGCGGACAACCGGTCCCGCAACCCCGGCTCCGCCCGCAATCGATTCGCGGCGGCGGCCAGTGCGGTCGGGTCGTTGAGCGGGACCGTCAGCCCCTCGCGGTCGTGCCGGCAGACCCACGGCACGCCGCTGTGCGGGATGTCGGCGTTGACGACCGGGCACCCGCTCGCCATCGCTTCCACTTGAACCAGGCCGAACCCCTCGCTGCGGGCGTTGCTGGGAAACCAGAGCGCGGCGGCCGCACGGTACGCCCCCACCAACTCGTCCGCGCCTGCCCGACCGAGCCACCGCACGCGGTCGGCCACGCCGAGTTCGGCCGCCAGTTTCTTCCACGCCGCCTCCATCGGTCCGGTGCCGACGACGGCCAGCGTGCCGGGCACGTCGCGGAGGGCGCGGAGGGCCATGTCGAGTGCCTTGTAGTAGATCAGCCGGCCGACGCTGAGCCAGATCGGACCCGGCAGGTCGCGCCGCCACCGCTCTGCCGCGGCGAGGGCAGACGGGGAGGGGACGAGGTACGGCGTCAAATCCAGGCCGAGTGCCAGCGGCGCGACCTTGAATCGGAACTGCTGGAGCAGGGGCGAGCCGGAGACGTAGCTCTCACTCGTGGGCAACAGCCGTTCGGCCCGCCGGCACACGGCCTCTTCCAGCGGCTTCACGACGTGGCGGAGCAGCTTCTGCCGGACGATGTCGCTGTGGTGCGTGACCACCAGCGGGCGGATGCGGCGGTCGGCGAGGACGGCCAGCATCATGGTGACGTTCGGCGTGTGCAGGTGCCACACGGTCGGGGCGAACTCGCGGCGGACGCGGCGGAACAAGTTGGGAAGGTCCGGCGTCACGTCGAGTTTGGCCACATTCGCCAACCGGCCGGCGCGGAACACGCGGATCGGGCCGTCGGCGTCTTCGACGGTCGGGGTCTGCTGGAACTTCTCGAAGGTCACATCGCGGCCGCGGCGGTCGGCGTGGTTGACGACGACCACCGCGACCTCGGCCCCCAGCGCCACCTGCGCCCGCGCCAGGGTCTGCGTGTGCGTCTCGATCCCACCGGACGCCGGCGGGTAGTACTTGCCGAGGTGGACGACCCGGATCACGTCGGCGGTTTGCGGGAGGAATAACGGGAGCCACGCGAAAACGGGCGGGGCTTCGCCACGGTCGGGTGCGCGCGGCGCAACCGAGGGCAGCGGGATCGGGGAACGAGAATCGTTTGCAAGCGTTGGAGTTATAGCGACGGAGCACGCGTTCGGCCAGCCTCAGCGAACCGGCGGCACGAGCCGCATTCGGCGGCGTGTAATACATATGCGTTCCGTTTATACATTTGTCAAGCAATCCGCGCGGAATTGTCCGAGTATTTTTCCCGCAACTGGCCGGCCAGGTCCGCGCCTTCGGCGGCCGGCGAAGGCGGCCGAGTCCGGCGGCGATCCGTCCGCCGTCGAACTCGGCCGTTTCTCCTACAATCCCCGGCATGTCGCACGCCCGCCGCCGGTCGCTCCTCGCGCTGAAAACCGCCGTCGCCGCCGGGCTGATCGCCGCCGTCGGGTGGCAGTTCGCCAAGCTCCTCCGCTCGCCCGAACTCGCCGCCCACGAGTTCCGCGTCCGCTGGCCGTATCTCCTGGGGGCCGGGCTGCTCTACGTCGCCGCGCACGCGCTGTGGGGCACCTTCTGGGTGCAACTCTTCCGCAGCCAGAACGCCGGCCTCCCGTGGCTCGTGGGCGTCCGGGCCTACTTCATCAGCCAGATCGGGAAGTACGTCCCCGGCAAGGCGTGGGTGATCCTCCTGCGCGTCGGGATGCTGCGCGGGCGGGGGCTGTCGCCGACGGTGGTCGGGGTGACGGCCACTTACGAGACGCTGACCAGCATGGCGGCCGGCGCGGTCGTCGGCGTGGCGCTGCTGCCGTGGGCGGGACAGGACTTCGAGCTGGTGTCGGTCAAGGGGTTCGCCCTGCTGGGGTTGACACTCTTGCCGCTGGCGCTGGTGGCGCTCACGGTCGTGGCCAAGCGGGTCGGGCGGAAGCGGGCCGCCGGGCTGCCACGGCCGCCGGTGCGGCTGCTCGCGCGCGGGATGCTCCAGGCGCTGGTCGGCTGGGCGCTGCTCGGCCTGAGCCTGTGGTGCGTCGCGGCCGGGCTGTCGGCGGAGGTGCCGGAACTGACCGCCGACGAATACTTGCGGCACGCGGCGGTGGCGGCGGTGGCCTACGTCATCGGGTTCGTCGTGCTGGTGTCACCGGCCGGTGTCGGCCCGCGGGAGTGGGCCATCCAGCAGGCGTTCGGCGGGCCGGTCGGGGTGGTGATCGCGCTCGTGCTGCGGCTGGTCTGGACGACGTTCGAGGCGGTCGCCGCCGCCCTGTTGTACTTCGCGGTGCGGACGGGTAGGGTTGCCGAGTCGCGTGCCGGGTCGGATCAAAGCCTGACCCCCACCGCCGACTGAGACTCCCCCGCCCATGTCCGTGTCACCGCCCGCCACGCCCGGCCTCGTGTCGCTCGTCATCCCGGTGTTCAACGAGCGCGACAGCCTGCGGCCGCTGCTGGCGGAGATCGACGCCGTGTCGAAGACGCTGGCGGAGCGGGTCGAGGTGGTGTTCGTGGACGACGGCAGCAAGGACGGGAGCTGGGCGGAGATCGAATCGCTGGCGAAGGCCGACCCCCGCGTTCGCGGCCTCCGCTTCCGGCGGAACTTCGGCAAGGCGGCCGCGCTGCAAGCCGGGTTCGCCGAGGCCCGCGGCGAGATCGTCCTCACTCTGGACGCCGACCTGCAAGACGACCCGGCCGAAATCCCCGACTTCCTCGCCGCCGTCCGGTCGGGCACGGATGTCGTCAGCGGGTACAAGCGGACCCGCCACGACCCGTGGCACAAGGTGTTCCCCAGCCGCGTGTTCAACTGGCTGGTCAGCACCGTCACCGGCGTGGAGCTGCACGACCACAACTGCGGCTTCAAGGCGTACCGGGCGGCCGTCATCCACGAGGTGAAGCTGTACGGCGAACTGCACCGGTACGTTCCCGTGCTGGCCGCGGCGAAGGGGTTCTCGGTCGGCGAGCGGGTGGTGAATCACCGGCCGCGGACGTTCGGCAAATCCAAGTACGGCTGGCGGCGGTTCGTCAAGGGGTTCCTCGACCTGTGGTCGGTGCGGCTGGTCACGTCCTTCGGCTGGCGACCGATGCACTTCCTCGGCGCGCTCGGCCTGCTGCTCATGGTGATCGGTTGCGGGTGCGGCGGCGGGTCGCTGGGGTTGCTCGTCGGCGTCGGCGGATGGGGCACGTTCTGGAGCCTGGCGTTCACCTTCGGCGCGGTTGGCGGGGCGATCGCACTGGTCATCGGCGCGCAAGCGATCTTCACCGGCTTCGTCGCCGAGTTCATGGCCGCCCGCCGCACCGACGAGTCGTTCGCGGTGAGCGAAAGGACCGAGGCGCGTTAGCCCACCACGGGTTCCTTCGCCGTCGGCAGGGGAGCTTTCGCCACCCGGTCCAGCACGCCGTTCACGAACCCCGGCGAGTTGGCGGTGCCGAACCGCCGGCTCAGTTCGATGGCCTCGTTCAGCACCACCGGCACCGGTTCCGGAGCGGCCGCGTGCCGCAGCTCGAAGGTGCCGATGCGGAGGACGTTCCGGTCGGCCGGCATCATCCGCGCCAGTCGCCAGTTCGAAGAGGTGGCGGTCAGCAGCGCGTCGATGGCCTCGCGGTGCGCGTTCACGCCGTCGTAGATCGCCAGGCAGAAGGCCACCGACTCGCGGTCGGTCAGCCGCTCGCGGGCGAACCGCTCGACGGCGGCGCGGGGCACCGCCTTCGGGTTCAAGTCCCGCTGGAACAGCAACTGGAGGGCGACTTCGCGGGCGCGGGTGCGGCGGATCATTTCGGCGGGCACAACCGGGGAAGGGCGGGCGACATCGCTATGTTATCGGTTTTCCGACTCTCCCGGAGACCGCCATGTCCCGCTTCCGCGTCGTCATCACCGACTTCATCGCCGACGATCTGGCCCCGGAGCGTGCCGTCCTCGGCGACCTCGCCGACGTGGTCGCCCTCGACGCCTACGCGGAAGGCGACCTCGCCGGCAAGATCGAGACGGCCGACGCCGTCATGCTGTACCACAACCTGCACCTGACGGCCGCGACCGTCGGCCGCCTGGCGAACTGCAAGCTGATCGTCCGCTGCGGGGTCGGGTACGACAACGTGGACCGCGTCCTCGCCCGGAGTCGCGGCATTCCGGTGGCGAACGTGCCCGACTACGGCACCGAGGAGGTGGCGGACACGGCCATCGGCCTCGCGCTCATCCTCGTGCGGGGGATCAACCTGCTGAACTCCCGGTTGCGTCGGGGCGTCGGGCCGTGGTCGTACTCCCAGGCATCGCCGATCACCCGGATTCGCGGGAAGGTGTTCGGCGTCGTCGGCCTCGGCTGCATCGGCACGGCGGCGGCGGTGCGGGCGAAGGCGCTCGGCATGGAAGTGGTGTTCTTCGACCCGTACAAGCAGGACGGGTTCGACAAGGCGCTCGGCATCCGGCGGGCGGACACGCTGGCGGAACTGCTGGGCCAGTCGTTCGTGGTCAGCCTGCACACGCCGCTGACCGACGAGACGCGACACATCATCGACGCCGCCGCGATTGCCACGATGCCGCGCGGGTCGTACCTGGTGAACACGGCGCGGGGCGGGTGCGTGGACCTCGCGGCCGTGCCGCCGGCCATCGCGTCGGGGCAGCTCGCCGGCGCGGGGATCGACGTGCTGCCGCAGGAACCGCCGGCCGACGACCACCCGCTGCTGGTGGCGTGGCGCGACCCGAACCACCCGTGCCACGACCGGCTGATCGTGAACCCGCACGCCGCGTTCTATTCGGAGGAGGGGCTACGCGACATGCGGGTGAAAGGGGCCGAGGCGTGCCGGCGGGCGCTGCTCGGCCTGCCGCTGCGAAACGTGGTGAACTGAACCCGTCGCCGCCGAGACGCCACCGACGTTCGCCTCCCCTCGCGTCGAGGGGAGTCGGGCCGGAATGACGCCTGCGGCTCAGTTGAACGTGACCACTTCGCCGCCGGCGTAGGTGGAGGCGTTGCGGTAGGTGGTCAAGTCGATGCTGGCGACGATGAACCGCACCGAGCCGTCGGCCAGGCCGAAGTTGGCCCCGCTCGTGTGGCGGCTGCGGAACGAGTACACGTTCGGCCAGTCGCCGGGGTTGTTGAAGCCGGGCTGCCCGGCGACCATGGCGTTGTTCAGCGGGATCGAGCAGGTGCCGACGGCCGTGTTCGAGTACGGCCAGCCGTTGTGGATGTTCATCGACCCGATGTCCTCGCCGACCATGAGAGTGTTGCTGGTGCCGTCGGAAATGTTCACCATCCGCAGCGGCCGCTTGTAGTCCGACCGCCAGAAGATGCCGTTGCCGTTGTCCAGGCCGTTGCAGTCGCCCGTCGGCCCGGCGTTGGTGTACGTGCCCCAGCACCAGTTGTTGCCGGACACGCCTTTGTAGCTGGTGACGCCGACCGGGGTGCCGCCCGGCCAGTTGGCCAGGTCGGTGCGGATGTCCGGGGTGGTGTCGCTCGGGCAGCGGAAGGTCCTGATGACCGGCGCGCCGACGAGGGTGAGCCAGTTGCCCTGGGTGGTGTTGGTGCCGATGCCGAGCTGGTTGTAGCGGTTGTCCTGCTCGATGTACGGAAGGGACCGGGCCAGCCAACTATACATCGTGTAGCTGGGGTTGTAGCAGCAGCCGACGTTGCGGATGTCGTCCCCGTTATATGGGAACCGGTTCTGGGCGTCGTGGTAACTGTGGACGGCGATGGCCAACTGCTTCAGGTTGTTGGAGCAGCTCATCCGGGCGGCCGCCTCGCGGACCTTCTGGACGGCCGGCAAGAGCAGGCCGATCAGGATGGCGATGATGGCGATGACGACCAGCAACTCGATCAGCGTGAACCCGACCCGACGGCGGACGCTTCGCATGACAGACCCTCGCGGAAGAGGAGGAGGAGGGAAAGGGAGAGACGTATGGAAAGACCCGCCGGGCGGGTCATTTCGCCGACACCTTGAGGTCGTAGGCCCCGGCGGCCGGGGCGGCGACCACTTCCACGGACAGCTTCGAGGTCTCCGCTTGGGCGAATCGCGGGGCCACGCCGCCCTTCGTGGCGAACGGCTTGCCGGAGTCCGGGATTTCGCCGGAGGCGACGGTGACGGTGTACCACCCCAGCGGGGCACCGGGCTTGCCGTTGGTGGTCAGTTCGTACTGGCCGCTCTCCGCGATCTGGCCCACCGGCTCCGCCGAACCCGTGTTCCCCTTGGCCTTGTCCGGGACGAACCGCACCGACCCCTTGGTCATCGGCTGACTGTCCACCGTCACCTTCCCGGACACGGTGGCCGCGTTCTTCTGATCGCCGCCGCAGCCAGAGAGGACGAGTACCGACGCGGCGACGACGAGGGCGGAACGGGAGAGGCGGGTCGAGAGAGGCACGAGAAAGGCTCCGAACGTCGGGTGGGTGTTTTGGAGATCGTAACCCGGATGCGCCGGGCACTCGAGTGGCTGATCGGCAATTGCTGGGCCGGGTTGCCCGCCGGTTTCACCTCGCCCGCCGCGGTTCACTTCTTCGCGGAGACGGTGAAGTCGAACTCGTTCGGGCCGCTGTCCTTCACCTCGCGGACCTCTTTGGACTCGGTGTTGTACTTGGCCGGCAGGACGTTCTCCTCGACGCCGGGCATACCGGGCATACCCGCCGGCGGCTTGCCGACCTTGATGGACAGGATGCGGACGGTCTTCTTGCCGACTGACACCGGGCCGGAGTATACCCCGTCCTTGATCTCCAACTCGACGACGGGAACGGACGGCCCTTCGTCGAACTGGATCTTGCCGGTGGCGAGCGGTGCCCCGTCCAGGGTGACTTTCCCTTTCACGGCGACCGCCTTGGGCTGGTCGGACTTGCCGCCGCAGCCGAGGGCGAGGAGGAACGCGGTCAGTGTGAGGGCGGACTTACAGTGGCGCATGGGGGATCCAGAGGGGTGAGAAATGCCCGGTGCGACAGCCGAAACTGTGGCACCGGGCGGGCGTCAAACGGGATGCGGAGCCGAACGGCGTTGGTCCTCGATCACGGGTTCGTGAAGACTTCGCCGCCGGCGCGGCTGGCCATCGCCCGGAGCGTCACAACGTCGGTGGAGGAGGCCAGGAACCGCACCGAGCCGTCGCCCATCAGCATCTGCGCCCCGCCGGTGTGGCCGGACGAGTACGGGATGTTCGTGCCGGTGTTGTTGTTGGTGCCGTTCGCGGCGCTGTCGCCGAGACCGCGCTGGTTGATCGGCCACCGTACGGTGGTGCAGTTGAACGTGCGGATGTTGACGTTGCCGCCGCTCGTGGCGTTGGCGCAGCCCATCGTCCAGCCGTGCGGCCCCTGGCTGGTGAGGGCGGAGTACGGGCCCGTGACGGGTGCACCTGCGTTGTCGCGGACGTGGTCGCTTTGCTCGCCTACCAGGATGGTGTTGCTGGTGCCGTCGGTGATGGCCACCAAGGTGATCTGACTGCCCGGGAACAGGACGCCGCCGTTGCTGGAGAGGTTGCCGCTGCCGTTACAGCACTCGGTCATGTTGATGACGCCCGAATCGACGCTCGACCCGGCGTTGCCGGTGTACGAGGTGAACATCTCAATCGCGGTCCCACCGTTGTACGAGCTGGCGTAGAAGTCCGGCAGCGGAGACGACGGGCACCGGTACATCTTGAGGTTCGTCCGGTTGATGAGAGCGACGTTCGCGTTCGAGTTCGTCTGGTAGCCGTACCCACTCCAACTGTTGTACTGCCACTGCTGGGCGATGGCGTTCTGCTCGAGGTACGGAAGGATGTACACCTTCCACGAAGAGCCCCAGCCGTTGCCGCCGTTGCCGAACGGAGCCATGTCGTTGGCGCATCCCGGCGGCAGTTTCAGGAGGGCGTCGTGGTAGCCGTGCAGGGCCAGGCCCTGCTGCTTCAGGTTGTTGCTACAGCTCATCCGGGCGGCGGCCTCGCGGACCTTCTGCACGGCCGGCAGCAGCAGCCCGATGAGGATGGCGATGATGGCGATGACGACCAGCAACTCGATCAGCGTGAACCCGACCCGACGACGGAGACTTCGCATGGCGACACCTCGAATGAGGGAAGATGAGGACGGAAACCGGTATCGAAAGCCCACGGCGAGTGGGACATTTCGTCGCGCCGCTGTCCCCACTCTGACCACAGAGTCGGGACTGTTTCGAGGTGGTTGGGGCGACAAACCACACTCGTAGATGGACTCTATCCCATCCCAGGGGGTGAATGCAATAACCGATTCGAAAATTTCCGTCACTTTCCCGCTTGTGCGGACACGACCGGGTTTCGCAAAACGCCGATCCCCTCCACCCACAACTCCACCCGATCGCCGGCCTTCAGCCAGCCGCCGACGGCTTCGGGCGTCAGTTCCAGGATGCACCCGGTGCCGACGGTGCCGCTGCCGATCACGTCGCCGGGCCGCAGCTCCGTGTCCCGGCTGGCGTGCGCCAGGAGTTGCGGCCACGTCCAGTACATCGTACCCGCGTTCCCGTCCGAATACTTCTTCCCGTTCACGGTCGCGGTCATGTTCAAGTGCATACGGCCGTCGCGGTAAAACGGTTTCAACTCTTCGACCGGAACCACGCGCGGCCCCAGGCTGGTGGCGAAATCCTTGCTCTTGCTCGGCCCCAGACCGACGGCCATCTCGGCCCGCTGGAGGTCGCGGGCGCTCCAGTCGTTCATCGCCGTGAACCCGGCCAGGCAGTCGAGCGCCGAATCGTCGGCCGGCAGGTCGCGGGCGGCGGTGCCGACGACGCACGCCAGTTCCAACTCGTAGTCGAGTTGCTCGCACCCCCGCGGTGCCCACACCGGGTCGCCGTCGCCGACGACCGCCACCGGATTCGAGAAGTAGAAGACGGGCACCTCGTACCACTGCGGCACCATGCCCAGGCCGCGGTGCGCGCGGCAGGTCTTGACGTGCTGCTCGAAGGCGTAGAAGTCGCGCAGCGAAGTGACGGGGAAGGGGGCCATAGTCGATTCACTCCCGGGCTACAGCGTGCCCCGCTTCGCCTGCTCGCGCTCGATGGCCTCGAACAGCGCCTTGAAGTTGCCTTTGCCGAAGCTGGTTGCTCCGTGCCGCTCGATCACCTCGAAGAACAGGGTCGGGCGGTCCTCGACGGGCTTGGTGAAAATCTGGAGCAGGTAGCCCTCGTCGTCGCGATCGACGAGGATGCCGAGCTCGGCGAGGTCGGCGAGGTTCTCGGAGATCTCCCCGATTCGGTCCGGCAGCATCTCATAATAGGCAGGCGGGATGCGCAGGAATG
>JAYTTN010000089.1:0-9313 GCA_043745295.1 Fimbriiglobus sp. | reverse complement strand
CCGACCGCTTTGGTGGTCGGCCCCTCGCTCGCGCGGCGGCGTCACGTCCGGGGCGAGGCCGTGGTCCTGTCACCTCTCGGGCCACGTCGGGAAAGGGGGCGATCCGCCCGCATCCGGATGGCCGCCGAGAATCGACCGATCCTTCGGGATAATCCGTCCCTCGTCGCGCAATGAAGGGTGTGCCGTCGAGGACCGTCATGGTTGCCCGCTCGAAATCGCTGTTCGCCTCCTTCACCGGGTCCGCCGTGCCGGACGGCGAACTCCTCGCCCGCTACCTGGACGCCGCGGACGCCGAAGCGTTCGCGGAACTGGTGCGGCGGCACGCCGGCATGGTCCGCGGCGTGTGCCGGCGGTTCCTCGGCCCCACGGCCGACGCCGACGACGCCTTCCAGGCCACGTTCCTGGTGCTGGTCCGCAAGGCCCGCGCGGTGTCGCCCCGGTCGCGGGTCGGCAACTTCCTGTACGGGGTGGCGTACCGCACCGCCGTCCACGCCCGCACGGTCCGCGCCCGGAGCTTCGCCCGCAATCGGAACCTTCCCGACATGCCCGCCGCACCAGACGACGCCGTCGATCCGGAGCAGTTGGCGGCGCTGGACGACGAGTTGGCGAAGCTGCCGGACGTCTACCGCGCGGCGGTGGTGGCGTGCGAACTCGAAGGATTGAGCCTGAAAGACGCGGCCAAGCGGTTGGGCGTGCCGGTCGGCACCCTGGCCAGCCGACTGGCGCGCGGCCGGAAACGGCTCGCCGAGCGGCTGACCGCACGCGGGCTGGCCGGGCTGCTGGCGGCGCTGGGCGGGGCCACTGCCCAGGCGGTGCCGCGCCCGTTACTCGAACGGGTGATCGCCGGGGCGGTCGATTCCGCACCGGTGTCCGAACTCGCACAGGGGGTGTTGAAAGCCATGCTGTTCACGAAACTGAAAGCGCTGGCGAAGGCGGCGGTCGGGGTGGGATTCGCCCTGGGCCTGCTGACGATGACGGCCGCGGGCACCGCCGCGCCGGAGCCGACGCCGGCCGCCCGGCGGGCACCCGTCCCGGAGGGGCCGAAGGTCGCTCCGGCGGAGCGGAAGACGCTGGAACGGCTGTGGCAGCAACTCGGCTCCATCGGGCTGAACGGACCGCACCTGCAAACCCAGGCCACGCTGGCACTGGCCAAGCACCCGAAGGCGGTGGCGTTCCTGAAGGAGAAACTCCAGCCGGTGAAGGCGGACGCGGACGAGATGCGGAAGCTGCTGGCCGACCTGAGCAGCGAGAAGGCCGAGGTGTGGAAGGCGGCGTTCGAGAGGATGAGCTACTACGACCCGCACCTGGCGTTCACCACCCGGGAGCAGTTCGACATCGTGACCGACGCCACCGGCCGCGACCGGCTGGTCGGCGTCTGGTGGCAGAACTCGGTGGACAACTTTCGGACGTGGCCGGGCGGTCTGGGCATCCCGGCCGACCAGCCGAACCCCCTGGCCATCGCGTTCGAAGCGGTGCGGCCCTTGCCGGGCGGCGGCGTCGAGCGGTCCACGTTCTCGGCCCCGGACGAGCCGCTCAGGGCAAGGCGGCGGCAGCAGTGGGACGCGGCGCAGCGGTCGGTCGCCGTCCTGGAAAGCCTCGGCACGGCGGACGCGATCGAAGTGCTGAAGCAGCTGGCTGGCGGGAATGAGGAAGTCATGCCCACCGTCGAGGCGAAGGCGGCACTCAAGCGGCTGGGCAAGTGAAGCGGCGGGGCTGTCGTCGCCGTTCGCGGAACGAACGACGACAAACCGAGACGCGACTGGCGACTTCACCCCGCCCGCTTGGGCCGGACCCGGATGTCGTACAGGCCGAACACGTCGTCCTCGGTCAGGCCCAGGTTGGCCGGCTTGTCGGCCTGCGCCAGCAGGTCGTCGAACACCTTCCGCTCGGCGTCCAGGATGAGCGGGATGCGGTGATCGTGACCGCAACCCCGCCCCTCCCGGTCACTTCGCGGCGGGATCGACCGCGGGCAATCCGGCCGCCTTCAGTTTCGCGTTCAACTCCGCCATGTCCTTCTGGCGGATGTTCCCCCAGCCGACAAGGAGCGCGTCCAGGTCCTTCCCGGCGGCGGTGACGGCGGCGGTGGCCTGGGTGGTCGGCGTCGCGTCGGCCCCTTGCAGAATCGCCAGCAGTCGGCCCAACTCGCCGGCGGTTCGTCCCAGGCTCGGTTCGGACGACTTGCCGCCTCCCGGTCGGCCGGTCGCCGTCCCTTCGAGGGCCGCCAGCTTCGCGTCCAGCGCGTCGATCCTCGCCGTCAACTCCTCGGCTTTCGGCCGCACGCCCGTCAACTGTTTCCGCACGTTCCCGACCCCACTTAGCGCCTCGCGCGCGGCCGCCATTCCGCTGTAGCACCGCATCGACAGTGCGAACTGCTTCTCCAGTCCGTCGGCCGGGGTCGTGACGCGCGGGTCCATCTTGACGACGAGCGGCTTCTCGACCGCCTTGCCGCGGACCGTCAGCCGCACCGTGTACGTCCCCGGCAACACGACCGGCCCGTTCGGTTCGCTCGGCGTGTCGCGGTAGACGGCCGCGATCGGGGTGCTACGGGCCGCGCCCGCCGGCGGCGGGTAGTGCAAGTCCCAGACGAAGCGGTGCGCCCCGGCGGTGGCCGGCAGGACGCGGGCCGGGCGAATCCACCGGGGGTCGATCTCCAGGGACTTCGGATCGAACCGTTCCGCCACATCCGTGCTGGCGAACTTGCGGACGAGTTTGCCGGCCGAGTCGAGGATTTCCAGCGTGACCGGGCCGACGGCCGCGGCCTTTAGCCGGAAGTCGAGGACCGCCCCGTCCGGCGGGTTCGGCGCGACCGGTTCGTCCGGTGGCAGTGGGGTGTCAGTGGCCACGCTCCGCCGCACCCGGCAGGTGGCGGCCGGCGGAAACAGGGTCACGTCCTCGGCGGCCGTCTTCGCGGTCAGGTGCCGCAGCGGGGTGATGTCGTCGAGGATCCAGAACGACCGCCCGTGGGTGCCGATGACGAGGTCGGTCTTGTGAATCACCAGATCGCGGACGGACGTGGCCGGCATGTTCAGGCGGAGCGGCTGCCAGTCGTCGCCGTCGTCGAACGAGACGAACACCGCCCGCTCCGTTCCCGCGAACAGCAGACCCTTCCGCACCGGGTCTTCGCGGACGACGTTCACCGGGCCGTCGGCCGGCAGCCCGCGAACGATCTCCGTCCACGTCTTGCCGCCGTCGCGGGTGCGGTAGATGTGCGGCTTCTGGTCGCTCAGGCGGATGCGGTTGACGGCGGCGTAGGCGGTGTCGTCGTCGAACCGCCCGGCGTCGATGATGGACACCTTGCTCCACGCGGTCAGCCCCAGCGGCGTCGCGTCGGTCCAGTTCTTCCCGCCGTCGCGGGTGACGTGGATCAGCCCGTCGTCGGTGCCGGCCCAGATGGTCTTCGCGTTCGTGTACGACGGGGCCACGGCGTAGATGACGCCGCGCCGCGACTGCTTCGCCATCGCCGGCGTGCGGTAGACGCCGATGGTCTCCGGCACCTCCGGCGCGGGCCGCGACAGGTCCGGGCTGATGACCTCCCAACTGTGCGCGCCGTCGGTGGTCTTGAACAGCACGTTGCCGGCGAGGTACAAGGCTTTCTTGTCCACCGTGGAGAAGACGAGCGGGGCGGTGCGGAGGAACCGGTACGCGCCGCCCCGCGCCGCCTCGGGCGCGACCTCCTGCACCTGCCCGGTGCGGCGGTCGTACTTCTGCACCTTGCCGCCGAAGATGATGTCGGGGTTCAGCGGGTCCGGGGCGACGTACCCGTACTCCTCGGCCCCGACGGTGTGCCAGTCGCGCGGCGCGATCTGCCCGTCGTTGCCCCGGCTGGGAACCCCGGCCGACCCGCTCTCCTGCTGCCCGCCGTACACCCAGTACGGGAACCGGTCGTCGGTGACGACGTGGTAGAACTGGGCGGTCGGCTGGTTGTGCCACGAACTCCACGTCTCCCCGCCGTTCACCGTCACGATGGCCCCCTGGTCGGCGGCGACGAGGATCACGTTCGAGTCGTCGGGGCTGATCCAGACGGTGTGGTAGTCGTCGCCGCCGGGCGCGCCCTTGAAGCAGGTGAACGACTTCCCGCCGTCGGTGGACTTGTAGAGGCCGACGTTGGCGACGTAGACGATGTCCTTGTTCTTCGGGTCGATCCTCACCTCGGCGAAGTCGCTGCCCCGGCCCCACAAGCGGGGGTCGGGGTTGATCCGCTCCCACTTCCCGCCGCCGTCGTCGGAGCGGTACAGGCCGCCCAGCTTCGGCGCGTCCACGACGGCGAACAGCCGCTTCGGGTCGGTCCGCGACACGTCCAGCCCGATCCGCCCGAGTCCGTCGGCAGCGGCCGGCAGGCCGGTCCTCAGCGGCTTCCAGGTGGTGCCGCCATCGGCGGATTTGAACAGCCCGCTGCCAGGCCCCTGCCACACGCCGTTCTCCCACGGCCCCAACCGCGACTGCCACAGCACGGCGTACACCGTCTTCGCGTCGGTCGGGTCGAAGGCCAGCGCCACCGCGCCGGTGTCCTCGTCCTTGTACAGCACTTTCTCCCAGGTCTTGCCGCCGTCGGTCGTGCGGAAGACGCCCCGCTCCTCGTTCGGCCCGTAGGGGTGACCGAGGACGGCAACGAACGCGCGGTTCTCGTCCTTCGGGTCGATGACGACGGACGAGATCTGCTGGCCGTCGCGGAGGCCGGTGTTCTTCCACGTCTTGCCGCCGTCGGTGGACTTGTACACGCCGTCGCCGGTGGACAGGTCAGGCCGCTGCAACCCCTCCCCGGAGCCGACGTAGATCACGTCGGGGTTGGACGGGGCGACGGCCAGCACCCCGACGGAGCCGGTCGGCTGGTCGTCGAAGATCGGCTTCCACACCCGCCCGGCGTCGGTCGTCTTCCACACGCCGCCGTTGTTCACCCCGATGAAAAACACGTTCGGCTTGCCCGGCACTCCGGCGGCCCCGACCGTCCGGCCGCCGCGGAACGGGCCGATGCACCGCCACCGGAGTGGGGCGTACAGCGCCGGGTCGAGCGGCTGGGCGGGGGCCGGGATGTCGGCGGCGAGCAGGAGGACGGCGGCGAGGCCGAGGCGGAGCGACATGACGACTCCCGTGGGACGAGGGGATTCCGGACGCGGCGGGTCGGGACGGGCACCGGCGGCGAATGGCCGATCCCGTTCGCCAACCGCCGCGATTTCCGAACGGGACGCGATACCATTAGCCGCCGCCGGGTGCTTAGCGGGTGAGGAGCGAGCGCGGCGAGCGGAACCCCAGGATACCGGTGGGAAAACCTCAAAGCCCCGCAGGGGCGGCAAACCCTCGGGTTGGCGTCTGCCGCCCCTGCGGGGCTTGAAGTCTCAGGGCTTCCGCCCTGGACTGGGGACGCCGGTCCCTTCGGGGCGGAAGAGAAGCGCCAGCACCTCACAGCCCGCCGACGGACAGGTGCCTCCGCATGTCGGCGTGGACCCGCTTGCGGACCAGGTACTCGTCGTCCTCCAGCCAGCGGCGGCCGGCCGCGCCGACGGCGAACTCGTCCGACGCCAACGCCAGCACCGCCGCCTCGATCACCTTCAGGTGCAGGCGGGAGTAGCTCTTGCTCGTCGTCTGCGTGTTCGTGATCCGCCCCGGCTCGATCTGCCGGAAGACCTCGGCCGTCCGCTCCAGGGCCATCTCCGTCGGCCCGCAGCAGACGGCCGTCATGTACTCCGCCACCAGCGCGGTGAACTCGACCAGCTGCGCCCCGGCGGACGCGGACTTGGCCAGGATGTGCGTGCGGATTTCGTCCAGCAGCGGCACCGCCGAGGCCACCGACCCGAACGACAGCCACCCGCCGGCGAGACCCGCCATCGACCGCAGCGCCTTCAGCCAGAGCAGCAGCTTCTGGTCCGTGGCGTACCCGCCGCGGAGTTGGGCCGGCGTGCGGTCGCCGAGGATTTCCTTGGACAGGGCCTTCAGCAGGCGGTCGATCTCCTCCGTCAGGCCGAACCGCCGGAGGCTGCGGAGGCACTGGCCGGCGACGAAGTTGATGACCTCGAACCGCCCCTCGTCGGGCTTCGCGCGGACGGCGGCGACGAACTGCGCGACCAGTTCGCGGAGGGTGTCGCGGGCGTCGAAGTGGGCGGCCACGAGGAGCGACCGCTCCAGCAGCTTGCCCTGCTTGCGGGGCAGTTCCGGAAAGGTCGGGCCGACCGCCGCCATCGCGGGGGGGACGTGGGCCAGCATCTCCAGCGCGAAGTCCTCCCCCAGCCGCGCGGCGGGCAAGATGGTGTCGTGCAGCACCAGGAACCGGTGGTCCGCCGTGTGCGGCCCGCCCACCCCCTTGTGGTACAACTCCCGAATCCGCTGCCGCAGCTTGTCGGGGTCGGTGATCTTCTCCATCTCGTAGATGGCCAGCTTCAACCCGTCCTGCTTCAGGAACTCCAAGTAGGTGTCGTGCGTCTCGACCGGCTCCAGCACCCGCGACTCCGCCCGGAGCCGCGACACCGGGTAGTGGCCGACCCCGCCGCCGGCCGTCGTCGGCGTCTTGCGGTACTTCTCCTGGAAAGCGGCGATGTCGGTCAGCAGGTCGGCCGGCAACGGCCCGAAGTGCGGCTTGTTCGCCAGCGCCTGTTCGATGCGGTGCGCGAACCCGCGATACAGCAGCGCCCGGCAGGTGGCCTCGTCGGCATCCGGGTGCGGGGCGAGCAGGGCCTTCTCGGCGTCCGCCGCCAGACGGTGGGCGTCGGCCGAGCAGCCGATTCGCGCGTACCCGAAGGCGAACAGCAGATCGACGTAGGGCAGCGTCGGCTTGATGTCCGGGGCGGTGCCGGCGTTCCGCGGCGCGCTCGTCACCCAGGCGCGGGCGGCCGCGTGCAGGTCCGGCAGCCGCTCGCGGACCTGCCGCACCCGCTCGGAGTCGTTCAGCCCGGCCGACCGCAGGAAGAACGGCAGGTCCAGTTCGGGGTTCAGCCCGCCGTCGAGCAGCCGTTGCAACAGTCGGTCCCGCACTCGCGCCAAGCCCAGCACGTCGGCCCCGGCGCTACGGGCCATCGCCGTGGCCAGTAACCAGACGCTGCGAACGGGCAGCTTCCCCTCGTTCGCCTCGAAGTACCGCTGCACGGCCGGCAATCGGCTCTTGAACCAGTCGGGCGGTGTCGGCCGCGCGACCACCGCCAGGGTGGCGGCCAGCGCCTGCCGCGCCTCGGCGCGGGTCGGGTCGGTTTGCGCCAGCCGCTTATCGAACTCGGCGGCTGTCACCGTCGCCGGCGATTCGCCCGCCGCCCACGCCGCCAGCACCGACGGGTCGCCGTTAGTCCACGCCGCGTTCGCCCAGCAGACGGCGGCCTCGGCCGCGTCCCCGACCCCGGCATTGGCCGCCGCCAGTTGCGGCCACAACGCGGCCCGCTCCGGCGCGTCGAGCGGGCCGTCCACGGCGAGGAACTCCTTCTCCAATTCGTCCCGCTTCAGCTTCCATTCGTTGGGCGGCTTCGGCGACCCGCCCGTCACTTGCGAAAAGACGACCACCGCCTGATCGGCGTCTCCCGTCTTCTTCTTCGCGCCCCGGCCGGCGGTCGTCGGGCCGTCGTCGCGGCTGCCCTTGCCTTTGCCGTCGGGCTTGTCCGCCGGCGGCTTCGGCTTGGGCGACTGGCCGTCGGCGCAGACGAACGCCTCGAACCGGAACCGGCTGGCATCGATCCACTCCTTCAGCGGCGCGTGCGCCGTTTCGATGACGTACTCGACCCAATCTTCCAGCGGGCGGAAGGCGTTTTCGGACAGCGTTTCGGGCACAAACTGGCCGTCCGTGCCGGGGTACAGCCAGGTGACGAGGTCGGTGTCGTCGGCCAGCAGCGTCCGCACGGCGTCCCGCCGCAGTTGCGGGTGCAGCCGGGTGCCGGCGGGCAGGAACAGGTTCGGCAGCTTGAAGAACGGCTTGAACCCGACGGCGGTCTTGAACTGCAACGACGGCGGGGCCAACTTCGACGGGCTGACGCGGAGGACGACCACCTTCTCGCCGGCGGGCGAATCGGCGACGGCGAACTTCAGCCGGTTCGTCAGCCGCTCGTCGGAGTCGCGGACGAACTCGTCGAGCTGCCGCACGGCGTCGCCCTTCAGCACCCACAGCTCCGGCGCGTCGGCGGCGTTGCCGGCCACCAGTTTCAGCTTCACGTCCAACTTGTCGGCCGCTTCGACGGGGGACCAGTCCGTCGGCGTCGTCGGCAGCTTGAACTGGAGGATGTCGTACACGTCCTGGAACGGCGCGTCGGCGACGTACTCCCAGTCGCGGGGCGCGCGGATCAGTAACAGTTGCTCGTCGGCCGGCTTGATGCCCGACGCGGCCGGGTGCGTGTGGCCGATCTGCACCCACACGCGCGGCGCGGCCTCGGTGTACGCGCGGACCGGCGGGCCGTCGCCGGTGCCGAGGTGGTCCAGCGCGCGGAGCAGCGTGTAGTACGGCGGGCCGATGACGCGGAGCAGAACCCGCCGGTTGTTCTTGTCGTCGGCCAGGAAGCGGAAGCTCTGGCGGTCGTTCCCCAGCCGCAGCATCTCGCCGACGATACCGGGCAAATCGGTGGCAGCGGGCAGTTCAAAAAGCACGGGGGCCTGCGATGCCAGTTGCGGCGGCGCGGCGTCCTTGGTGGCGGACAAGACTTGCAGCCAACAGGAGATTGGTTCGCCGTCGCCGGGCATGGACTTCGCGCCCGACACGCCGAGTTTGGACAACTCGCCGGTCGCCTTCTTGCCGATCTTGGCCGGCGTGTCGATGAAGATGCGGCCGTCGGCGGCGAGGTGGGCCGTCGCCGGGGCGAGCGACACGTCGGTCGGCAGCATCGTGCTGGTGACGACGAGGCGGAAGGTGTCCAGGTCGGGGAAGCAGAGGATCATGGAATTTGGATTGGGTGAATGGTCCGAGCCGGAAGCGTGAGCGACGCTCTTCTTGCGATCCTTCGCTCACGCTTCCGGCTCCGAAAACCCGTCGCTCACGCTTCCGGCTCGGAACGAATGGATCACTTCCCGTGCGCCGCCGTCTTCTGCCGCTCGCCCTCGGTCGGCGTACTGGTGGGGTTCACCGGATGCACCTCGCCTTCGCGGTCGATGATGACCTCGCCCAAGTCTTCCGGCTTCAGCCCCTTGCCGATGAGCTTCTCGACCAGCCGCTTGTGCAACTGCTCGTGCTCGATGGGCAGCGAGTCCGGGTCGCTGTCCAGTTTGACGACGATGTTCTGCTTCCCCGTCTGCGGGTCGCGGCGGAGGATGATGAGCATTTCGGCCATATCGGGTAGTCCTTGCAGGTGTTTCCGGGCGAGCGGGGGGCGTCAGCCCCCTGTTTCTTCCAAGACAAACAGGGGGCTGACGCCCC
>JAYTTN010000088.1:0-9313 GCA_043745295.1 Fimbriiglobus sp. | reverse complement strand
GACCTCTCCCCAACGGGGAGAGGTGTACCGACCGCGCCGCCACGGTTCCGGTTCACTCGACCTCGGTCTGATGAGTACCCCACCCGACCGACCCACCGAATTGAGGACGGCCATGCGATTGGTGACTGTGCAGTTGGGCAACTTCCGGTCCATCGAGGACAGCGGGGCGGTTCCGGTCGATCCGAACGTCACCGTCTTGGTCGGCCAGAACGAGTCGGGCAAGACCGGCTTCCTGCAAGCCCTCCACTACTGTCGGTCGGTCGAGCCGAACGGCGGGTTCGACCTGGACCGCGACTACCCCCGCAAGACCGTGAACGAGTACCGCCCGCGACACGACGCGACGCCGGCCACCGTCGCCACGCTGACCTACGAAGTCACGGCCGACGAACTGGCCGCCGTCAACCAGTACCTCGGCCTGCCGCTGCTGTCCGAACTCCAGGTGTCCACCGCCCACCACTACAAGAACAGCTACGCCGTCGGCATCCACATCGACGAGGCCGCGTACATCCGGCACCTCATCGAAGGGTCGTCGCTGGCGGCCGACGTGCGGGCCGAGTGCGTCGCCCTGCCGTCCCTCCGGGCGGTGCTGAAACTGCTCGCCGAGAAGGACTTGAACGCCGACGGGCGGGAGTTCCTGGCCGCGCTGACGGCCCGCTTCAAGCCGGAGGCGAACGCCTGGGGCAACCTGCTCGAACACGAGGTCTGGACCAAGTTCCTCAAGGCCCGGCTGCCGAAGTTCTTCTACTTCGACGACTACTTCCTGCTGCCCGGCAAGGTGAATCTCAAGACGCTCTCGGACCGCGCGGCGAACCCGGCCCAGCAGAGCGAGGAGGACCGGACGGTCCTGAGCCTGCTGCGGCTGGCCGGGGTGAACCTGCAAGACCTGACCACGCCGCAGGGGTACGAACAGATCAAGTCCCGGCTGGAAGGTCTACAGAACTCGATCACGGATCGCATCTTCGACTACTGGACGCAGAACCGGGAACTGGAAGTCGAGTTCGACATCCGCGACGACCCGCAAGACCGCCCGCCGTTCAACCAGGGGGCCAACCTGTACGTCCGTATCAAGAACCGCCGGCACCGGGTGACGGTGCCGTTCAGCCAGCGGAGCAGGGGGTTCATCTGGTTCTTCAGCTTCATCGTCCGGTTCGACACCATCCAGCGGCAGTTGGGCGCGACCGACGAGTTGATCCTGCTGCTCGACGAACCCGGCCACAGCCTGCACGCGGTGGCCCAGAAGGACTTCCTCCGGTACATCGACGCGCTGTCGGCGAAGCACCAGATCCTGTACGCCACGCACTCGCCGTTCCTGGTGCCGACCGACCGGCTGGACCGCGTGCGGGTGGTGGAGGACCGGGCCGACGCGGGCACGGTGGTCGCCGCCGACTGGTCCGGCTCCGACGCCAAGACGCTGTTCCCCCTGCAAGCGGCACTCGGCTACGCGGCGGCGGAAAACCTCTTCTCAACGAAGCGCAACCTGCTCGTTGGTGGCCCGGCCGAGTTGGTCTACCTGACCATCTTCTCCGCCGCCGTCGAGAAGGCCGGCCGCGGCGGACTGCGGGACGACATTAGCGTCGTGCCCGCCGGCGGCTTGGAGAAAGTCGCCACGTTCGTCGCCCTTCAGGGGGGCGGCCCGCGCGAACTCGTCGTGATCCACGACTGGGGTGGCAACCCCGACCCGCGCCTGGACACGCTGGCCGAGGGGAAGCTCATCCGGCTGAAGTTCGTGCTGAACTACGGGCAGTTCCGCGACGCGAAGGCCAAGACGAAAGGCCCCGCCGTCACCCCGCCGCCGACCGACATCGAAGACTTGTTCGCCGTGGCGTTCTACCTGAAGCTGTTCAACGCCACGTTCGCCGACAAGCTGCCGCGCGAGGTGAAGGAAACCGACCTGCCGGCCGGCGACCGCATCGCCGAGCGGCTCGCCGGGTATCTGGCGGACAACGAGATCGCCCTGCGGTCGAAGGGCGGGTTCAACCGGTACGCGGTGGCGAGCCATCTGGCCGCGAACCCGCCGAAGCCGCTCGACAAGGAAACCGTCGCGCGGTTCGAGGAGTTGTTCAAGAAGGTGAACGGCCTGTTCACCCCGCCGACTGACTGACAAGCGAGTGAGAAGCGGCGGTCACACGGATGTGAAGTTCATCGACGCAGGTCTGTGAGCCGCCACATGAACAAGGCATGTTATCGGCAGTGCGCGAGCGAGTAAATTCGCGCGGCGCGCGGAGACGCACGCGAACCGGGAGGACCGGTCGCGTGCGCCCCACCCACCTTCGGTCAGATGGTCGTGGTGGACGAGTAAGACGGGTCCGTCCGGCGGTCGTACCCGCCGTGGCGGGTGAAGACGGCGTGGGTGTCGTCGTCCGTTCGGCCCTCGACGGTCACCAGGTGCTGGCCCGCTTGGACCCGCCCCTCGTAGTACTTCGCTTCGTCCTCGGCGATGCCCCAACCGACCAGCGCCCCGGCGAGGGTGCCGGTGGCGGCCCCGGCCGCAGCCCCGGCGGCCCCGGCGGCGAGGATCGTGCCCAGGGTGCCCATGGCGATGAACGGCCCGATGACCGGGATCACGCCGGCGAGCATGCCGACGCCGATCGCCACGCCCGTGGCCACCCCGCCGGCCGCGCCCGCGGCGGCCCCGATGGCAGCCCCTTCGCCGGCGTTCGTGTCGGCCGCTCCCGACCCGTCCCGCTTCACCGCTTTGCCGCTCGTGTCCTTGGAGATCAGGCCGATTTGGTCGTCCCGATACCCGGCTTTCTTCAAGTCCGCGACCGCCCGGTCGGCGGCTTCGCGGGTGGCGAACACGCCGACGGTCGTGTTGGCACCGCTATTCTTCCTGCTCATAAGTCACCTTGGTAGGAGAGCCGACCGCGAAATCCGGCCGGTGCTGACAGACACTGCACGTCGTGTGCCAGAGCCGCTCCGACGACCGAAGTTTGGGAACGGGCGGTCGCCCCGTCCCCGCATAGACTGATGTCGAGGTGGGTGATCGCCGCACGGCATACGACGGACGCCCGCGAGGCCGCCGTCGATGTTCCCCTCCGAGGTGCCCCATGCGATTCCTGCTCGCCCTGCTGCTCGCGTCGCCGGCGTTCGCCCAGGAGCCGCTCCGGCTGACGCCCGTCGCCACCCTGGGTACGGCGAAGGTCATCCGCGGGGATACCGCCAAGGTGGTCGCGCCCGACGGGTCCGCCTTCATCGACGAGGCCGACCAGTGGTACGACGGCCGCACCTTCGACCCCATCGACCCGCCGTTCCCGCTGCCGAAGAAAGGCACCTGGTTCGCCATCACCACCGGCGGCGCGGTGGCGGTGAAGACGAAGAACGAGCTGCTGCTCTACCCGAAGGGCGCGACGGCTCCGGCGCACGCGCTGACGGTGCGGGGACGCTACGTCGTCCTGTCCGCCGACGGCCGCACGGCAGTGGCGTTCGACGGCAACGACGGCGAACTGGAGATCGCCACGCGCATCGGCGGCGAGAAGGAGTGGAAGTGGGTGACGCACTTCGACGACCTGCCGGCGGTCCCGGTCAACTCGACGGTGTCGCCGATGCAGGTGAGCGGCGACGGTCGAATGCTGATCTGGTCCGAAGGCCGCGAACCGCACGACGTGTTCGTGTACGACATCGCCGCGCGGAAGAAGCGGCGGCTGGAACTGGCCCCGAAGGCCCGCGACAACAACAGCTACGTCGCGGGGTTTTCGCCCGACGGCACGCGGGTGGCGCTCACCTGCTGTCCCGAAAGCAAATGCCACCTTCAGGTGTTCGACACGGCCACGGGCAAGCGGACGGCGGCGGTCGAGGGCGCGTTCGGCGGGCTGCACGGCTTTTCCCCCGACGGCCGCCGGGTGTGGCTGTCGCACGGGAACGGGACGCTTCAGGCCTTCGACCCGACCGCGGCGAAACTCGAACCGCGACTCGATTTCGCGTCCGACTTCTGGAACCTGCATTTCCTCGCGGACGGCCGGCAGGCCCTCACCTTCGCCGCCGGCGTGCCCCGCCGGCACGACCTCCGCACCGGCAAGCGACTGGACGCGCACTCCACCTACGATGCCTTCGAGGGCGTCTTCGGCGTCGGCCCGACGACGGCGGTCGGGTGGACCGAGCGGGGCCGGGTGGTGACGTGGGACACCGCGACCGGCAAGGTGCTGGCCGAGGCGAACATCCCATCCGACAAGCCCGGACACCGGTTCAAGCAGGTGTCCGCGTCGCCGGACGGTCGCCGACTGGTGGCCGACACCGATCCCGGCGTCGTCGTCCTGGACACCCGCACCGGCAAGAAACTCGCCGCCGGGGCCGGGTCGTCCGCCGTCTTCCTGGGCGACGGCCGGGCGATCGGCATCGACTGGAAATCCAAGTCCGCCGACGAGACCGAGGTCGCCATCCGCGACCTCGCCGGCGACACCCGGCGAGGCCGGCTAACCTATCCCGGCGGGTACTACTCGCGCGACTGGACGCTCTCGCCCGACGGCCGACTGATGGTCTGGTCGCACGGGCACAAACTGGCCGCGGTGGAGGTGGCGTCCGGGAGCGTGCGGTGGGAACACGACCTGGAAAGCGAGTCCGTCCGCGAGGACTACGTCCGCGCCGTGCGGGTGTCGGCCGACGGGCGGACGCTGGTCCTCCTCCGCGACAAGGACGTGTTCGCGTTCGACCAGTTGACCGGCCACCGCTGGGGACACCAGCGGCCGCACATGTTCGATGCGTACCGCCACGCGCTGTCGCCGGACGGCCGCTGGCTCGGCACGATCACCGACGACTGGTTGGTGCTGTACGACCTGAGCATGGGCGGGACCGAGGGGCACCGCTTCCGCGCGCCGCTCCCGTTCGGCACCGGCGTCGCCTTCACCGCGGACGCCCGCACCCTGCTCACGGCGCACCGCACCGGTCTGTGCCAGTCGTGGGACATCCGCAAGTGGACCGCGACCGAGCCGCCGCCGCCGCGCGACCCGCTGAAGATTCCCGGCGACCCGGCGGCCGACCCGTGGGCCGCGCTGGCCGACGCGGACGCGAAAGTCGCCGGCCGCGAAATCGCCCGGCTGGTGCAAGACCCGAACGGCGCGGTGAAACTCCTCGGCGACAAAGTGGAACCGGTTCGCGGCCTGGACGACAAGCTCATCGGCCGCTGGGTCGGCGAACTGGGCGACCCCGACTTCAAGACCCGCGACACGGCCAGCAAAGCGCTGGCGACCGTCCCCGACCAGGCCGCGACACTGCTGGCCGAAGCCGCGAAGGCACCCGCCAGTGCCGAGGCCGGGCGGCGGATCGCGGCGCTGCTGAAGATCGACCCGGAAACCGTGCCGGACACCCTCCGCATCCTTCGCGCGCTGGAAGTGCTGGAACACGTCGGCACCGCCGCCGCCCGCAAGGTGGTGGCGAAGTTGGCCGACGGCGCGGCGACCGCGGCGATCACCCGCCACGCCAAGGAGACGCTCGCGCGGATGAAGCCCCCCGCCAAGTGACGCCCCGTCAGTCGGCGTCGAACGGGGTGACGCGGGTGGCCACGCCGAACGCCTGGTGGCAGCGGTTGCAGGCGTTCGCCACCGACGCCAGGGCGGCGCGGGCGGTCGCGTACTCCTTCTCGCCGGCGGCCTTGGCCAGCTTCGCGGCGGCCGTCCGCATCTCGACGGCATTCGCCATCCAGGCGTCCTGCGCCGCCCGCGTCTTCGGCGGCCGCATCATCAGCAGGTTCCCCGACTCGGCCAGCAGCAGCGCCTGCCCCCGCGCGAACGTCCACCCGGCGGCGTCGGCCGGCTTCTCCTTCAGCAGCTTGCCGAGGGCGTCGAAGTTCGGCTTGGTCAGCCCTTCCATGAGCAGCTTGGCCTCGGCCACCGGCTCCAGCTTGGGCGGGGCCGGCTTCTCGTTCGACGGGATCAGCGGCCGGGGTTGCTGCCCGTGCGCGGCGACGACCAGCAGCAGGGCGAACACGACCGTGTGGCGAATCATGACGGGGTCTCCGGGCGGGCGGAATCGGCGGCGTGCAGTTGATCTCGCCAGTAGTCGGGGCGGGCGCGGATGTCGGCCAGCAGCCGCAGGGCCGCGCCGGCGGGGGCCTTGGTGCCCTCCTCCCACGCCTCCACCAGCGACACGGGCACGTTCAGGAAGTCGGCGAACCACTCCTGGCTGACGTTCGGCCCCAGTGCCCGCCGGACGGCGTACACGTCGGCCGGGGCGAGCGGGCAGACGGCCCGCCGCGCCCGCCGCGCCGCCTGCCGTTCCCGCAACTCCTTCTCGGCGGCGCGACGAGCCGTCCGGACCTGGGCCAGTGTCGCATTCGGCGGAAGCGAGTAGCGCAACACGTCGTTGTCCTCGCCGCGCGCGTTCGCGGCGATCCCCCGCATCGCGTCGATCAGCCGGTCGGCGAGGGACGGCCCGGCCGCCTGCTCGCGGGATTTCCGCTTCGGTTTCGGTTTGGTGGCCACAGTCATGGCGTTTCCCCTGAAAGTATGGCACGCTCGGCGACGATCTCCGCTTCCATCCGTTTCGCCTCATCAATCAACCGCTTCATTTCGTCGTTGGTCATGTCGTCCTTCTCCGACTTGGAGTAGCCTTCCAGCAGCAACAGCGCCGTGGTATCGACGACGACCGTGTAGATCACGCGGAACCCGCCGCGTTTTCCCCGTCCGCCTCCTGCCATCCGAACTTTCCGGATGCCGTCCGACCCTGGGACGACATCACCGCTGAACGGGTTCGCGCGGAGGCCCACCGTCAAGAGGTCCACGGCCGAACGAAGGCGCGCTTTGCGAACCCACTTCCCAAACGGGATGGATTCGCGGACTTCAATGACATGCGGCGGTTCACTCACGGGTTCGCCCTCACGCCACCGGGTTGCTCAGCGTGCCCAGGCCGGTGATGCTGATGTCCACGTCGTCGCCGGGCGTCAGGGTGAACTCGTCCGGCGGGACGATGCCGGTGCCCGTCAGCAGCAAGACGCCGTGCGGGAAGGCGTTCTCGGTGCCCAGCCACTTCACCAGGTCGTCGGGCGTGCGGGCCATCTGCGACACGGCCGTACTGCCGTCGAACGCCACCACCCCGCCCCGCCGGATGGTCAGGCGGATTTCCGCCTCGGCGATCTTCGGGACGTGCGCCGCCAGCGTCACCCACGGGCCGATGGCACACGACCCAGTGTAGATCTTCGCCTGCGGCAGGTACAGCGGGTTCTCGCCCTCGATGTCCCGGCTGCTCACGTCGTTCCCCACCGTGTACCCGACGATCCGCAGGTCGGGCGACACCACCAGCGTCAACTCCGGCTCCGGCACGCTCCACTTGCTGTCGCGGCGGACGCGGATCGGCCCGCCGGGGTGGCTCAGCCGCTCCGGGGTGGCTTTCAGGAACAGCTCCGGCCGCGCGGCCCCGTACACCTTGTCGTAGAACTGGGCCGCGCCGGCCGACTCCTCCTCGCGGGCGATCTTGCTCCGCTTGTACGTCACCCCGGCGGCCCACACCTCCTGCCGGTCCACCGGGGCCAGCAGGGTGACGGACGCCAGCGGTAGCGGGGCCACGGCCGGGGCGGACGCCCGCAGCGCCGTCACGGTCGCCACCGGGTCGGCGGCGTGCAGGATGTCGGCCAGGCACGTCACCGCGCCGGTGAGCGGCAGCGGGAACAGGTGGTCGCCGTCCACGACGCCGACGCCGACTTCGCCGAGCGCGTACTTCACTTTGGCCAACTGCATGACCGACCCTCGCGTGTGTGTGCGGGGAATCTTACGCCGGAAGGGGCGCGGGGGCGACGACGGCGGCCGGCTTCGGCGGCCAGTTCGGCCAGCCGGGCGGGACGCCGGGCCAGAACCCCTGCCACTTCCGGTAGGCGTTGTACTCGTCGTCCGTCATCGTGTTGATGGGCGCGTCGAGCGGGTACTCGACGTGCCGGTAGCGGCCGTGCGGCGGCGGCGGTTCGGTCTCCGGTTCGGTCCGAGCCGGAAGCGTCAGCGACGGTGCATCGGGTGCGGTCGGAGCCGGAAGCGTGAGCGACGGTGCGTCGGGTGCGGTCCGAGCCGGAAGCGTGAGCGACGGTGGCTGGGAAGGACCGTCGCTCACGCTTCCGGCTCGGATCGGCTGGTCCGGCTCCATCGGTGGCAGCGGCGAGGAGTAGCCGCCGCCGCTCACCTCCGTGCCCGCCACCGGCGTCTTGTGGCGGAGGCGGGTTTTTTCCAAGTCCACGATCATTTGCAGCGCCTGGAAGGACTTCTCGTCGCGGCTGCTGGCCAGCCGGCGGCGCAGCTCCGCGACCGCTTCGGCGACGGTGTCCTCCCAGTACTGCTTGCGGCCGGCGGCGTCGCGCGGCGGGTCGGGGACTTCCGACTCGCACCGGAAGCGGTCGGCCAATTCGGTGGTGGGTGTAGCGGTGGCGGTGTTCACGGCGGCTCTCCGGAACGGGAAGTGTACACCAGTACCAATGCGCTCCGTTTTTGGGTTTGTCAAATCAAAGTTGAGAGATTGTCCCGAATCGACTGTCCGAATTTCGGACGCGCGTGCCGCCGGGCGTTTGCCGAACCCCACCCCCCGGTCCAGTGGTGTTCAAGGGGCAGACGTGATCTTGCGAGCCGCGACCGCCAGGGAGTGGCATCATCCGGCCGATCCGAGCCGGAAGCGTGAGCGACGGTTCTTCCCACAGACCGTCGCTCACGCTTCCGACTCGGACCAGACGGTTCTTCCCAAAGACCGTCGCTCACGCTTCCGGGTCGGACCAGACGGTTCTTCCCAAAGACCGTCGCTCACGCTTCCGGGTCGGACCAGAGGCCACTCCCTGGCGGTCGCGGCTCGCAAAATCACGTCTGCCCGTCGAACACCCCTCTCCGGAACGGGGAGGGGGCCGGGGGGTGGGGTCTTCGACCCACGTTGATCCCGAGACCTACCCCTGACAGGGGCCGGGGGGTGGGGTTTCTTCCGAATACCTACCCCGGACAGGGGCCGGGGTAGTTCGCCGGAGGCCCCGCCCGCAACCCGCCCCACCGCCGGGAGCGTTTTTCCCCGACGGCTTCGGGCCGCGAGTCGTCGCCGTTCGGCCGGGAGACGCGGTAACTGCGCGCCGTCACTCCTTGTACGCGGCGATCCAGGCCTGATCGGTCGGCTTCTTGTGGGCCACCTTCCGCAACTCCTTGCCGGCGAACGAGAGCAGCCGGGTGTCGGTCCTCGTCAGCACCCACGCGCCGTCGCCGTTCGGGTCGATCTCGACGCCGATAGTGTCCGCCACGTCGTGTTCTGCGGCCAGTTTCCCGGCCGCCGTGTACTCCCGCACCCCACGGCTCATGGTCGCCATCCACGCGCTCCCCGACTTCGGATCGACGGCCACCCGCCACGGGCAGCAGTCGGCAAGCGCGAC
>JAYTTN010000087.1:0-9323 GCA_043745295.1 Fimbriiglobus sp. | reverse complement strand
CGCGGTTGGGCTGTGAGGTGCTGGAAGCCCGCGACGTGCCGGCGGTGCTGTACTGGAACCCCGCCTTCGGCGCGGGCTTCGAGGCGAGTACCGCCGAGAACTGGCGCGTCGGCTCGGCTACCGATTCGACATCCAATCACGCGGCCGGCGCGGCCGACGACCTGTTCTTTACCCCCGTCCCGTTCCCGATCAACATCGACAGCGAGATGCCGCCGGACGATCCTGGGAGTGGTACCACGGCGACGGCGTTGGTCAGCCCCACATGTGTCTTCACGTCGGCCAGCGGCAGTCTGTTCGCCAGCATCCACTTGGTCGGCGGCTATATTGGCACCGTCACCTTCCAGCACGACATCGCCGTCGGCGGGTTCGAGCAGACTTCCGGCAGCATCGACCAGACCGCCCCAGGCCAGTCGTCCGCGCTGACCCTCACGGTCAGTTCGGCGTACTCGACGCTAGGCAGCTTCGGCGGCGCGTTCACCTGGACTGGGGGCACGCTGAACAGCGGCGTCAACGCCGGCGTCGTCCGCATCGTCGGCATGACGAACGCCACCATCGGCGACGGCACCGACACGTCCTACATCACCGGCTCGGACATCAAGCTGCTGAGCGGCACGACGATGATCGCGTCGGGTAGCATCGTCCTGAACAACGTTGCCGGTTTAATGATCGGTACTGGATGTTCGCTGGATGGCCCTACAACGAGTCCACCGCCTCCGACAAGCCCGCCCCAGCCCCCGACTATACCTCCGCCTGTCGAGCCGAAAACGTGGGTGCAGTTGCTCAAGGGCTTCACCCCGGTTGAGGGATCGAACGGACGCCCGATCAAAGGCCTCGGGATGGTCCTCCTGAAGGGCGAGGCAACTGGGTTGGGTGGTCGGTGCGAATCACCGATCCTGGTCGATGGCGGGACGCTCAACGTCGTGATCGCCGACTTGAACGTGACCGAAGCTTTTGAGCGGAACCCGTTGGGACAACCGCTCGATGCCTCCGTGGCCCCGGCCGTGTGGATCCAGAACGTGTCAGGAATCCTGAGCGTTCCGAAGGTGAACATCCGCGATGGTCGCCAACTTCAAGTCGCCAACGCGGGTGTGTTCATGGCGGGTGGTGCGCTGACGACGCAGGTGGAGGCGACGAAAGTCGATGGTACTCTGGCCGGGGTTTCGGATCACGTCGCGTTCATCCACGGTAAACTCGTAGTCAACGGCGGGACGGTGATGGTCGGTGCCAACGACCAAGGTGATACCCACACCGTCGGGACACTCCACGTCAGCGGCGACATCAAGTTCTTGGGCGGAACCTACAAACCCCACGTCTACGCCGATAATGAGGTCTTCCGCGACCGCTGGACGACTGACGGCGTCTTCTTCTTCAAGCCGGCCGCGAAGATCGACCCGATCATCCACCGTCCTGGCGGGGTCGGGAGAACGTGGGAAGTGATTCGCGGTGTCAAGGGCTTCGGCGATGCGGATCGGCCGACGACGACCCTCGCCGCCGATTGGGAACTCGAACCGAATGAGTTGCCTTCCAACGCCCCTGCCGACAGCCCGAGATGGATCCGGGTACGCAAGAAGTGATGGGATCCGTCGGGTCGTCTTGACCTCGCGCCAACACCACGTTGCTCGAATCCCGCGTTGACGAACTTCAATAGCGGGAGTTCGTTTTCACCCCTCCGTTGTGTTCTGCCCCACTCACAGACCGAGGAAACTACGGACATGATTTCCGTATCCGCTTGGCATCTTCGCCTGCTGCTCGCTTCGCTGGCGCTACAGCCCGGCTACTGGTTCGCCGCCGAACTGATGGCTACGCAACCGCGTGCGGGGTTGGCTGCGAACGGGGAGCCGCGACCGACCAAGTTTCTGCCCGGTACGCTGTCGGACGTGACCGGGCATGTGACGGTCGTCTCGAACAAGGCGATCACCGTTCGCGTCGGGCCGGACAAGCAGTTCCTCACGTTCGCCTTCCACGACGCGCTGGCGGCGGGCCGCATCCACGAACTGGCCATGTTCTGGAACGGCTACCGCGCGGCAGACGTGAAGGTCGGCGATGTCGTCACACTCGCCCTCCACGACGAAGGACGGCAGGTGTTATGCGCCGAGATCAGCATCCGAAAGCGACCTGGCACACGGGTGCCGGAGAGCTTCAAGACGGGCGAGCCGGCCCCGAGTTACGCAACCCGCCAGAACGCCGCGAACGACCTCGCCGACTTCGGCATCCCGCTCCCGAAGAACTGCCGTCCTGCGACCTCTGACGCCGACTTCTACGACGAACTGAAACGAATGGGGGAAGAAACGGCGCGACAACTTCAGGAACTCCGACATCAGGAAGAGGAGAAGAAGGCCCCGCCGCCCAATAACCGGCAGTGAGCCGAACCTCCACCCCGGCACCCGCCGGGGTGGTTCGCGCTCAGGGATGTGGTATCATTGCCGGTCGTCACGCGCCACAACCGGATATTCCCGTGCCCCTCACTCTCCTCGCGCTGAGCATCTCGACGCTTTCCTCCTGTGGCGAGGCAAGTGTGCCGACTGCGGAGCCGAAGCGCGGACTCACGCCGCAGCAGATCGAGCGGTTCCGAACCTTCGTGCGGCCGGACGAAAAGCCGCCCGTGCGGGTGACGGAGTTCGCGCCGGCAAGCCTGCCGGGTCGGGCCGGCTACATCGTCGCCGTCAATGACGACGGCATCGTCCTCCGCGCGGCCGGGACCAAGGAGATCACGACGTACCCGCTCCACGACGCCCTCGCGGCGGGCCGGTTGCAGCGGCATGCGATGGCCGCCTACGGCTACCTGGCGTCCGATCTGGAAGTCGGCGACCGTGTCGTGCTGAGCCTCTGCGAGGACGACGGCGCGAAGTACTGTGCGGAGATTCGCATCGTCAAGCGGGCCGGCGGGCGCGTGCCCGAGTCGCGGACGGTCGGTGAACGGAAGCCGACGTATGCCACCCAACAGAACGCGAGGAACGACTTCCAGGATCACGGCATTCGGATCCCCGCCGACGCACTCCATCCCACGATCACACCAGAACAACTCGAAGAGTACAGGAAGATGGTCGAGCAACTCCGGGACGACTTGCAAAAGCTCAAGGACAGATGACCCTGCAATCCCGGCCTCCGCCGGGGTGGTTCGTTCGACCTCCCTTCAGCCTCCCTTCAGGTCGGTCGGGTAAGGTGTCTTCACCGCGAGGATGCCGTCCCATGCCGAGACTTTCCGCCGCCCTAGTCGCGCTGCTCCTCGTCGGGCCATCGGCGTTCGCCCACGCCGACGGCTCGCACGATTCGTTGCCGTTGCCGCTGCCGCCGCGGCCGACACGCGACGCCAACGACCTGCTGCCGTTCGTCGCGGCGTCCGTCGTCCTGATCCTCGGCATGGCGTGCGTGCTGCTCCGCCGCCGGGCGGTGGTCGGGGTGGCGCTGTCGGTGGCGGCCCTCGCCCCGTTCCTTCTCGCCGCCGAGACGCCCGACCCGCCGCAACTCAAGCACTTCGCCGCGTTCAAGGACAAGCTGCAGCTCCGCGCCGACGACCGCTTCCTGTACGTCGGGTCGGACGCCTTCCCGGACCACCCGATGATGGTCGGCATCACCGCGTGGCAGCAGCAAGTCCCGCTGCCGCAGCCGTACACCGGCAAGAACGCCTGGCGCATCCCGCTGACGCCGAAACTCGCGGACAAGCCGATCTCGGCGAAGACGGCGCTGCTCCGCGGGGCCATCGGGCTGGCCGTCAACGGCGTGCCCGTCTTCAACGCCCTGAACAACCGGGGCGAGGATTCGTACCTGGCCGGCGAACTGGACGAATTCGGCGGGCACTGCGGGCGGGGTGACGATTACCACTACCACATCGCCCCGACGCACTTGCAGACGGCCGTCGGCAAGGGCAACCCCATCGCCTACGGGCTGGACGGCTTCCCGCTGTACGGGTTCACCGACGCCGACGGGAAGGAGCCGGCCGACCTGGACGAGTTCAACGGCCGCACCGAGAAGACCGGCTACCGCTACTACAGCACCAAGAAGTACCCGTACATGATGGGCGGCATGCGCGGCGCAGTGACCGTTCGCGGCGACCAGATCGACCCGCAACCGAAGGACGCGCCGGCCCGACCCGCCGGGACGCCGCTCCGGGGCGCGAAGGTCACCGCCTTCGACCGCGACGACCAGGCGAAGACGTACACGGTCAAGTACGATGTCAAAGGCGCGTCGCATTCCGTCGAGTACACCCTCGGCGAGAAGGACAAGATCACGTTCACCTACACCGACGGGGCGGGGAAAACGACGACCGAAACGCACACCCGCCGCGCGCCCAAGATGGGGATGCTTCCGCTGGCCGGCATCGCCGCGGGGGTGCTGCTCCTCGGCCTCGGCGGGATCGTGGCATGCCGCCGCTCCCGCCGCGCGTGAACCGAATCCGTTCGGGCTTAGCCCCACCCCGCGCCGCGCCGGTTCGTGTCCTACACTTCGCGCGGACGACGGCCTCCGCTCCGGTGTCGCTGGGGTTCCCATGTACCTGTACTGCCCGAAGTGCCACGCCCAGCACCCGGCCGCTGCCCTCGATGGCGAGGCCCGTAACGCGGCGGGCGCAATACCTGCACACCCGCCTGAGGGACTTGGGCGGGCGGTGAGCCGGGTTTGCTCCGTCGAGATCGTTCGGCGTGTTGTTGGGGTGGCTTTCAGCCCTTCGGGCTGAAAGCCGGAACCACTCCTTTCGCAAGGAATTTCGACGGAGCGAGCCGGATCACTCGTCGTCGCGGTACGGCTTCTCGGCGCGGTACAGTTCCAGCCGCGCCTCCGCTTTCTTGATGTCGTCCTTGTCGGCGAACTTCTCGCCCTTCAGCATCTCGACGGCCTTCCGCTGCTCCGCGACCGCCAACTCGAAGTCGCCGGCCTCGGCGAAGGACATGGCCAGGGCATCCAAGTATTCCCAATCCGCGTCCTTGCCGGCTTTCTCGATGGCCTTCTTCGCCAACTCGACCGCCTTCTTGCCGTCGCGGTACTTGGCATCCGGGCACGAGGCACGGAACTTTGCAAACGCACAGTAAATACCATCCATCGGGTTGAATTCGAGCGCCTTCTCGAACCCCGCCACGGCTTCGTCGTACTTCTTCAACTTGGCATACGCTTCGGCACGGTTGTTGAACGCGATACCGCTTTTCGGATCGAGTTTCAACGCAGCGTTACTGTCATCAATAGCCTTTCCGTAATCCTTCGCACGGAGCCACAGATTTCCACGGTTATTGAAGGCGTCAGTGAACTTCGGGTCGAGGCGGAGGGCCTCGGTGTAGTCGGCGACGGCCTTGTCGTACTCCTTCTTGGCGAGCCACGCATTGCCGCGATTGCTGAAGGCCAACGCATCCTTCGGGTCGAGGCGGAGAGCCTCGGTGTAGTCGGCGATGGCCTTGTCGTACTCCTTCTTGTTACCCCACGCGATACCGCGGCCGTTGTACGCCGCGCTGCTGTCCGGCTTCAGGCGGATGGCTTCGGTGTAGTCCTTGATGGCGTTGTCGAACTCGCCCTTGTCCTTCCAACTCGCCGCGCGCATGAACCAACCGTAATGGCTGTTCGGGTTGGCTTTCACTTCTTTGTCCCACCAGGCCGGGGCATCCTCGGCCGTCACCATGTCGTCCTTACTCACCCACCCTTCCCAGCGGCCGTCGTACACCCGCAGGTAGCCGTCGCGGTCCTCCCGCACCGTGCAGTTCAGGAGGTTGTTCGCCTTCCACGTCACCTGCTTGCCGTCCTCCCAGGTGCCGATGCGGATGGTGTCGGAGTCGCGCCTCGGCAGCACCTTCTTGCCGAACCAGCCGTCGGTCTTCACCTTCTCGTCCGGCTGGAGCGGCTTGGGGAACGGCTTGAAGTCGGCGACTACCTCGGCCTGGAACTTGAAGATCCAGCCGGCGTCCAGTTGCAGGCGGGTGCCGTCGTCGGCCTTCACCGTGTACGCCTTGCCTTTGTCCAGAGCCGTGTCGCCGACGACGATGCCGTTGCCGGACGTCGGCCCCGGTTTGACGCCGTCCTCCTTCACGCGGATCGTCTTGCCGGTCCAGTCGTCGGCGGTGGCGAGTGGGCAGGCGAGCACGGCGAGCACGAGCGCGAGAAGCGAACGCATGGCGGAATCCTCGGAGGTGAGGGAGAGTATCGGCGAGCCGGACCCCGAAGTCAACCGTGCGGCAGCCGGGGTCGGCGGCCCGACCCCGGTTCGTGTCCTACACTTCGCGCGGACGACGGCCTCCACTCCGGTGCCGCTGGGGTTCCCATGTACCTGTACTGCCCGAAGTGCCACGCCCAGCACCCGGCCGCCGGCCGCTGCCCGAAGTGCAGCAGCCTGCTCATGTCGCCCGGCGAGGCGGCCGACGCCCTGGCGGTGGCGGTGCCGCCGCCGCCCGACCCCGTCGAGACCACCTTCGCCGGCCGCGTGGCCGTCGGCATCGTGGTCGCCCTCGGCCTGCACTTGGCCCTGCGGGAGTGGACGACGGCCGCCCTCGGTGCGACCGGCGAAGCGTCCGACCCGGTCGGCTTCGCCGTCGGCTACCTGCTGCGGCTGCTCGCGGCCGGCGTGGGGGGGGTGATGGCCGGGGCCGGGCGGCGGCTGAACTTCAGCGGCGGCGCGGTCGTCGGCGCGGTCAGCGGGCTGGCGTGGCTGCTGGTGGACGGCTACCCGGCCGTCGTCCTCGACCCGCTGCGCGGCGGGCTGGTCGCGGTGATCGCGGCCGTCGCCGGGCTGGTGGCGATGGCGGCCGGGCAGATTTGGCCGGAGCCGGTGGTGGTGCCCGACGCCCCGTCCCCGCGCGGCAGCTCCCTGATGGGCCTGAAGCCGACCGACGGCAAGCGGCGCACCGGCCGGCCGACCCACTGGTTCCAGTTGACGTTGGCCGCGGCGCTCGCGGTCGGCGGGATCGCGGCGGCGGAAACGGTGCGGGCGTCCATGCGGGGGCTGCCGGCCGGCCTGCTGCACCTCGGCGGCCCGGCGGCCGTCGCCCGCGTGGACTTCCAACTGACGGTGATTGCCGTGCTGGTGGCGGCGGTCGTGGCCGGCGCGGGCACGGGGGCCGGGCTACGGCACGGCCTGTTCGCCGGCGTCCTCACCGCCGTCGGCGTGATCGCGCTGCGATCGACCTCGACCGAGGACGCGCTGCCGGGCCTGGACTGGCTGGCGGCGGAGACCTGCGCGGCCGACGCGCCGGGCCGCACCGTCGAATTCGTCCTGGCCGGGTGCGCGTTCGGGGCGATGGCCGTCGGCGGCTGGCTCGGCGGGCAACTCTTCCTGCCGCTCAAGCGGCGGCGAACCCTCCCGCGCGAGCGGTATTGAGGGCGAGACGACTTTGGGCGGCTGGTTCGCACGGCAACGGTCGTGTAGGTCGCGGTCGAGTTCCCGTAGGGGAACGAGGCCCGACGGCAAACGACATCACCGGTCTCGGGTGCTGACCCGTTGTCGGGCGTTAAGCCGTGGGTGGCGGGCTGTCGGGCCTCCCCGACCTTCGGTCGGCTCGACCGCGACCTACAACCCGAATCAGCCGCGGTTGACAACACCCGTCAATCGCGATTCACGGTCGATGTGCTTGACGAATGCGTTTAGCCATGAGCCGTGGTCGAAACCGGCCGACTCCGTTTCGTGACTCGTCCGAGTCGTCCGCCGCACATGTCCGCCGGGTTCGCCGCCCGAATTGCGATCGTTTGTCACACGTCGGGTTGCAACCGGTACGGGGTTCACTTCACCCCGCTCTTCCCGGTGCGACCATGATCCGCGTCACCTGTCCCGCCTGCCAGCTCGCCCGCGACTACCCCGACCACTTGGCCGGGTGGGAACTCGCCTGCCGCCGGTGCGCGGCGCTCGTCACCGTCGGCGGGCCGGACGCCGAACACCTCCCGGACGACGCCGAGGTCGCGCAACCGGCGTGTAACGGGGCAATCCGTTCGGCGTGACCGCTCGTCGGAAGGGTGTTAGCATGGCGGTGGGTGAATGACTCGCCCCGGCCACCCCTCCCGGAGTTCGGCACATGGCCCGCGTTTCCCGCCGCCGCTTTCTGTCCGCCGCGCTCGCCGCCGGTGCCGCGCCGGTCCTCGGCCGGTCGCTGTTCGCCGCCGACCCCGCGAAGCCTGCAATCAGCCCCGTGCCCGCCGCCGTCAACGCCTTCACGTTCGACCTGTACCGGCAACTGAACGGCAAGCCGGGGAACGTCTTCTTCTCCCCGCTCAGCATCGAGGCCGCGCTCGGCATGACCGCCGCCGGCGCGAAGGGGAACACCCTCGCGCAGATGACCAAGGCCCTCAGCCTGCCCGCCGACACCGCCGCCGCGCACGCCGGATTCCAGTCGCTGTTCGCCAGTCTGAACGACGAGAAGACGCCGGCCGACAAGCGCGGCTTCGAGCTGGCCGTGGCGAACGCGCTGTGGGGTTCGGCCACCTACCCGTGGCGGAAGGAGTTCCTCGGCGTGGTGAACGACAGCTACGGCGGTGGACTGTTCCACACCGACTTCTCGGCACCGGAACCGGCCCGCGCCAAGATCAACGCCTGGGTGGAGGGGCAGACCAAGGAGCGGATCAAGGACTTGCTGCCGAAGGGGAGCGTCACCGAAGACACCCGCCTGGTGCTGACCAACGCCGTCTACTTCAAGGGCAAGTGGGAGTACGCCTTCGACAAGAAACGGACCAAGCCCGGCCCGTTCCTGCTGGCCAACGGCACGAAGGGCGAAGCGAAATTCATGCACATCTCGCTGAGCTGCGCCTACGCCGAGACGGACGACGTGCTGGCCGTGGAACTGCCGTACAAGGGCCGTGAAACGTCCATGCTGGTGCTGCTGCCCCGCAAAGCGGACGGGATGCCGGCGCTGGAGAAGGCGATGACCGGAGCGGCCCTGGGCGCGCTGCTGAAGAAAATGGACTGGCAGGACACGGTCAACCTGACGCTGCCGACGTTCAAGCTGGAAACCGGCTACGACCTGGGCAAGGCGCTCCGGGCGCTGGGCATGACCGACGCCTTCGAGGAGAAGAAGGCCGACCTGAGCGGACTGCACACGTCGATGGAGAAGCTGTACATCTCGCTGGTGCTGCACAAGGCGTTCTGCGAGGTGAACGAGGAGGGCACCGAGGCCGCCGCCGCGACGGCGGTGGTCGTGGCCAATCCGACCAGCGTCCGCGTGCCGATGCCGCCGAAGGAGTTCAAGGCGGATCGGCCGTTCCTGTTCGCCATCCGCCACAACCCGACCGGCACCGTGCTGTTCGCCGGCAAGGTCGAGAAGCCGTAACCCGAACCCGGCGAGCCGCGACCGCCAAGAGCGGCTTCTTGGTTTCGTTCCGAGCCGGAAGCGTGAGCGACGGTGCTTCTTGAAGACCGTCGCTCA
>JAYTTN010000086.1:0-33379 GCA_043745295.1 Fimbriiglobus sp. | reverse complement strand
GTAAGCCCCCTGTTGATCTCGATCAAACAGGGGGCTTACGCCCCCCGCTCGCCAAAGAACGGCCGCCTGAGCGTTCCCTTTGCCCTCGTCGCGGGTTAAACTACTCACACCCACCCCACCGCCTTTCCCCGTGTCGGAGCCTTCCCCATGACCCGCCGGTATTGCGTCCTGTGTGCCGTCGTCGCGGCCGTCCTCGCCGCCGTCGCGCTGTCCGCGTCCCCCGCCTTCGCCCAGCCGCCGAAGAAGCCGGTCAGCTTCATCGCCGACGTGGCCCCCATCGTGAAGGAGAACTGCTTCGCCTGCCACGACGCCAAGAAGCGGAGCGGCAAGTACGACATGACCACGTTCGAGAAGCTGATGGCCGGCGGGCCGGGCGGCGACCCGATTACGGCGGGCAAGGCGGCCGACAGCGACTTCCACTCGCTCATCGTGACCAAGGACGAACGGCGGATGCCGCCGCGCGACAAAGGCGAGGCGGTGCCGCTGGACAAGGCGGCGGTCATCGAACAGTGGATCAAGGAGGGGGCGAAGCTGGACGCCGGCATCGACGCGAAGGCGGACCTGCTGAAGGAACTCCGCATCCGGTGGAAGCCGCCCGCCCCGCCCGCCGCGTACAAGTTCCCGGCCGTCATCAACAGCCTCGCGTTCACCCCGGACGGCAAAGCCGTGGTCGTGTGCGGGCACCACGAACTGACCGTGTGGAGCGTGCCGGACGGGAAGCTGGTGAAGCGCATTTACACCCGCGCGGAACGGGCCTACGCAATGGCCTTCCTGCCGGACGGCAAGCTCGTCGTCGCCGGCGGCCGACCGGGGCAGGAGGGCGACGTGCGGGTGTACGACATCAACGCCAAGCCGACGAAGACCGAAGGCGGCGTGGCCATCCTCGACGGCGTGAACGACAAGGCGGTCCTCGTCGCGGCCCTCTTGGACGCCGACGACTCGGTGCTGTGCCTGGCGGTGTCGGCCGACGGCAAGACGCTGGCCGCCGGCGGGTGCGACCGGGCCATCCGCGTGTGGAACCTGACCGACGGCGCGGCTAAGGCGAAGCTCGAACAGACCATCGAGAACCACGCCGACTGGGTGCTGGGCGTGGCCATCGCCGCCGACGGCAAATACCTGGTGAGCGCGGCCCGCGACAAGACGGCGAAGGTGTGGGACTTGAAGGCGAAGGAGTCGGTCATGACCTTCCCCGACCACCAGAACATCGTCTACGGGGTGGCGCTGAACAAGGACGCGACGGTCGGGTTCTCCGTCGGGGCCGACAAGCAGGTGCGGACGTGGAAGCCGGGCGGCGACGGCAAGCAGGTGAAGAACACCGGCGGGCACAACGACGAGGTGTTCAAGATCGCCGTGAATCCGGCGTTCACGATGCTCGCCACCACCAGCGCCGACAAGAGCGTGAAGCTGTGGGACGCCACGACCGTCGCGGCGAAGTTCACGCTCGCCGGGCTGACGGATCACGTCTTCGCGGTCGCCTTTAGCCCGGACGGGAAGCTGGTGGCCGGCGGGTCGTTCGCCGGCGAAGTGGGGGTGTGGACCGTCGCCGACGGCAAGCCGGCCGCGGTGTTCAACGCCAGCCCCGGCCTCGTCGTGCCGAAGCCCGAACCGAAGAAGTAGGTGAGGAGAAGGGATCGATCCAGAGGAACGCGGACGACGCGGATTTCAGCGCGGATGAAGACAGGATCAGAAGAAGAGATTTGTTTGAAGACAGAAGGAGACCGACATCTGCCCTCGGTCTTTGATTTCTGTCCTCTGTCCTCTGATCCTCTTCATCCGCGCTGAAATCCGCGTCATCCGCGTCCCTCTTTATTGAATGGTCATCCTCGATAAACTGGAGGGTGCCCGTCACTCCCCGAGGTTCCCGACCGCGATGAAGACCCGCCTGTTCACTCCCGGCCCGACGCCGGTGCCCGAAGAAACCCTCCTCGAATTGGCCAAGCCGGTCGGCTACCACCGCTCGGCCGAAGCCAAGGCCATCCTCGCCGAGGTGACGGAAGACCTCAAGTACGTCTTCCAGACCGCGAATCCGGTGGTCACGCTGACCAGCTCCGGCACCGGCGGCATGGAGGCGGCGGTGTGCAGCACCCTGGGGGCGGGCGAGAAGGTCATCCTGCTGAGTGCCGGGCGGTGGGGGGAGCGGTGGAAGGGGATTCTCAAGGCGCATCAGGCGAACATCGTGCTGGTGGAAGTGCCCTACGGCAAGGCGATCACTCCGGAGATGCTGGCGAAAGCGCTGGCCGACCACCCGGACGCGAAGGCGGTGTTCGCCACCCTGAGCGAGACCAGCACCGGCGTCGGGCACGACATCGAGGCGTTCGGCGAGCTGGTGGCGAAGACGCCGGTGTTGCTGATCGTGGACGGCATCTCCGGCCTCGGCGCGATGGAGTGCCGCACCGACGCCTGGGGCGTGGACGTGATGGTGTCCGGGTCGCAGAAGGCGCTGATGATGCCGCCGGGGTTGGCGTTCGTGTCCGTCAGTCCGAAGGCGAAGGCGAAGATCGACGCCACCCCGCCGCGCGGCTTCTACTTCGACCTGCGGCGGGCGCTGGCGAAGCTGGCCGAGTCCGACACGCCGTTCACCCCGGCGAACACGCTCATCCGGGCGCAGCGGGTCAGCCTGAAGCGGATCCGCGCCGAGGGCATCGAGAACCTGTGGGCGCGGCACGCGAAGGTGGCGGCGGCGTGCCGGGCGGGGGTGCTGGCGATGGGGCTGACGCTGTTCGCCGAGCGGCCGAACAACGCGCTCACGGTCATTACCGTGCCGGCGGGCATCGACGGCAGCGCCACGCTGAAGGCGATGGAGAAGAAGCACGGGTTCAAGCTGGCCGACGGACAAGACAACATGAAGGGGCAAATCTGGCGGCTGTCGCACATGGGGTACGTCGATGCGTTCGACGTACTCGGCGCGCTGGCCGCGCTGGAACTGACCCTGGCCGACGCCGGCTTCGCCGTCACGCCGGGCGCGGGCGTCGCCGCCTTCCAGCAGAGCTACGCCGTGAAGTGAGGGGAAAAAGAAGGTTCTTCGCCGCGACTTCGGGAGCGGGCCACGGTGGCCCGCTCCGGAAGTCGCGGCGAACAGGGGCCAGCCGAGGTCGGACATTTGGTAGTAACCCCATGCGGCGAAAGGGGAACGGAAGGCCATCGTAGCTGGTGGATCACAGGTTCGGGGGGAGTAGCGGCAGCAGCCGGTCAAAAAACTTCGCGCAATTCCGCGCGGTTTACTTGACAAAACCAAAAACGGAACGCATATACACTGTGCAAGCAATTTCACTCCACAAGCGGATGTTCCCCCATTCACGATCCACCCGGCCGAACTGTGTTGAACCGACCGCGCCCGACACGAACGGAGCCGAGTCAATCGGCGTAGTCGTACACCGTTACGGCCACCCCTCGGGCCGCGAGCGCCGCCTGGATCAGCGGTTCGATCCGGTCCCACTTGCCGCCGGCGAGGCCGTAGCCGATGCGGGGCATGTGGACCGACGCCCCGCTCTCAATCGCCCGGTCGCCGACGACCACAAGCGCGGTGGCGACGGCCGGGTAGCGGATCGGCGGGCCGTTCGACCCCTTCTTGATGCCGTGCTGCCCGATCATGTTGGCGACGACGATGTCCGCCCGTACTGGGACGAACCGCACCGCGCCCGGCACGAACGCGCCGGCGGTCCCGAGTTTGGCCCACGCTTTGAAGTCGGCTTCCGGTTCCGGCCAGCGCGCGGAGACGGCCAGCACGAACCCCTTGCCCCAGCGGCCGAGGTCGTTGCAGCAGTGGGCGACGACCTTCGGGCCGGCGGCCTGCGGGTCGGTGGCGTCGTAGCGAATGGGAGTCATCGGGTAGCGCTCGCTTCCCAGGAATTGGGGGAAGGAAGGAGCGTACCCGATGCCGAGGGGTTCGGAGGTATCAGTCGCCAGCTCAGGCGTCGGCGTTCGGCGACTTCTTACCGAACTTCTTCTTGGCGGCGCGGACGCCCACCAGGGACAGGCCCACGAGGGCGGTGATGACCGTCGCCGGCTCCGGGACGCCGGGCGGGCAGTAAGGATGCGACGGCGTGACGGTCGGCGGCACTTCCTTCGGCACTACCGGGATGAACGGCGGCGGTGACACCGGCACGATCGGCCGCGGCGGCGGCGGGCTGACCACGACGGACGGCACCACCGGCACCTGCGGGGCGACGCTGGGCGGGTCGTTGCCGGTCGGGATCGGCGGGAAGAAGCCGGCGGCCGAGCCGGAGAAGATGGTGAAGGCCGACACGCCGGCGGCCGCGGTGGTGCCGACCCACTTGGTCAGACGGAAGGACATCGTGAAACCCCCGGTGGAGGACCGCTGGTGCGGGTACGCCCGATTCATCGGATTCCAGTGCCCCCGCCCATCATTGGAATTTGCCGCGCCCGCCGATTCTTCCGCGTCCGCCGATTCCGCCAGCACCCCCACCCAGCCCTCCCATCCGGCGAGGCGGGAACATTTCGCACCGCCCGCACAACAGCCCCAACGGGTCCGGAATCGGTGGCGGCACCGCGTCCGGGGCCGGGTTCGGATGCGGGCGGCCGTCGCGGGGGGACGAACGAATTAGCTAGGACACGCGGTTCCGGAAAGCCGGTGCCGCCGGGTCGGTTGTCCGTGGTCAGGAGGACTCATGATGCGCCTTCGTGTCGCCGGTGTCGGCTTCTCTCTCGCCTGCTCGGCTCTTCCTTCGGTCGCGCAACCGCCCGCCCCGCCGCCCGCCGCCACCCTGGGGCGCGTTCAGTTCTCGGACGCGCCCGACGAGACGGCCCGCGGCCAGTTCGCCCCGACCCCTCTGCCTCGGTTCGATGCGCCCGCACCGCCGCGCAAGCCCGCCCGACAGCCGGCGGGGGGACCGATGCAACCCGGCGGCGGACAGCCGGAACCGGCCCCCCAGCCGAAGCCCATCACGGGGCCGAAGGTCGGCGAAGAGCGGAACGGCGGGACGAACCCCGGCCCCGGCATTCCGGTGGGCCCTCCGACGTACCCGCAGCCGGTGCCCTTCGGCCCGCAACCCGTGCCCTACGCGCAGCCCGTTCCCCACGGGTATCCCATCGGGCCGTACACCGGCCAGCCGGTGCCTCCCGGCACGCCGCTCTTCTCGCACGCGCCGACTTACGGCGGCGTGGTGGGTGGCCCGCCGGCGGTCATCCCCGGCTGCGACCCGGCGACCGGCGGCGGCACGGCGATCCCGGTGTCGCCCGGTGCGCCGGGACTGGCGGCGGACGGGTTCTCGGCCGGGCCGATCATGGACGACCCGTATCTCGGCGGGTCTTACGGCAGCGGGGTGTTCGGCTTCGGCGGCTTGCCCCGCGCCCGGCAACTGCTCCAGACCGGGGCCAGCCTGGGCAGCGGCCGGTTGCAGGTGACGGCCGAATACCTGCTCTGGTTCGTCCGCGCCGGCGGCGCGCCGCCGCTCGTCACCGCCGGCGGCCTGGCGTCCAACGGCATCATCGGCCAGGGCGACACCCGCGTGCTGTTCGGCGGGCCGGGGCAGGTGCTGAACAACACCCTGCACAGCGGGGCGCGGTTCGGGGCCTTGTACTACCTGCCCGGCAACCGCTGGGGGGTGGACGGCAACCTGTGGTTCCTGGCCCGCAACGGCGGCAGCTTCGCCACCGACACGAGCGAGAACCCGCTGCTGGCGCGGCCGTTCGTCAACGCCAACACCGGGCAGCAGTTCTCCGAGGTGGTGGCCGCGCCGGGGCTGGCGACGGGGGCGGTGGCCGTCACCTACGGCACGAGCATGTGGGGGGCGGACGCGAACTTCCGCCGCGGCCTGTGGTGCGGGCCGTGTTCGCGGCTGGACGCCCTGATCGGGTTCAAGTTCGCCAACCTGTCGGAGGACGTCACCATCTCCGAGCAGTTCGTCCGCACGCCGAACTCGAACCTGGCGGTGGGCATCCCGTTCGCCGCCGCCGGCCTGGTGCAGGACAAGTTCGAGACGGTGAACAACTTCTACGGCGTCAACCTGGGGCTGGCCGGCGAGCTCCGCCGCGGCCGGTGGTTCGTGAACGGGAAGGCGACCGTCGGCCTCGGCACCATCTACCAGTCCACGACCGTCAGCGGGTCGCAGCGGATCCTCACCGACACCGGCGGGCTGCTGACGGCGAACAGCGGGTTGCTCGCCATTCAGGGGGCGAACGCCGGCACCTTCACCCGCCCGGTGTTCGGCGTCATGCCGGAGGTCGGACTGACCGTCGGCATGTACATCACCCCCCGCCTGCGGCTCGGCGTCGGGTACGGCTTCACCTACATGAACCGGGTGCTGCGGCCGGGCAACATCATCGACCCGGTTGTGGACGTGAGCCGCATCCCGAACTTCCCGGTGAACCCGCCGGCCACCCCGTTGGGCGGCACGCCCCGCCCGCAGCTGCTCCTCCGCGAGACCGACTTCTTCGCCCAGGGGATCACCTTCTCGCTCAACTGGACGTGGTGAGCCGACCTCGACTTTCGGAGCCGGAAGCGTGAGCGACGGTCGGAGGCGATCCCCGTCGCTCACGCTTCCGGCTCCGATTGCAGTCACCTCCGCGGCTTGCCGACGTGCTTCTCGATGAAGTCGAGCGTGCCCTTCAGGAAGATCTCGTGCCCGCCGACCTGGAAGTCGATGGCGGCGCGGTCGGGCAGCTTCAGCTTGTTGGCGTACAGATACCGCACCTTGGCGAACTCCGCCGCGACCATCTCGTCCGTGCCGACGCCGTCGTCGTGGCCGCGCTCGACCATGAACGGGCGGGGCGCGATCAGGTACGCCATCTCCGCGTAGTTGAACGTGTTGCCCAGGTCGAACTCGTACATCTCGTACTCGCCGGTCCACATGTAGCTGCGATCCAGATCGACACTCACGTTCTTGCCGATCCACTCGTTGAAGTCGCCGCTGCAAATGCTCAGGCAGTACCGCTTCTCCACGGCCGGCACCCGCATCGCCGTCTTGCCGCCGTAGCTGAGGCCGTAGAAGGCGATCTTCTTGGCGTCCACCTGCGGCAGCGTTTCGAGCCAGTCGAGCGTGCGTTGATGCTGGCGGATGATAAAGCTGAACAGGCTCAGCTTCAACGGGTTGGCCTTGCGCTGAATCTGCCGGAAGTGGTTCTGGAAGATATACGGGTTCTGCGGCGCGTACACGATGTAGCCGAGGTCGGCCAGCTTCGCTCCGAAGGAGCGGTAGAACTTCGTCTCGTTCGGGTTGCAGATGTCCCCCGGCCGGCCTTCCAACCCGTGTTGGCAGACGATCACCGGCCGCTTCTCGCCGGGCTTCAAGTCCTTAGGCAGCAGCAGCACGCCGAACGCGATCACGTCGTCGTACACGTCCATGACGACTTCGTGGCCGGTCCAGCTCTTCTCGTCGTAGGTCTGCCGCGTGCGGACATTCAGCGGCTTCGTCGGCTCCGGAAGCTTGCCGATCACCTCGGCGTGGAAGTAGTCGCGATACCACTCGCAACTCTGCTCCCACTTCGCCGAGGTGGAGGAGTCGGCTTTCTTCCAGAAGTCTTTGCGGGTGGCATCAGAGTCCCGCCACAGTTTCTGTGTGAACGCGACGAGTTGGTTGAATTGCCGCGCCGTGGTGTCCGGAACTGGAATTTGAGCCTGGGCCTTGTCCCGGAATTTCTCGTTCGCTTCGATCTTCTGCTTGTCAAATCCGCCAGTCTCGAACGGGGTCAAATCCAGTTTCAACTCGGAAGCCACGACGAACTGCGAGGTGATGAAGCTCGGCAGCATCATTTCCCGCACACGTTTTTCACCGGTGAAGCGAGATTCTTCGGCGATGATGTCATCGAAATTGACGGGCTTCAACTTGCCTGGTGCCGCACCGGAGCGACCAGGCTTCGCGACAGGTCCGCCCCAGCTCAGACCCGTTTCCCACTGATCCCAGAACACTCGAATCGAGACATGCAAACGAGCGATCTCCGCATCCCCGAAGTCCCGTAACAACCCCCAGGCGTTCCGGTCGATGGGCTGCTCGTGAAGGCTTTCCCTTGGCCCAAAGTAGCCACCGACGCCGGCGACTTTGATTCGGTCATCGAGCGCGCCCGCGTATAGCGCGATCATGCCACCGTCGCTATGTCCGATCAGGCCGACTTCGAGTTTCGGGTCAGTCGCCTTGAACCAGTCCACTGCCGCCAGCGCCTTCTGCACCTCATACCCCGTCAACGTGCGGCCCATCTCGTAGGCCATCCGGTAAACGAACTCGCGGTGCGGGATGTTGGTCTGGCGATTCAGCTTGGGGTTGCCGGAGAGAGCGTCATCGTAACCGAGCGGGTCGAACCACAACACCCGGCAACCGAGCAGCGAGAACAACTGCGGTCCCGCGCCAAGTAGCGGCCCGACGGCCACCACGTTCGCCTTCGGCGCGCCCTTCGGTTCGATGAGCAGCCCTTCCGCGTCCACGCCCGGCAGCACCGACCAGCGGACGGCGTGGACCTTGCACCCGTCAATCTCCGCCAGCAGCGACGGCTTGCCGGGACCGCTCACGTATTCGAGATTCGGCTTCACTCGCTCGTCCACCACGCCGAGGATCTTCTTCAGCCGCTCCCGCTTGGCGGGGAGGGCTTTCGCCAGCGCCTCCTTCGAGGCGAGGTCGGGCTTCCACAGTTCGTCCCGCTTCTTCGGCGAGGCGGCCAGTTCGCGGTCGAGGTACTTGTGGATGCCGTCCACCATGATCCGCGCGAGGTCGCCCTTTTCGTCCAGCGGCTTCGTACCGGGGAGCGGTTCAGCGGCGGACGCGGGAAGAACTAACCACAGAGACACGGAGACACAGAGAAGAACTCGGGAGGGAATGGGCATGGGAACCTCATCGGAAGTAGGTCGCGGTCGAGCCGGCCGCAGGCCGGGGAGGCCCGACAGCGTTTCACCATCCGGCGGAGCGTGGTTTGCTGTCGGGCCTCGTTCCCCTGCGGGGAACTTCGACCGCGACCTACTCCGCCATCAGTTCGCTCACCGTGTCGTCAATCGCTTCCGGGCACGGGCCGGCGAGGGGCACGGGGCGGTCGGCGTGCGGGAAACTCCGCGCCCGCGAGGCGGCATAACCGGGATCGTAATGCACCGCCAGCAAGGATGCGACGAAATCCTCCCACCGGCCGGCGGCGATCATCGCCTCCCATTCGGCGGTCTGCCGCTTGCCGACGCGCTCGGGCATCAGCGCCAGTAGCGCCCGAAGGGTGTCGGGGTTGTCCACGAAGTGGCGGTACTCGGTCAGCAGGTGTTGCACCCGGCCCGCCGCCGGCATGGCGATTTCCACGCCGGCCGACAGCCGCATCCGCACCCACAGGGCCGGCGGGATTTGCAGGCTGCCGATCTTGTGGCTCTCGGCTTCCACCCACACCGGGCGAGCCGGGTCGAGGCCGTCGAATGCCGCGATCAGCCGGGATTCGAAGTGCTTCTGCGTCGGCTGCGGGCCGACATTCCCCAGCAGCGACCCGCGGTGGTTCGCCAGCCCTTCGAGGTCGAGGACTTGTTCGCCGCGCTCGGCGAGGCGGTGCAGCACCCGCGTCTTGGCGCTGCCGGTGGCCCCCGCGATTAGCGTCAGCGTGAACCGCGGCGGGGCCTCGTCGAGTTCCACCCGCACCCGCTCGCGGTACGTCTTGTAGCCGCCGTCCAGCACCGTCACTCGCCAGCCGATCTGAGCGAGGACGTGGCAGAAGCTGCCCGACCTCATGCCGCCGCGCCAGCAATACACGAGCGGCCGGTACGCCTTCGCCTTGTCCTTCAGGTGCGTGGCCAAGTGCGTGGCGATGTTCGCCGAGATGTACCCGGCCCCGATCTTCTTCGCCGCGAACGCCGTGACTTGCTTGTAGATGGTGCCGACTTCGGCCCGCTGCGCGTCGTCCAGCACCGGCAGGTTGACGGCACCGGGGATGTGGTCCTCGGCGTACTCGCCCGGCGAGCGAACGTCGATCACGTCGTCGTAGGGACACGGCACACCCCGGCCCCAGAGAGTCCGGGTGAGGATCGGCAGGTTCGGCGTCATGCCGGTAGTGTAGCGGTCAGGGCGGGGTGGGCTTGTGTAGGTCGCGGTCGAGCGTCCCGAAGGGACGTGAGGCCCGACATCGGGTTCCCACGCACCGGCGGTTTGGTGTCGGGCCTCCCCGGTCTACGGCCGTCTCGACCGCGACCTACAACCGCCGGCGGTTCGGTGTCGGGCCTCCCCGGCCTACGGCCGTCTCGACCGCGACCTACGACCGAGCGTTGACCCACCCGGTCAGAACAACTCGCGCACTGGCTTCCCGTCGTACACCCGCACCGGTTGCCCATCGGGTCCGGGAATCATCGCATCCGCCCCGACGCCCAGCGCGCGGAAGATGGTGGCCGGGATGTCGCGGGCGTGTATCGGCCGGTCGGCCGGTTCGCCGGCGATGGCGTCCGACGCGCCGATCACCCGCCCGCCCTTCACCCCGCCGCCGGCAAGGATTGTCGTCCAGCAGCCGGCCCAGTGGTCGCGGCCGCCGTTGCTGTTGAGCTTCGGCGTGCGGCCGAACTCGCCGGTGGCGACGACCAGCGTGCGGTCCAGCAGCCCGCGTTCTTCGAGGTCGAGGACGAGCCGGTTGAACGCCGCGTCGAAGCTCGGTGCGACGGTGTCCTTGTAGTCGCCGAGGTCGCACGCCAGAGACCCGCCGTCCGCGTGGCAGTCCCACGACGGCTTGTCGAACACCGTGGTGAACTGGTTGATGGTGTAGATGCGCGGGTTCTGGGTGATGTCTCGCACTGCACACGCGACGTTTTGCCCAAAGGCGGTGTCCGGGTAGTGGAAGTCCAGGTCGAGGTGGCGTTCATCGTCCGTTCCGCGCATCGCCTGGTAGAGACCTTCGGGTATCCCAACGCCGCCGTACCAGAACGGGACGTTCTTGCCCAAGTATCCCGGCCCGTAACCTTGCCCGATCCCGATGCCAGTATCAACGAAGTCCTGGGGAACTACGAGAGGGCACAGCTTGTTGCCGGAGGTAACGTTACCGCCGTTCCGGTATGACATGGCGCACCCCACGCTCGGCCACTCCGGGCCGTCGCGGAACAGGCGACCGGTGTTCAGCAGTTGGAAGCCGGCCTCGTGGACGGGCGGGGCGTCGTGATGCATACTGCGGATCAGCGCGAACTTGTCGGCGATGCCGGCCATCTTCGGAAACAGTTCCGTCAGCATCGTCCCCGGCACGCGGGTGCGGATCGGGGCGAACGGGCTACGGACGTGGCTCGGCGCGTCGGGCTTCGGGTCGAAGGTGTCGAGTTGGCTCGGCCCTCCGATCATCATCAGGAAGATGACGGAGTCGGCGGTGGGGGTCAGACGTTCCCTTGCGGTCGCGGCTCGTGAAGCCGCGTTGTTCGCTACCCCAACGGCACCGGCCACCCCGACGGCGGCGGTGGTACGGAGGAAGTCGCGGCGGCTGGGGGCGGGGGTCGGCATGGCGGCGGCTCCGAGTGGGACGCTGCCGATCCTACCCACTGCCCGCCGCGTTGCAACGACAATTCCGGCCGCCTCGCGCGGTCAGCCGACGGGGACGCGGTGTCGGTTGTCGCGCGACTTATCGGTTCTCCGTCGGAGCCGGCGGCGGGTACGCGAGGGACTTGACCGCCGCGCGGCGGTCGGCGAGCAGGTACTGCGGGGCCAGCCCGCCGACGAGAAGGAGCGCCGACAGGACGAGGACGGCCACCCGCTCCCGCGCCGTCACCGGCAGCGGGATGGCCGACCGGTGGCGGGTGCCGGTGAACAGCAGCAGGTACGCGCGGACGACGGCGATGCCGTTCAGCGCCGCCACCGCCACCATCGCGATGCCGACCGACAGGTTCACGTTCAGCGCGCCGTCCACCAGCACCTCGACGGCGACGAAGCCGAGGGTGCCGGGGAAGCCGACGCACCCCAGCCCCATCAGCAGGAAGCCGACCGCCAGCTCCGGCGTCTGATCGTACAGACCGTGGAAGCGGGTCAGGGAGAGCCGCCCGTGCCGCGCCTCGAGCGCCCGCAGCACCAGCCCCAAGCCGCCGAGGGAAAGCGCCGCCGACACCCACAGGCCGAGCGCGCCGGACAGGCTGGTGGCGGTGTGCAATTCCAGGCCGATCAGCACCAGCGAGGCGTGGCTGAGAAACAGGTAGGCGAAGAACCGCCGTGCGTCGGTCTGCACCACGGCTAGCCCGGCCGCGTACACGGCCGTCACCTGGGAGGCGATGCCGATGCTTTGCAGCACCCACTCCGGGGCGACGGGCAGGACCAGCCGGATGGCCGCGTACACGCCCGCGATGGGGGTGGCGAACAGCAGGGCGGTGCCGAACGTGGCGTGCTCGAACAGGTCGGCCACCCACAGGTGGGCCGGGACCGTGCCGCTCCGCACCAGCACCGCCGCCATGAGCGCGGCCGGTGCCCACCAGACGCCGGCCGACAGCCCGGCCACCCCGCCGACGAGCAGCCCGACGAACAGAGCCATGTGCAGCACATACACCCGCGTCGGCTTTTTCCGCCCGACCAATTCCAAGTACGGCGGGACGGTGCTGACGGCCAGCAAGGCGACCAGGGGCCACGGCTCGACGCAGGCGAACGTGGCCAGCCGGATGGACTCGCCGACCAAGTGACCGGTGAACGACATCCGATTCATCTTCACCCGCGCCGTCGTCGCGATCGTGAGCAGGTGCAGCAGGGCGACGAGCGGCAGCAGCGGCCCGCTCAGCCGGTCCACGAGGAACAGCTCGCGGCCGAGCAGTTCGACGAACAAGCCGACTCGCGGCGGGGCTTCGCCGGCGAGCAGCGCGACCCAGGCCAGCACGCCGGCGACGAGCGCGACGGCCGTCACGAGGGTCGCGATCCGGCCGGCCGCCTCGGTCGTGCGGGCGAACCGCACCGCCGCCGCGCCCAGCAGCGGCGCGGCGACGGCGATCTCGACCCACGGCAAATCGAAGACGTTCATGCGGGGCGGTCTTCCTTCGGGGGTGTCGGCGGGACGGCGACGCCGTTCAGCGCGTCGGCGGCGCGGCGCTCCCAGGCGTCCAGGGTTCGGAACGCGACCAGGAACGGGCGGACGAGAAAGCGGTCGAGGGCGGCGTCGAGGTAGCCCCGCTCCAACCCGTACCGGTACGCCCACCCGCCGACCGCCCCCAGCCACCCGCCGGACGGCCGGGGCAGCCGGTCGCCGACGGCGTTCTCGAGCGCGTGGTGGTCGCGGAGGATGCTCGGGGCGCGGACGAACTGAAGGGTCCGCAGGCAGGCGTGGCCGATCAGGTGGGCGAGCGGAACGTACCGCCACCCGAGGCCGATTTCGGCGACGATCAGCCCGACCTGGGTGAGCGAGGCGAACGACAGGACGGACTTGATGTCCGTCTGCACCCGCGCGGCGAGGGCGGCGAGGGCGGCCGTCGCCAGCCCCAGGACGAGGACGGCGTTCGACAACTCCGGCGAGGCGTCCAAGAGCGGGTCCATGCGGAGCAGCAGGAACGCGCCGAGGTGGACGGACAGCGCCCCGTAGAAGAGCGCGCTCGACGGCGTCGGCCCCTCCATGGCGCGGGGCAGCCAGCCGGAGAACGGCACCAGGGCCGACTTCCCCGCCGCCGCCAGCAGCAACAGCCCGCCGACCACCCACACCTGGATCGGTTCGAGTTGGCACACGCCGTCCGGCCAGGCGGCCACCTCCTGCCCGGCCGCCTCGCGGTAGCCGGTCAGCTTGTCGAAATCGCCCGCCCCGCTCATGTGGTGCAGGAACACGGCGGCCAGCAGCAGGGCGGCGTCGGACACGCGGTAAACCACCCACACCCGCAGGGCGTTCCGCACCGGCGCGGGCCGCTCGTGGAAGAACCCGACCAGCAGGGCCGACGACAGGCCGACCAGCTCCCAGCCGAGGAACAGCGTCTCGATGGTGCCGGCCAGTGCGGTCGTCACCATGCCCGCCAGGAACACCGAGTACAGGACGAAGAACCGGTTGTACCCCGGCTCCCGGTGCATGTACCGGCCGGCGAACGCGCCGACGGTGCCGAGCAGCACGAACGTCAGTGCGACGAACGGGATGGACAGCTTGTCGAACACGAACTTGATGGCGAAGTGGTACGGCGGCTCCGGCGGGTCGCCCTCCAGGTGGACCCACTCGGCCGACCCGACGACGACGTGCCGGGTGTCGGCGGCGACCATGAAGGCGAACACGGCGAGCGTCGCCAGCAGGCCGAACAGGGTGACGGCGGCGACGGCGCGGGCGGACGCCGTCTCGGACAGCGGTCGGCCGACGAGCGAGGCCGCCCCGAGCAGGGCCACCAGCAGGGCGGGGGCGACGACGACGGCTCCGCCGAGCAGGCGGGCGAGTTCGGTCACGTCGGGCATGGCGGTGGGTCAGGCTCCGGGGCGGATTTCGGCGAAGTCCAGATGGTCCCGCCAGCCGCGGTACCAGTCGGCCGACGACGGGGCGACGGGGAGGGAACCGGCGGCCGGGTGGTACGGCACGAACCCGCTGCCGTCGAACCAGTGCAGTTGTTGAGAGTGCGGGTCGAGGACGCTCACCAGCACCCACCCGTTGCGGATCATATCCCCGACGACCGGGATGCGGTCCATCACCCGCGTCAGCACCTCCGCCGTCGCCTCGATGACGAACAGGATCCGCATCGCCTCGTGGATCTCGACCATCTGCCACGGCAGCCCGGTGCGGAGGTCGCTGGCCGCCCCGTCCATCACCCCGAGTAGGCCGGTCACGTTGTGCGGCAGTTTGGTGCCGCACCCGTAGCCGGGGTTGTCCACGTGCGAGAAGTAGTACTCGAGGCTGATGCCGCCGCACACCGGGACGGCCGCCGACAGGATGCGGCCGAGGATCGTCCCGTCGGCGTCGTCGCGGGTCGGGTCGTACGAGTTGAGGAACGCGCGGCGGTCGAGGAACAGGCCTCGGGTCCGCGCCCGCCGGCCGACGACGCACGCGGCGTTCGTCGCGTGCCCCCACTCCGGCCGCACCTGCGCCAGGTCCTCGGCCCGCGCGCCCATGTGCTTCCGCGCGGCCGCGTTCGAGATCGACAGGGGCGCGGTGTCGAACCGCCGCGCCCGCTCGTGCGAGCCGCGGTCGAGCGCCTCCTCGAGGGCCGCCAGGGCCTCGGCGAATACGCCCGCGTGCGTGTCCGGGACGAGGTCGGCGTCCGGGAAATCGACGTACTCGTTGCACGTGTTGTGCAGGCCGCCGACGAACGTCGTGTCGGCCGGCACGGCCAGCCCGCGGGCGGCCAGGCCGGCCCTCACACGCGGGTCGTTCAGGATCTGCGCGACGGCCCGCCCGTTCGGCCCGCCGACGGCCCCGCCGCACGCCCCGCAGTCGTGCGCCGACTCGTGCGGGTTATTCATGCTGTGGGACCCGTGCCCGAGGAACAGCACCAGCCGGGCGAACCCGTCCGCCAGCCCGAGGTCGCGGAGCAGCCGTTCGGCGATGTCGGTCATCTCCGCCACCGTGAAGCCGAGGCCGTCGCCGGTCGGCCCCGGTTCGGCGGCGTCCCGCCGTTCGAGTGCGAGGCGGGTACGGCTGGGCGAGGCGGCGACCGCCTCGCCCAGCCGGTGGCGGAGGCCGGCCGTCAGCCGCGGGAAGAGCACCTGGGCGACCAGCGGAATGACCGTGAGGACGCCGAGTAGGGACAGCAGGGTGCCCGCGACGATCGTCCGCGAGCCGACGACCAAGGCGCGGGTGGTCCGGCCCAGCCGCCGCCGCGCCCGCGCCCGGCGGAGGTGGGTCGGTCGGTCCGGGTCCGGCACCTGCTCCTCCACCCAGTGGCGGGGCCGGACCACGATCGGGCAGAGGGGAATGCTGTGCGCGTCGCGCACTCCGCGGTGGTACATAACCACGCCGAAGAAGCCGGGCGCGCTCAGCGTCTCGCAGTCCGGGACCGCTTCCTCCAGGTGCCGGCGGAACGACTCCTCCCGCTCGTCGATGCAGGTGACCACCTGGAAGCGGGGGCGGCTGCCGGCGGGAACCCGGTGCGGCGGATGCAGCGCGACGGCGTCCAGCGTCTGGATGCGGAACCGCCGCTCGTAGGCGTGGTGAAACACCCGCCGCCGCTCGACCCCGTGAAACCCCTCCACCGCACGGTACAGGCTCGCCCACCCGTCGGCCGTCAGCCGCGCCAACTCGGCCGGCGACCAGCCGAGCAGTTGGGCCAGTTGGAACACCGGGAACGCCCGCTGGTTCGCGGCCGGCGGGGGGCATTCGCCGTCGAATTTCCCACCCGACGCCAGGTGTGTCTTCAACTCCGCCAGCGGCCCGCGGTAGTCGAGTTCGGCGCGGGCGACGTGCGCCGCCGCGAGGCGGTCGAGCAGGAGGCGGATGGCGACGAACCCCTCCAGGCTGCCGGCGGGGATGGGGTACGCCACGCGGTCGCCGCGCAGCTCGACCTCGCGGACCATGCCGCCCCACCCGCGCAGCGCCAGGAGGGTCGCCGAGAAGTAGTCGTCCCACTCGGCGGCGGGGACGCCGAGAAGGGCGAGCGACTCCCGCGCGGCGGTCGGGGCGTCGGTTCCAGCCGCGAGCAGGCGGGCGGCCTCGGCCCGGAGTGGTCGGAGCCAACTGTCGGCCGGGCCTCCGGGTCGCGCGTACATCCTCAGGAAGCAGCGGAACAGGCCGTCCCCGCGGTCGGGCAGCGGCCACGCCGAGATGCCCTGGTCGAGGAAGGCGGCGGTGAACCGGACGAGTAGGTCATTCACCAGCAGGTCGGTGTCGGTCCCGGTCGCGCGGAAGAGCCGGTCGCGGGGGCGGAGGGGGCGGGCGGGCGGGGCGGCCGGGGGCGGCGCGTGGGCGATGCCGTCCAAGCACACCCGCCAGAGGGATTCGACGGTGACCGCCTCCCACGTCCCTTCGTCCCACGTCTCGATGCCCCGCGCGCCGAAGCGGCGGAACAGGTCGCCCACCCAGCCGGGGCTGCCGTCCGCCAGCGGCCGCACGTCCCGCATCACCCACCGGCGGGTTTCGGCCGCCAGCCGGAGCCGGGTGTGACTGGGCACGTCGTCCCGGAAGGTGTGGAGCGCGCCCGTCTCGGCGAGGTAGTACGCCAGTTCCGCCGCCGTCGCCGCCCAGATCGGCCGTTCCAACATCGTCCGACGCAGGTCGAAGGGAGTGGTGGTGCCGACGAGCGGGTCGGCCGTCGCCGCGGCCATTTCCAGGTGCAGCACCGCTTCCAGATCGGACACCCGGATGCGGCCCTTCCGCAGTTCCGCCCGATAGCGGTCCTCGGACAGGTACGGCTCGCAGCCGAACACCTCGCCGCCCCGCCGGACGGCCTCGTCGAACGGCAGCTTCTCGAAGGCGTGGAGGGTGTTGTGGTGAATGAAGACGGAGATCGGCCCCTGCGCCGGCAGCAGGTGAGCGGCGTGGCCGATGGCGGCTCGCAAGGCGTCGTGCGGGTCGCCGCCGCCGTTCGCGGGATGGGAATCGTCGGCGGAATGTTTCGGATCCACGCGGCCTCTCACTTGCGAACGGATACGGTGACAGGGATGACCGCACGCGGCGTGCCACGGGGCCGCCGGGGTCGGATTGCTCCGGCGGGCCGACGGATTCGACGGTTCCGTTGCCGACCCCCGCCCCCACGTGGTCGCCGACCGTTCACGGTGGCCGTGCGGCGTTCAGAGTCTGTTCCCGTCCGCCGTCGGTGCCCGGCCTGGGAGGAGTGGATGCGCGGGTTCCAATTCCGCTACCTGATGCCCGTCGCGCTCATCAGCGCCTGCCTCGTCGCGCTGTCGGCGGTGACGGCGGTGTCGCTGTTCGGTCAGCAGGAGTCCGTCACCAGCGCGCTGCGGGAGAACGTCCAGAGCCACCGGGCGGCGGTCGAGTTGGAGGAGTGCCTCCGCGACCTGATCGCCCTGGAGGACGACCGGGTTCTCCGGGTGACGGTGCTGCACGACCGGGCGCGCGTGCTGCTCGCCCAAGTCTTACAGTACGCGGACCAGCCCGAGGAACAGGCCCTGCACGCGCGGATGCGGGCGGCGTTCGACGAGTACCTGGGGCAGTGGGACAGGTTGCCCGCCGCGGCGGCGACGGGGTACGACGACGCCCGCAAGCGGGCGACGCGATACCTGGAAGGGACCGTGCTGAAGCCGTGCCAGGAGTTCGAGGCGTACAACACGCTCCGCCTGAGCGATTCGACCGAACACCACGAGCGGGTGCTGCGGCAGTTGGCGTGGGGCATGGCCGGGGTGGGGGTGATGGGCGGGGTTGCCGGACTGCTCCTCGGGTACGGGGTGGCGCGGGGGCTGGCGCGGTCGATCCGCCGGCTCCACGTCCAACTCCGGGACGCGGCCGGCAAACTCGGCCCCGACCTGCCGGCGATCGTGCTGACGGAGGACGGCGACTTCGGCGGCCTGCACGCCCAGATCGGCCGGTTGAGCGAGCGGATCGAGCAGGTCGTCCGCGACCTCCAGGCGCGGGAGTTGGAAGTCCTCCGCGCCGACCAGTTGGCCGCCGTCGGCCAGCTGGCGGCCGGGGTGGCGCACGAAATCCGCAACCCGCTCACGTCCATCAAGCTGCTCGTCCAGGCCGGGCAACAGGAAGGCGGCGAGGTGGGCGGCGAGGACCTGCGGGTGATCGAGGGCGAAGTGCGGCGGATGGAGCGGTCGCTGAACACGTTCCTGGAGTTCGCCCGCCCGCCCAAGTTGCAGCGGACGGCCGTGCCGCTCGGCCCGCTGGTGGCCGGCGTGTTCGGCCTGCTGCGGGTCCGCGCCGAGCGGCAGAGGGTCGAACTGGCCGTCGATCTGCCGGCCGGCGTGGTCGTCGCCGCCGACCCGGAGCAGCTCCGCCAGGTGCTGGTCAACCTGGGGTTGAACGCACTCGACGCCATGCCGTCCGGCGGCCTCCTGCGGGTCTCGGTACGGACCCGCCCCGGGCAGGTCGCGGTGGCCGTCACCGACACCGGCCCCGGCATTCCGGCGGCCATGCTGCCCCGCCTGTTCACCCCGTTCGCCAGCACCAAGGACACCGGCCTCGGCCTCGGTCTCGTCATCTCCCGGCGGATCGTCGAGGACCACGGCGGCACACTGACGGCTGCCAACCTCCTGTCCGGTGGGGCCGAGTTCCTCGTCCGGTTGCCCGTGGGGGGCGCGTGATGCCGACCGTACTCTTGGTGGACGACGAGCCGGCCATCCAGCACGCCTTCCGCCGCGCGTTCCGCGGCCAGCCGCTGGACGTGGCGACGGCCGGCACCGCCGCCGAAGCGGTGGCGGCCGTCGCCGCCGCGCGGCCGGACGTGATCGTCCTGGATGTCCACCTGCCCGACGCGACCGGGCTGGAGACGTACCGCCGCCTCCGCCAACTGGACGCCCGCGTGCCGGTCATCCTCATCACCGGCCACGGCACCACCGACCTGGCCATCGAAGCGATGAAGGAAGGGGCGTTCGACTTCCTGCTGAAGCCGCTCGAACTGGCCGACGTCCGCGACCTGATCGACCGGGCGGTGCGGTCCAGCCGGATGATGCGGGTGCCGGCGGCCATGCCGGAGGAACCGGCCTCCCCGCAGGGCGACCGGCTGGTCGGCCGCTGCCCGGCCATGCAGGACGTGTACAAGGGCGTCGGGCGGATGGCCGCGACCGACGAGACGGTGCTGATCCTCGGCGAGAGCGGGACGGGCAAGGAACTGGTCGCCCGCGCCCTGTACCAGCACAGCCGGCGGGCCGACCGGCCGTTCGTGGCGGTGAACTGCGGGGCCATCCCGGACAACCTGATCGAGAGCGAGCTGTTCGGACACGAGAAGGGGGCGTTCACCAGCGCCGACCGCAAGCGGATCGGCAAGTTCGAGCAGGCCGCCGGCGGCACCCTCTTCCTGGACGAAGTGGGCGACCTGCCGCCACAGGCCCAGGTGAAGATGCTGCGCGTCCTCCAGGAGCGGACGTTCGAGCGGGTCGGCGGGAGCGAGACGGTGGCGGCCGACGTGCGGGTGATCGCGGCCACCAACGTGGACCTGGAGAAGGCCGTCGCCGACGGGCGGTTCCGCAAGGACTTGTACTTCCGGCTGAACGTGTTCACCCTGTCGCTGCCGTCCCTCCGCGACCGCGGCGACGACTTGCCCTTGCTGGTGGCCCACTACCTGCCGCGGTATGCGGCGGAGCTTGGCAGCCCGGCGCGGGAGGCGTCGCCGGACGTGCTGGCGGCGCTCCGGGCTTACCCGTGGCCGGGGAACGTGCGGGAACTCCAAAGTGTGCTGAAGCAGGCGGTGCTGAACGCCGGCGGCCCGGTGGTGCTGCCGGAGGTGCTGCCCGCCCAAGTCCACTCCCGCCCGACGCCCGCCGAAGGCGGCCCGGCGGACGGGTTCGACTGGGACGCCTTCGTCGGCGAGCGGATCGCGTCCGGGTCCGAGACGCTGTACGCCGAGGCGCTGGCCCGCATGGAGCGGGAGGTGCTGATACGGGTGCTGACGCACACCGGCGGCAACCAGCTTCAGGCGGCCAAACTGCTGGGCATCACGCGGGGCAGCCTGCGGACGAAGATCCGCGCCCACGGCATTGCCATCGCCCGCACGGTGTGGTCCGACGACGACCAGGGTGACGGCTGACCGCCCAAGCCATTCCCGCCCTTCACGTGCGATACACCTAGGATTTCCAGCGTTCCGCCTCCGGCATCGGAGTTGCGGTGTGGCCCCGCGTCCTCCGCACACTCCGAGGTGCCCCCCGTGGCCGACCCGACCCCCGCCAAGCCGACCCCGCCCCCGCTCGCGGCCGGCCCGTTCGGCAACCTGCGGTTCGACGCCATCGCCGGCTTCTTCGTCTTCCTCATCGCCATGCCGCTGTGCCTGGCCATCTCGCGGGCCAGCGGGTTCCCGCCCGTCGCCGGCATCTGGACGGCCGTCATCGGCGGCCTCCTCTGCACGTTCCTGAGCAACGCCCAACTGACGATCAAAGGCCCGGCCGCCGGACTGATCGTCATCGTCGCCGGGGCCGTCACCGAACTGGGCGCGGAGTTCGGGGCCGGGTTGTCCGACGCCGAGCGCGCGTTCCTGGGGTACAAGCTGGCGCTGGGTATCGGGGTCGCAGCCGGCATCCTGCAAGTGCTGTTCGGTCTGCTCCGGGCCGGACGGCTGGCCGACTTCTTCCCACTAACGCCCGTTCACGGCATGCTCGCCAGCATCGGCATCATCATCATCGCCAAGCAACTGTACGAGGTGTTCGGCGTCGCCCCGACGAAGGGCGCGGGGCCGCTCGAACTGATCGCCGAGCTGCCGGGCAAGCTGAAGCAGCTGAACCCGGAGATCGCGGCCATCGGCCTGACCGGGCTGTTCATCCTGTTCGGACTGCCGCTGCTCGCCCGCCGATTCGAGGCGCTGAAGAAGGTGCCGGCGCAGCTCGTCGTCCTCGGCGCGGCGATCAGCCTGGGCCTGTACTTCGACCTCGACCACCAGCACACCTACCTGTTCCCGAACAGCTTCTTCGACAGCGACCACCCGGCGGTGTACGAGGTCGGCCCGCGGTTCCTGGTGGACATGCCGGAGGTGCTGTCCGACCCCGGTTCGGCCTTCGCCTACCCGGACTTCCGCGGCCTCGCCACCGGCACCGGCCTGACGTACCTGCTGCTGTTCGTGGTCATCGGCAGCCTGGAGTCCTTGCTCAGCGCCAAGGCCGTCGAACTGCTCGACCCGTGGAAGCGGAAGACGAACTTCGACCGCGACCTGACGGCCGTCGGCCTCGCCAACACCCTGGCGGCCGCAGTCGGCGGGCTGCCCATGATCTCCGAGATCGTCCGCAGCAAGGCGAACATCGACGCCGGCGGCCGCACCAAGGGGGCGAACGCTTGGCACGGCTTGTTCCTCCTCGGCTTCGTCCTCCTGTTCCCGAACCTGATCCACAACATCCCGCTCGCCGCCCTCGGCGCGATGCTCGTGTACACCGGCTGTCGGCTGGCGTCGCCGAGCGAGTTCGCCCGCACGTGGAAGGTCGGCACCGAGCAGTTCGTCGTCTTCCTCGGCACTATCCTCGCCACCCTGGCGACGGACCTGCTCGTCGGCATCGGCGTCGGCATCGGCCTGGAAGTTTGCTTCCACCTGTGGCACGGCGCACCGGTACGGGGCCTGTTCCGGGCGGACATCAGCACCGTCACCGAAGGCGACGACAAGGTGACGATCCTCGTCCGCCGCGCCGCCGTGTTCAGCAACTGGCTGGGGTTGCGGAAGGTCATTTTGTCGAAGGGCGAGGTCCACCGCGTCGTCGTGGTGGACCTGTCGGCGACCCGGCTGGTCGACCACAGCGTGATGGAGAAGCTGCACGAGTTGGAGGCCGACTTCGCCGCCGACGGCAAGCACCTGGCGGTGACCGGCACCGACGCCCACACGCCGCTCAGCCGACACCCGCTGGCCGCCCGCCGCAACCGGAACGCGGACGTGGCGGTGTAGGGCGACGCGGCGGGCGGGCCGACCTGGGTGGGACCACGTTCAACCCCTGCGACCCGCCCGCCCGACGAAGACTCGTCCGCCGGAATGCACCCGAAGAATTCCGGTCTTGTCCCCCCCGACCCCCGATGGTATCAGCCGTCGGGGGTCGGTTCATTTTCGGGGGAAGCACATGAAGACCTACACGGGCCGGGCTACGCCCACTGTCCGCGGCGGCTGGCTGGCGTCCGTCTGTCTGCTGGCGGTCGCCGCCGGAGCGTCGGCGCAACCACTCGCGCCGGACCCGTACACCCGGCCGTTCCCGGTCGCGCCCGTCGATGCGGTCCAACCGGTCGCGGTGCCCGACGTGCCGTCGGGCGTCGAGTTCCTCCCGCCGCCGCCACTCCCGACCGCGCCGCCAGCCCCGACTTCTCCCGGCTTGCCGCAGGTTCCCGCCGCGCGGGCGTTGCCGCTGCCCGTCGTCCCGGCCGTGCCTGCCATGCCCCCGCCTCGTGCGGTCGCGCCGCCGGCCGTCGTGTCGGTGCCGCCGATCCCGCCCCTGCCGAACGCCGTAGCCGCACCGCCCTCCGGGATCCCGTCGGCGGCTCCGCCGACGGACAAGGCGTTCGAGTCGGTCTGGAACAACGGGCTGTTCGTCAAGTCGAAGGACGGCAACTTCACCGCCCACGTCGGCGGCACGATCCACTACGACGGCGCATGGTACACCGGCGGCACGTCGGTGCAGCGGTTCCCCGGCGGGGTCGGCCAGTTCGCGGACGGGGTGAACGCCCGCCGCATGCGGCTGTACATGGAAGGCACCCTGTACAAGGACTTCGACTACAAGTTCGAGATCGAGTTCATGAACGGGTTCAGCCCGGCCGGGCTGAACGGCACCGCCGCGCCGAACACGGTGTCCAACTCGCCCGGCCCGACCGACGCCTGGGTGCAAGCCAAGGACGTGCCGTTCGTCGGCACCGTCCGCATCGGCAACCAGAAGGAGTGGTTCAGTCTGGAACACCTGGAAGGGTACCGGTCGCTGCTCTACATGGAGCGGTCGTACCTGTTCGACTTCAGTCAGGCGACGGCGTTCAACAACGGGTTCAGCCCCGGCGTCAGCGCGTTCAACGCCTGGGAGTGGGCGGACAAGCGGCTGTTCACCGCCGTCGGCGTGTACAAGAACGAGAGCGACCTGCTCGGGTACGGCGTCGGGAACGGCAATTACGCCGTCACCGGGCGGGTGGCCGGGCTACCGGTTTGGATGCCCGACGAACAGATCTACTGGCACGTCGGCGGAGCCATGAGCCACCGCGACCCGGTGAACGGGCAGGTGCAGGTGCGCATCCGCAACGAGGTGCGGAACGCCCCGTTCCCGCTGCTCAACCTGATCGCCAACACCGGCGCGGTCAACGCCGAGTCGCAGACGCTGTTCAACCTGGAGACGGCCGCCGCCTACGGCCCGCTGACGGTGTCCGGCGAGTACACCGCCAACCTCATCAACGGCGCGCGGGTGGGGAACGGCCCCGACCTCGGCACGCTGGCGTACCAGGGGTTCTACGCCCAGGGGATGGTGTTCCTGACCGGCGAACACCGCGACTGGGATCCGAAGATCGGCAGCTTCAAGCGAGTCGTGCCGCTGAACAACTTCTCGCCCGGCCACGGCACCTGGGGGGCGGTCGAGGTGGGCGGCCGGTACACCTACCTGAACCTGGACGACAAGGGGGTGAACGGCGGCCGGCTGAACAACGTCACCCTCGGCACGACGTGGTACTGGAACCCGAACGTGCGGCTCCAGGCGAACTACGACTATGTGTACCGCGACGGCGGAAGCAACCCGCTGGCGAAGGGGGCCATCCACTCCCTCGGCACGCGGCTGGCGATGGACTTCTGACCCGGTCTTCGCCCATACGAGGTCCGACGAGAACCTGCGGAAGACAGTGGTCCCCTGCCGCTCGACGCCGGCTGTCGAGCCGCTACACCCCGCCGTCCGCTTCCACGATGCGGGCGGCGAGCAGGCACTCGACCAGCGTCACCATGTGCCCCTCCTGTACCACCCGCCCGTCCTGGTTCAGGATGCGGCGGTGCCACACCACCTCTCCCCGCCGGCCGCGGCCCTTCAGCGTCTTCTCGTGGACGCGACTGAGCAGGTGGATCGTGTCGCCGACGAACACCGGCGCGGTGAACGTCCAGTCGGACACCCGGAGCAGGGCGACGGTGCGGGTGCAGGGCGACTGCGTGCCCAGGCCGCTGGCGATGCTGAACACGCCGAACCCGTGGACGACCGGCCGCCGGTACGGGGTCGTCTTGGCGAACTCGTGATCGACGTGGATCGGGTTGTAGTCGCCGCTGAACCCGGCGAACGTGGACAGGTCGGACTGGGTGACGGTGCGGGCGACCGACTGGTATTCCGCGTTCAACTCGAGGTCGTCGAAGTAGAGCGCGGTGGGGAGAATGGGCATCGCGGGTCTCGGTGTCGGATCGGCCGGAGCCGAATTAATAGGTATACCCGGCCCGCCCCGCGAAACAACGGGACGATCCGCCGCCCGCCCCGGTTGCCGATCCGGGGCGGGCGTGCGACAATCACCTCAATCCTGGGTGCGGCCGCCGCCGCGGCCCGCCCGCCCCGTGCAGGAGAAAGAGCGATGGAAAAGGTCGTCCGGTTCGGCGTGTGGACGGTGTTCGGGTTCGGGTTCGTGGTGATCGCCGGCTTCGCGGCCCTCACCGCCCTGGCCGCGAAGCCGGCCGTGGCCCAGGCGCAAAAAGGCGTCAAGTCCAAGATCACGGTGACCGTCCCGCAGGACGACGCCGAGCTTCAGATCGAGAAGAAGGTGATGAAGACGGCGGGCAAGGTCCGCGAGTTCGACACGCCGGAGCTGGAAGCCAAGAAGATGTACGAGTACGAGTTCGTCGCCACCTGGAAGCCGAACAACTACACCGTCATCACCCGCACCCGCGTCGAGAAGTTCGTCGCCGGCGACGCCGTCGTCGTGGACCTGACCAAGGAGCCGAAGGACGGCGACCCGAAGGACAAGGCGGTCATCCGGTTCGTCCCGACGCCGGACGACGTCGTGGACGCCATGATCAAATTGGGAAAGGTCGGCAAGGACGACGTGGTGTTCGAGCCGGGTTGCGGGGACGGCCGCATCATCGTCGCCAGCGTCAAGGCCGGGGCCAAGAAGGCCGTCGGCATCGACCTGGACGAGGAGCGGGTGAAGGAGTCGAACGCGGCGGTCAAGGCGGCCGGCCTGGGGGACAAGATCGACATCCGCAAGGGCGACGCGCTGGAGGTGAAGGACTACGGCGACGCCACGGTCGTCATGCTGTACATGGGCGACGAGTTCGACCTGCTGGTGCGGCCGGTGCTGGTCCGCGAATTGAAGGTGGGCAGCCGCATCGTGTCTCATCGGTTCACCATGGGAGACTGGAAAACGGACGAGACCAAGACGATCACCGGTCAGGACGGCGAGGAGTACCTCGTCCACCTGTGGACCGTCACCGAGGCCGCGAAGACGAAGTACGCCGCCCCGAAGAAGTGAGCCGGTTCAATGTGCCGGGCACTGATTCGTAGGGGCACCCCTTGTGGGGGCCCTTCTACTTCTGGGCACCCACAAGGGGTGCCCCTACGAGAGACGGAAATGCGCACCCTCTTCGCCGCCCTGCTCCTCGCCTCGCCGGTCCTCGCCGGCTCGTCGAACAGCCTGCTCGACGTGTCGCCCGACGGAACCCGACTGGCCGTCGCCAACACCGACACCGGTACCGTCTCCGTCGTCGATCTGACCACCCGCAAGAAGCTGGCCGAGTTCAAGTGCGGCGACCACCCGGAAGCGGTGAGTTGGGTGGCCGACACCGGCGTGTTCCTGGCCACCGTGTACGGCGACGACAAGCTGATGTGGTTCGACGCGGTGAAGGGGCACCTCGCGTCCCTGACGGTGGACGGCGAGCCGTATGCGGTCGTGGTCACGAAGGACGGCAAGTTCGCCTACGTCACCCACGACTACCCCGGCACCGTGTCCGAGATCGACGTGGCCGCGCGGAAGGTGTTGCGCACGTTCAAGGTGGGCACCGGCGTCCGCGGCCTCGCGCTGGCGAACGACGAGAAGACTCTGTACGTCACCGAGTTCTTCACCGCCACGCTGTTGGCCGTGGACCGCGAGTCCGGCAAGGTGACGGACAAGTGGCCGGGGTACGAATCGGACAACCTCGCCCGGCACGTCGCCGTCCACCCGAAGCGGGCGAAGGCGGCGGTCAGCCACACCCGCAGCATCGTGACCGTGTTCGACGCGCGCGGGTCCATCGCGCCGAAGGTCAGTTTCGCCGACCTGGACAAGAAGCCAGCCGGCGAAAAGCGCCGCCGCACCATCGCCATGGACACGTTCAACGGCGTGTACGTCATGTGCAACCCGTGGGAGTCGGCGTTCAGCCCGGACGGGTCGAAGTTCTACACGATCTACGCCGGCACCAACGACATGAACGTCTGCACGGTCCTGGACGACGATTACACCGAGATCGAGCGGATCGGCCTGCCGCGCGGCGTCGGCAAGCACCCCCGCGCGGTGCGGGTCAGCCCGGACGGGAAGGAGGTGTACGTCTACAACACGCTCGACTACGAGGTCGGCATCTACAGCGCCGACGGCCGACGGCAGGCGGGCGTACCCGTCTGCCCGCCGGCGCACACGGCCGAGTGGCGGCGGGGCAAGGAACTGTTCCAACTCGCCAGCCAGCCGATGGGGAACGCCCGCTGGATCGCGTGCAGCAGTTGCCACCCGGACGGGCTGACCGACGGCCGCACCTGGCAGAACCCGGAAGGCAACCGCAAGACGCCGAACCTGTTCGGCCTGGCGCACACGCACCCGCTGCACTCGTCGGCCGACCGCGACGAGGTACAGGACTTCGAGTTCACCATTCAGGGCGCGCTGATGCGCGGCCGCGGGCTGCTCGGCAGCCGACTGCCGGCCGCGAAGGGGTTCGAGCCGATCGCCCTCGACCACAAGCTGGCCGGCAAGTCGAAGGATCTGGACGCGCTGGCGATCTACACGAACTCGTTCAAGGTGCGGCTCTCCCCGCACATCCCGGAGCCGGGCAAGCTGTTCCCGGAGGCCGAGCGCGGCAAGAAACTGTTCTTCGGCAAGGAGACCAACTGCGCCACCTGCCACAGCGGGGCGTACTTCACCGACGGCAAGAAAGACAGGCCGTTCGTCACGTACGACGTGGGCACCGGCGGCGACAAGCGGGAGAAGATGGGGCCGAAGTACGACACCCCGTCGCTGCTGGGCGCGTACCGCGTCCACGCCTACCTGCACGACGGCCGCGCCGCCACATTGATGGACGTGCTGACCGCCCACAACGCGGGCGACAAGCACGGCAAGACCAGCCACCTGCGGAAGGAAGAACTCGACGACCTCGTGGCTTTTATGAAGTCGCTGCCCTACGAGACCCCGCCGGACGAGACGCCGAACACGGTGAAGGACTACCTGAAGGAAATGGTCATCCCCCGCCCGGACGGGAAGTGATGGCCGACACCCGGATCAGTTGGACCTGCCGCCGAAGGAAGCCGGTGACGTATGACCCCGACTGATTCGATCACCCAACTCGTCGTGGTGGTGAAGCCATTTCGGGCGGAAGCGGTTCTGAAAGCCGTCGCCGACTCGCCGGCGTGCGCGTGGACCGTCCGCGAGGCCAAGGGGTACGGCCGGCAGAAGGGCTACCTGGACCGCTACCGGGGCAGCGAGTACAGCATGGCATACCTGCCGAAGGTGGAGATCACCGTGTGGGTGCCGGCGGCGGCCGCCGCCGAACTCGCAGACCGACTGGCGGCCGTCGCCCGATCCGGCCGCATCGGCGACGGCAAGCTGTTCGCCGTCCCCACCGCCTGGCCCCACGTCGTCGAGTTCTAGCGCCGCCGAGAAGTCACTTCACCCCGCTCTCGACCCGCGCCGGGAGGAACTCGTCGCCGGGGTTCCACGTCGGCAATTTCTCGGCGTTCGCCGCCTCAACGCCCACGCCCAGGGCAAACTTCCCCAGCACCTCGAACCCGGCGAAGTCCCAGTCGGCCCGCATCTCGTCCTGCGGCGAGTGGTACACCTTGTCGTTGAACTCCTGCATCGCCTTCTTGGCAAAGTCGGCCGGCTTCCCCTTCAGCTTGGTGCCGGCCGCGACCGAGAACGCCGGGACGCCGGCGCGGGCCATCGAGAAGTGGTCCGACCGGTAGTAGACGCCCAGGTGCGCCCGCTGGTCGGCTTCGATCTCCAATTTGTGTTTCTCCGCAACCGCCTTCACCATCGGGAACGCCGTCGTCCGCTCGGCCCCGTTCAGGACGACCGACTCCATCGCGCCCAGGGGCAGGATCATGTCGAAGTTCAAGTTGAGGGCCGTTTTGCCGAGCGGGACGATCGGGTTCTGCGCGTAATACTTCGAGCCGAGCAGCCCTTTCTCCTCGGCCGTCACCGCCAGGAACAGGGCCGACCGCTTCGGCTTCACCGGCTGGGCCGCCCACGCGCGGGCCAGTTCCAGCAGCAGCCCGCAGCCGGTGGCGTTGTCCGCCGCGCCGTTGTAGATGGCGTCGCCGAGCGGAGCCTTGCCGACGCCCAGGTGATCCCAGTGGGCGGTGAACACGACCGCCTCCGCCTTCAGCACCGGGTCGCTGCCTGCGACGATGCCGACGACGTTGTTGCTGGCCATCCGTTTGACTTCGGTCGGGATGTCGGCCTTCAGGTTCACGCCGAGCGAGTACGCCTTGAACCCCCTGGTGTCGGCCTCCTTCAGCGCGGCGTCCACGGTCTTGCCGGCCTTCGCCAGCAGGCTTTCGCCGGACTTGCGGGACAGCCACCCGGCGAACGCCAGCGCCGGCTTGGCGGGATCGCGTTTCAGTTGCGCGCCGTCCAGCGTCTTGACGACCGAGTACGGGTACCCGGCCGTCTCCGCCGTGTGGATGATGAAGCACGCCTTGGCCCCGCGCCGCGCGGCCTCCTCGAACTTGAACGTCCAGCGGCCGTAGTAGGTCAGCGCCTTGCCGCCGAAGAACTTCGCGTCCTCCGACGGCGGCTCGTTCGTGAACAGCACGACCACCTTCCCCGTCACGTCGATGCCCTTGTAGTCGTCCCAGTCGAATTCGGGGGCGGTAATGCCGTGGCCGACGAACACCGCCTCGGCGTCGAACTGCTCCAGTCCCGTCTGCGTGTGGCTGGTGCCGGCGAACCCCTCCTCGCACGGGATGTCGAGGGTCGCGTCGCCCTTCACGGCCTTCAGCGTCGCTTTCGGACTGGTGGCGATCCGCAGCAGCGGCACCGGTTGGAAGTAGCTGCCCTTCTCGCCCGCCGGTTTCACGCCGGCCTTCTTGAACTCGTCGGCGAGGTATTCGGTGGCCAGCTCCTCGCCACGGGTGCCGGGGCCACGGCCTTCGAGTTTGTCGCTGGCGAGGTAGGCCACGGCGGCCTTGATGCGGTCGGCGGAGATCGCCGGGACCGGGTCGGCGGCCCGCGCCGCAACGGCGCACGAGCAGGCCAGGAGGAGTGTCAACACGCGGTGTGCCACGGGGGTGTCCTTGTCGAATGGGGGACGTGAGCGCGGAGAGGACTTGTCCCTCAGAATAGGCACGGACGCGGCCGCCGACGACGATGCGTCAATCGGGCACGGACGCCACCTCGCCGCCCGCACGGGTAGCCAGCGCCGGCAGGATACCGTCGACGGAGTACGTCAGGAAGCGCACCGACCCGTCGGCGACGGCGAAATACGTTCCGCCGCTGTGCCGACTCCAGTAGCGGAAGACGCCGCAGTTGTCCTTCTCGGCGGACATCTCGAAGTGGTACGGCCCCGGCGGGCAGTTGAAGTACGCAGTGCCCCGCCGGTTCACCTCGCGGACGCCGGTGTGCGAATCGAGCGACCCGCCACCGTCCTGCCCCGCCCCGGCATACCACCAGCCGTACCGCAAGTCGGCGCTCGGCGGGCGGTCGCCGACCATCAGCGTATTCGACGTGCCGTCGGTGATGTCGTCCAGGCGGGTGCGGGAGTTGGCGTACAGCACGCCGTCGCGGGCGCGGGCGTTCGTGCCGCTGACGCCCTGATACGACGACAGCCGGACGCGGTGGACGCCGCTCGGCGTGGACACGTCCCAGGCGGTGTCGAGGCGGCCGTCGGCCGGACAGGTGAAGACCGCCAGCTTCTGGAACCGCGCCGGGTGCTTCGTCTGGTTCGCCGCATCGGAGTTCGGCACGAACGGGAACGGCACCGCGCGGAACGCCGCTTGGGTGTCGCCCCATAGGGGTGTTTGTTCCAGATACGGCAGCAGCCGGCCGCGCCAACTCAGGTACTGCAGCGGGTCGCGGCTGCGCGGCGTGCGGATCGCCGAGGGAAGATTGCCTTCGGTGTCGTGAAACATGTGCAACGCCAGGCCGATCTGTTTCAGGTTGTTGCCGCAACTCATCCGCGCGGCCGACGCCCGCACCTTCTGCACCGCCGGCAACAGCAGGCCGATCAACACCGCAATGATGGCGATGACGACGAGCAATTCGACCAGGGTGTAGGCGGTGCGGCGGGCGGTCATGCGGACTCCCTCGGGGCACGGAGCCTCTTGACGATGAGGAATCCGGCAGCCAGCGAGAGAACGGCGCAGACGGCCAGCAGCCAGGGGTTGTACCGCCGGTCGCTGACAGGAACTGGGGGCGGTGACGACGCAGGTTGCACGCCGGACTTCTGGCTTAAGGCGGTTTCAATCTTTCCATCCCGGATGAACCCGTTCCCTTTAGGGTTCGGTAAAGCTACGGGTACGGAGGACAACATTTTGATGCCCTTGAACGTAAAAACGGTCGGATCCACGGGTTGGTTGATTTTCACATCGTGGAACGTTGACACCTCACGTGTTGCTAGAACCGCACCGGACGTTTGCTCAAAAATGACGGATTCGGGATACCAGAACTCCCCCCACTTCTTGAGCTTCGATGTGGTTGTCTCGCGGAACGGCTTGCCGGAGGTGGTGCCCTCTCCTTGCAACAAGACGATTTGACCCCCTTGCTCCGGAGCGACAATAGCGGTCCAAGACACGGGTCGCTCTTTCGGGCCGGTCGTCCAACTCAGCCGCCAGCACTTCATCCCTTCATGCTCGACGATGCTCACGCTTTTGCTGCCGTCACGGGGAGCACCGAAAACCCCTTCAAACCCGACTCTCGAACTCGACTGGAGCTGGGAAAGACTGTACCCGAAGTGCTTCGGCGACACGGCTGCGAACAGCTCGCCTTGTGCGAAGGTGTCCGACGGTCGGAAATCCGCAGCGAAGTTACGCTTCTCGGTGTAGTACAGTCCCCACCCGTCCCGATCGCACCCGATGCAGTGTACCAGCCGATCCGTCGGCTCAGGCGGCTCAGGTGTGTAATCGCCCCGGATTTTGTTGCCGTCCATCCAGATCCGCCACTTCTGCGAACCTTCGCCACTGCCATCATTGATGGCCCTCTTGATCGTCACATCTGCCGTGCGAATGGACCGCCGAGTGGTAAGGGCGGCGGACTTCAGACTGTCGAAATCCGGGGGCGTGACTTGCGCCACGGCAATCGCCAACACACTAAGGGCAAGCATGACGTATCTGCCTTGTTGTGGATGATCGGTGCTGGGGTGGCCAGACATGTGTTTTGGATGAGGTGCTCAATCGGGTGGCGGCAGCTCCACTCGTTTGAAGCACCAATCCGTCATGTCGTATCCCGGTTGGGAATTCGCGGGCAACACTTCGGCACCGCGTGTGCACAGTTGGTCCGTCGAACCTGACCACACGCATTTGTACTTTCGATAACAGACGCGCATGACAGGATCTCCGTTCGTCTCTTTCCAAGGAATGCACGCCCAATTCCAGTCCGGAAGCCATGACTCAGGAACATTCTTGCAGTAATAAAACTCAGCAGGGACGATTTCAGACCCTTCGGCGATGATGGCGGGTGTGGGCGGCATGGCGTTTGGATCGGCAGCGACGCCCTGACACTTCTCGAGAGAAGTATTGTTCCAGGACTTGCATAGCGGGATGTCCTTCGGTTTGTCCCTACACCAGTCTTTGTCGAAGATGGTGGTGCAAGTCGGCAATGGCTCATCCGCCAGCGCAACGGTGGCGACGAACGCGAGAGCCAGCCAGCCGAGGGCGAGGGCGGTGCGGGACAGCAGACGGGCGCGGGTGGTCGGGGTCATCACTTGTCTCCAGGCATGAGGGACGGGACGGAAGGTTCGGCGGTGCCGGTCACCGTGATCGGCACCGTCAGGGTCGGTTCGTTCTTGGAGTCGGTCAGGATGCTGACAGCGAGACGGGGCGGCAGTCCACCGCCGGGTTCGGGCGTGTAGGTCACATCGAAGGCGGGCGTGTCTCCGACCCGCTTGACGCTAAAGCTGCTGTGGCTGGGGTACGCTTCTTTCACCGCGAACGCCGGGAGCCGCCCCGGCTTCAATGTCACCCGCTGGGTGTCGGACTTGCCACCGGTGAAAGTGAGGAATTCCGGTGCGAAGAGGATGTCCGGTTCGACCGTTGCCTTGATGAGCAGCGGGAAGCCGACGTTCTTGTTCTCCGGATACTTCACGATCAGCATCGCCGGCAGGTTGATCGGCCCGCGACTGGCGGACGAACTCCAGTGCAATTTGACGGTGCCGGTACCGCCGGGCGGAAGGTGCTTCGGCTCGATCTCGGATTTGGTGCAACTGCACGAGGTCTGAACCGTCAGCAACTCGACCGCGTGCAAGGTGCCGTTCGAGACGACGAACTCGGCGACCTTCGATTCGCCCTGGCCGACGGTGCCGAAGTCCGCCGCGTCCGGCGATACCGACACCACGGCTGGCGGTATGGGGGTCGGTTTCTCGACGGCCAGATACCCGGCCAATGCCGACCCGCACAGGAGCAGCAGCACCAAGGCCCAGGTTGTTCCGCCGTCCAAGACTCGCATCACACGACACCTCATAACGAGGGCGGGAGATTGGGCGACCTTCTACGGATACAGTAACCTATCGGTTCGCGCCGTCAAGAGGCTATCGGAAAAAAAAAAATGGGCTTTGTTGGAACGTCTCGCCTGGAGCGGGTATGCGCCCTCGAATCCCACAGCGCGGGCGCGGAGCCTGGGATGCAGGTCCGAGCCGGAAGCGTGAGCGACGGTTCATACCAAAGACCGT
>JAYTTN010000085.1:0-9343 GCA_043745295.1 Fimbriiglobus sp. | reverse complement strand
GCGCCCCGCCGGAGATGCCGCCCGTGTCCGACACCCCGTCGCGCCGCACCTTCCTGCTCGCCTCCGCCGCCGGAGCCGTCGCCCTCCTGCCGTCGGCGGCGCTGGCGGCGAACGAGAAGCTGAACGTCGGCGTCATCGGCTGCGGCGCGCGGGGCAAGGTGCTGGCACGCGAAGTCGTGAAGCGGGACCACCGGCTGGTCGCCCTGTGCGACGTGGCCGAGTTCCGCTTCGAACACCTGTCGGCGGTGGCGACGGAGAACGGCCAGGAGAAGCCGGCCGAGTACGGGGACGCCAAGCGGCTGCTCGACCACAAGGGCCTGGACGCGGTCGTCATCGCCACCCCGACCCACCTGCACCGCGACCAGTTCATGGCGGCCATCCAGGCCGAGAAGGACGTGTACCTCGAAACCCCGGTGGCGTGGACCATCGCCGACGGGCGGGACATGAAGCTGGCCGCCGAGAAGGGCGGGCGGGTGGTGCAGGTCGGGTTGCAGCGGCGGAGCGGGCCGCACTGGAAGCGGCTCCGCGAGGTGATGGACGGCAGCGACTTCGGCGCGCTGGTGTGGGCCAAGGTGGTCGTCTCCCGGCCGTGGGGCAAGCGGGACCCGTTCGCCCCGCCGCCCACGGTCACCAAGAAGCAGCACGCGCAAATCGACTGGGACGCCTTCCTCGGCAAGGCCGGCAAGCGGGAGTTCGACGCCGACCGGTACTGGGGCTGGCGGTGGTACTGGGACTACGCCGGCGGGCCGCTCGCCGAGTTCGGCGGCGAGTACCTCGACCTGCTGCACTGGCTGACCGGCGTCGATTCGCCGAAGAGCGTGTCGGTGAACGGCGGGCAGTACCACTTCAAGGCGTGGGACACGCCGGACACGGTGCAGGCGACGTTCGACTACGGCAAGTTCGGCGTCGGCCTGTCGGTGGAGCTGGTGAACGGCGCGGACGGCCTCGGCCTCACCCTGGGCGGCACGCAGATGACCGCCGTCGTCGACCCGGAGTCGAAGATTCGCGTGTACAACACCACCGAGAAAGTCACGCCGAACACCGAGCCGGCGGAGGCGTGGAACGTGGACGCCGAAACGCCGGCCCACGTCAAGAACTGGCTGGACTGCTGCAAGTCCCGCAAGGCCCCCTGCGCGCCCATCGACGCGGGGCACAAGGCCGCCATCCCGGCCCACCTGGCCAACCTGTCGTACCGCGGCGGCAAGCGGATCCACTGGGACGCCGAGCGGCAGGAAGTGATCGGCGGGTGAACTAGAATCGGGTCCGAGCCGGAAGCGTGAGCGACGGACTTCGGATCCGAGCCGGAAGCGTGAGCGACGGACTCGGACTCAGCCAAGACCGTCGCTCACGCTTCCGGCTCGAATCAAGACACCACCACCGGAGCCTCCCCATGCTGCCCCTCGCCCTCGCGCTGCTCGCCCCGGCCGCCGACGCGCCGAACCCGTTCCGCCTCGCCGACGGCGACCGCGTCGTCCTGATCGGCGGCACGCTGATCGAGCGCGAGCAGAAGTACGGCGACTGGGAACTCGCGCTGACGCTGCTGAACAAGGATAGGAAGGTGACGTTCCGCAACCTGGGCTGGAGCGGCGACACCGTGTGGGGCGAGTCGCGGGGCAGCTTCGACGGCCAGCCGAAGGGGTTCCAGAAACTGGTGACGCTGACGAAGGAACTGAAGCCGACGGTCCTCGTCATCTGCTACGGGCAGGTGGAGTCGTTCGCCGGCGAGAAGGGCGTGACGGCGTTCAGCGACCAGTACAACAAGTTGCTCGACGCAATCGCGGGACCGGGCGTCCGGGTGGTCCTGCTCGCCCCGCTGCCGTTCGAGAAGGTGAAGCCGCTGACCGACGCCGCCGCCAAGAACGCCAACCTGAAACTCTACGTCGAGGCCACCAAAGCACTGGCCGCGAAGCGGAAGCTGGACCTGGTGGACTGGTTCGATTTCACCGCCGAATTGCCGGCCGCGCCGCTCACCGAGAACGGCATCCACCTGGCCGCCTCCGGGTACGCCGAGACCGCCAAGCGCATCCACCCGCTGCCCCTGCTCGACACCGAGGCCGCCGCGGCCGTCCGAACGCTGCAAGAGAAAATCGTCGCCAAGAACGAACTCTTCTTCCACCGCTGGCGGCCGCAGAACGAGACGTACCTGTTCGGCTTCCGCAAGAACGAGCAGGGGAAGAACGGCAAGGAGATCCCGCAGTTCGACCCGCTCGTCGCGGCCGCCGAGAAGGACATCGCCGAACTCCGGGCGAAGCTGAAGTAGCCATCCCACGAGCCGCGACCGCGAGGGCGCGGCGATCTTGGCGAGCGGGGGGCGTCAGCCCCCCGTTCTTCCGGAACAACAGGGGGCTGACGCCCCCCGCTCGCCAGGACTACTGTCGCCACAACGTCAAGATACTCCCGGACCCCCATGAATACGCCCCAACCGGCCGCCCGCCTGCCCGCCAAGCTGCACCGCCGCGTCTGCCTGGTGCTGACGGAGGACGCCATGCTGGCGGAGGAACTGCTCGCGCGGAAGAAGCTGTCCGCCGACGTGCTGGGACGGCTGTCGGATCGCACCCTGCTCATCCGCCCCGGCCGCGTGGAGGCGGTGCTGGACGAACTGCGGAAGATGGGCCACACCCCGCAAGTGGTCGGCAAGACGGCGGGGTGACGGCCGCCGCGAGTGATCGCATCCGCACCCGACATCGGGTACACTCTCCTCCAACTCGTCACCCTCCCCGGTGAGCCGCCATGCGATCCCTGCTTCTCCTGCTCGCGTCCGCCGCCGTCGCGTCCGCCGCCGACCCCCGCGCCGACTTCTTCGAGAACGAGGTCCGCCCGCTGCTGGCGGCGAAGTGCTTCAGTTGCCACAGCGAAGGGGCAAAGAAATCCAAGGGCGGGCTGACGCTCGACACGCAGGCGGGCGTGCTGGCGGGCGGCGACTCCGGGCCGGCCGTGGTGCCGAAAAAACCCGGCGAGAGCAAGCTGATCGAGGCCGTCGGGTACGAGAACGACGACCTGCGAATGCCGCCGAAGGAGAGGCTGACCGACGGCGAAATCGGGGTGCTGACGAAGTGGGTGGCGGACGGCGCGGCGTGGCCGAACGCCGCCGCCGGTACGAAACGCAAGCCCGGCACCATCACCGACGAAGACCGCCAGTGGTGGGCGTTCCAACCCGTTCGCTCCACCCGACCGCCGGTAAACCGCGAGGCAACGCCGAGCGCGCATCCCATCGATGCGTTCATCGCCGCGAAGCTGACTGCCGCGAAGTTGACGCCCGCGCCGGAGGCCGAGAAGCGGGTGCTGATCCGCCGCTTGACCTACGACCTGCACGGGCTGCCGCCGACGCCGACGGAGATCGATGCGTTCGCCGCGGACACCTCGCCGACCGCCTACGAGAAGTTGGTGGACCGGCTGCTGGCGTCGCCCCGCTACGGCGAGCGGCAGGCCCGCTTCTGGCTCGACCTCGTCCGCTACGCCGACAGCGACGGCTTCCGCATCGACGACTACCGGCCGACGGCGTGGCGGTACCGCGACTACGTCATCGACGGCTTCAACGCCGACAAGCCGTACAGCCGGTTCGTGAGGGAGCAGCTCGCCGGCGACGAGTTGTACCCGGACGACCCGGCCGCGCGGGTGGCCACCGGCTACCTGCGGCACGGCATCTACGAGTACAACAACCGCGACGCCAAGGGCCACTGGGCGAACATCCTGAACGACATCACCGACACCACCGCCGACGTGTTCCTCGGCCTCGGCTTGCAGTGCGCCCGCTGCCACGACCACAAGTTCGACCCGCTGCTCCAGAAGGACTACTTCCGGCTCCAGGCGTTCTTCGCCGGCCTCCGCCCGCGCGACGACGTGCCCGCCGTGGGGCCGAAGGACGTTGCCGAGCACGAAACGAAACTCGCCGCGTGGGAAGCGAAGACGGCGACGGTCCGCGCCGCAATCGCCGAGATCGAACGGCCGCACCGCAAGAAGGCGGCCGAGGGCGCGATCGCCAAGTTCCCCGACGACATCCAGGCGATCCTGCGGAAGGCCGACGCCGACCGCACCCCCTACGAGCGGCAGATTCACGAGCTGGCGTACCGCCAGGTGGACTACGAGTACGGCCGCCTGGACGCCGGCATCAAGGGGGCGGACAAGGAGAAGCTGATCGCCCTGCGGAAGGAACTGGCCAAGTTCGACGGACTCAAGCCGCCGCCGCTGCCGACCGCGCCGACCTGCACCGACGTCGGCCCGACCGCCCCGCCGATCGCCATCCCGAAGAAGGGTGACAACCCTGTGTCACCCGGCTTCCCGACCGTGCTGGACGCGGCCGACGCGAAGGTGACCGCCTTGCCGGACAGCACCGGCCGGCGGTCGGCCCTGGCGAACTGGCTGACCGAACCGACCAACCCGCTGACGGCCCGCGTGTTCGTCAACCGCCTCTGGCAACAGCACTTCGGCCGGGGGCTGGCGGCGAACGCCTCCGACTTCGGCAAACTCGGCGACAAGCCGACGCACCCGGAACTGCTCGACTGGCTGGCGGCGACGTTCTCCACGAGCCGCGACCGCGAGGGAGCGGGCCTCGACTGGAGCGTGAAGAAGCTGCACCGGCTGATCGTCACCAGCGCCACCTACAAACAGGGCGCGACGCCCCACGATGCGGCCGCCGGCAAGCGGACCGACCCGGAGAACAAGCTGCTGTGGAAGGCCCCCGTCCGCCGGCTGGACGCCGAGCAAATCCGCGACGCGATGCTGGCCGCGACGGGCGAACTCGACCTGACGGCGTCCGGCCCCGGCTCGCCGGCCAGCGACCCGCGTCGGACGATCTACACCAAGATCATGCGGAACACCCGCGACCCGCTGCTCGACGTGTTCGACGCGCCGTACTGGTTCAACAGCGCGGCCAGCCGCGACACCACCACGACGCCGGTGCAGTCGCTGTTCCTGTTCAATGGCACGGGGATGCTGGCGCGGGGTCGGGCGTTCGCCGCACGGCTCGAAGCCGACGAGAAGGACGAAGGCAAGCGGGTGGGCCGCGCGTACCGGCTGGCGTTCGGCCGGGACGCGACGACGGAGGAAGTCGCGGGCGTGCTGAAGTTCCTGGACGAGCAGGCGAAGACGGTCGATCCGAAGAAGGCGGTCGCGCCGGCGGCCACGTTCTCGGCCGGCAAGCTGCCGTACCGCGACGGGCAGGCGGCGCTGCTGAACGTGACCGGCGGGTTCGAGACGCCCGGCGACAAGGTGCCGACGGGCGACTTCACCATCGAGGCGTTCGCGTCGCCGAAGAGCGTGGCCGACACCGCCGCCGTGCGAACCGTCGTCGCGCACTGGGACGGCAGCGCGAAGACCGGCGGGTGGAACTTCGGCGTGACGGGCAAGCAGTCCCGCCGCAAACCGCAGACGGTGGTGCTGCAACTGGTCGGCACCCGGCGCGACGGCACGACCGGCGAGGAGGCGGTGTTCTCGGACCACCAACTGACGATGAACAAGCCGTACTACTTGGCGGCGGCGGTGAAGCTGGCCACGACGGACGCGGCCGGCGAAGTGACGTTCCACCTGAAGGACTTGTCGAATGACGACGAGCCGCTGCTGACGGCGAAGGTGCCGCACAACGTCGTCGGCGGGTTCGACAACAAGCTGCCGCTGACGCTGGGCCGGCGGTCGGGCACCGCCCCGTCCGGGTTCGACGGGCTGCTCGACGACGTGCGGCTGTCGTCCGCCGCGCTCGGCGTCGGCGACCTGCTGTTCGCCCGCGAGGGGACGAACAAGCACACCGTCGGGTACTGGCAGTTCGAGGCGAAGCCGGGCGTGATGAAGGACACGGCCGGCGGAATGGCGTTGAAGGTGTCGGCGACCGCCGCCCCGCCGGTCGCGCCCCGCACCGCCCGCCAGACCGCCTGGGCCGACTTCGCGCACGTGCTGCTGAACGGCAGCGAGTTCCTGTATGTGGAGTGATGGCGTTTCAGGGATTGAGGACGAGTTCACTCGCCGGGCCACGGAACAGAGCGTCGAACCGGTTCAGAACATCGCGGCCGAGGATGCGTTCATGGCCCTGAAAATCCGCTTGCAGTCGGCACGGGTATTCCAGGCCATCGAGGGACACCCAAATCGGGAACAAGAGGGTGGTCGCGGCACCGCCGGCGATGCCCGACATGCGAATGGGGCGACCGCTGTTCGGGTCGAGGTTCAGCCTCTGGCAATCGGCCCACGGCAACACGCTCGCGTCCGCGCCGGTGTCGGCGATCACGCGATCCATCACGACTCCCGGCGTCCCGCTCGCGGCGCGGAACTCGACGGGCAGGGTCGGGAGGGGTTCGCCGGGATAGCTGGCGTCGTAGGCGACGGTTGTCCGACGGATGCGGGACGGCTCCTCCTCCCGCCCGACGCAGGTGACGAACGGGTGCCGCCCGGACGCCTCGGCCGCGTGGAACACCGCGACGGGACTTGTCCCGGACGCGATCACGACTCCGTCGGCGAAGCCGACCCAGACGCCCGCGTACTCGCCGAGCAGTCGGTCGCGCGCGGCCGAATAGCCGAGCTCGTTCGACCGCCACGCCGGATGGACGAATCCGGCGACCTCCGGCGGCAGTTGATCGGCGAGGCTGTTCACGAGGCACCGTGGAAAGCAAGGAAAGGGGTCCGCGAAAACCGGACGGCATCACGAGGCAGCCGGCGCTTCGCCCGGCCAGTTGAAGAACGACGCCACCGGGCAGCGGAAGTCCGGCAGCACGTCGCCGCCGGGCAACTCCTCGGACTCTTCGAGGACGTGGAACTCGGTCGCGGTGTGGACGGCAACGGTTCGGTCTTGCGGATCGATGATCCACACCATCGGAATGCCGCGACGGAGGTACCCCTGCACCCGCCGATGCGTCTTGCCGGGGCGGTCGGACGGCGACAGGACTTCGGCGACCACGGTCGGGATGTCGTCGGCCGGGGCGAGCGCCATTTGGCGGATCGGTTCGCGGGTCAGGTAGGCCATCACATCGGGGCCGCGAACGGTGTCCGGCCGGCGGCGGACGATCAGCCCGGTGTCGTTGGTGAACACGCTGCCGCCGCGCGGCAGCAAGTACAGGCCGAGCATGTGCGCGACGAGGTAGCAGATCGCCCCGTGCGGTTTGGAAGGGGGCGGCATCTCGACGGGCACTCCGCTTTCGAGTTCGTATTGCTTGTCGTCGTTCTCCGGCAGCTCGGCCCAGGCGTAGAACTCCTCGGCCGTCATCAAGCTCTGGCTCGTCGCGGTGGCGACCATCGGCTGTCCTCCGTCGGATGCTCGGAAGGTTGGGGTACGGTTCGGACGCGCTCACGGGTTGGCCGGGGCGGGCGGCGGCTCGCCCGGCCAGTTGAAGAACGCGGCCACCGGGCAGCGGAAGTCCGGCAGCACGTCGCCGCCGAGGATGACTTCGGTCTCGCCGAGAATCAAATCGTCGTCGGCAGTGTGGACGGTGACGGTGCGGTCGTCCGGGTCGATCAGCCAGACCATCGGGATGCCCCGCCGCAAGTACCCGCGCACCCGTGGGGCTGTCCGCGACGGCCGATCCGACGGCGACAGGACTTCGACCACCAGCGCGGGGACATCTTCGACCGGCCCGCGCCGGAGCTCCCGGAACGGCGGTCGGGTCAGGAACGCCATCACGTCCGGCCCGCGCACGGTGTCCGGACGGCGGCGGATGACGAGGCCGGTGTCGTTGGTCATGACGTACCCGCCGCGGGCAAGCAGGTGCAAGCCGAGCAAGTGCGCGACCAGGAAGCAGATCGTCCCGTGGATGTTGTTGGCGTTGGGCATCTCGACGGGCACTCCGTTTTCGAGTTCGAAGTTTTTGTCCTCGTTCTCCGGCAACTCGGCCCAGACGTAGAACTCCTCGACCGTCATCAGGTTCCGGCTCGTCGCGGTGGCGACCATCTCCCGCCCTCCGTCGGTTTCTGGTATCGTTTGTGATTGTACCGCATCCGCCGCTCGGAGTCCGTGCCATGTTGAGTCGCCGCGATTGGCTGCTGTCCGCCGGGGCCGGGTTCGGCGGCCTCGCGCTGAACGCCCTGCACGCCGCCGACAACCCGCTCGCGGCGAAGAAGCCGCACTTCGCCGCCAAGGCGAAACGGGTCATCTTCGTGTTTCTGGAAGGCGGGCCGAGCCACCTCGACACGTTCGACCCGAAGCCGGCGCTGAACAAGCACGCCGGCAAGCCGATCCCGGACAGCTTCGGCTCGGTCATCCTGCCGATGGGCGAGTCGCGGTCGCCGCTGCTGGCATCCAAACGCAAGTGGGCGAAGTACGGCAAGAGCGGCCTGCCGGTGAGCGACTGGCTGCCGCACATCGCCGAACACGCCGACGACCTGGCCGTCATCCGCTCGTGCGTGGCCGACGGCATCAACCACTCGGCCGGCGTCTGCCAGATGAACAGCGGCAGCATCCTCGGCGGCCGGCCGTCGCTCGGCGCGTGGGTGAGCTACGGGCTGGGCACGGTGAACGCCAACCTGCCGGCGTTCGTGGTCATGCAAGACACCGCCACGTCGGTGGTGAACGGCCCGCGGAACTGGAGCGCCGGGTTCATGCCGGCGGTGTACCAGGGCACCCGCATCCAGGGCGGCGCGGAGCCGATCCCGAACCTGAACACGCCCGAAGCCGTGGCCGACGCGCAGCAGCGCGGCAAGCTGGATTTGCTCACGAAGATGAACCGCGACTTCGCCGCCAAGCACCCGGCGCAGACCGAGCTGGACGCGCGGCTGCTCAGCTACGAACTCGCCTTCCGGATGCAGGCCGAAGCGCCCGAGGCGGTGGACCTGACGAAGGAGACCGAGGCCACGAAGGCCTTGTACGGCATGGACGAGAAGGAAACCGCCACGATGGGCCGGCTGTGCCTGCTCGCCCGCCGGCTGGTGGAGCGCGGCACGCGATTCGTGCAGATTTACCACGGGGCCGGCAGCAAGTGGGACGCGCACAGCGGCATCGAGAAGAACCACACCGAGCTGTGCAAGTCGATGGACAAGCCGGTCGCCGGGCTACTGGCGGACCTGAAGGCGCGGGGGCTTTTGGACGACACCCTCGTCATTTGGGGCGGGGAGTTCGGCCGCACGCCGATGAGCGAGAAGGGCGACGGCCGCGACCACAACCCCTACGGGTTCAGCATGTTCCTGGCCGGCGGCGGGGTGAAAGGCGGGCAGGTGATCGGCGCGACCGACGACTTCGGCCTCCGGGCCGTGGACGCGAAGCTGCACGTCCACGACCTGCACGCCACGGTGCTGTGGCTGCTCGGCCTCGGCCACATGGACCTCGTCTACCGGTACAAGGGCCGCCCCGAACGCCCGACGCTGAACGAGGGCGACCCGTACACCAAGATCGCGGGGTGAGCGGGCGTTCGTTCCGAGCCGGAAGCGTGAG
>JAYTTN010000084.1:0-9355 GCA_043745295.1 Fimbriiglobus sp. | reverse complement strand
GTCCGAGCCGGAAGCGTGAGCGACGGGCGTTTGAACCGTTTGAAGACCGTCGCTCACGCTTCCGGCTCGGATCGAACGGAAGAACCGGCGGACTCACGTCGCGCCGTTCGCCGAAGTCACCCTTACACCTTGCCGACGAGGGCGAAACAGATCACGAGCAGGGCGATGATCGCCACCCCTTCGACCAGGGCGGCCATGACGATCATGTTCACCTGGATGGCCCCTTTCTGCTCCGGCTGGCGGGCGATGGCCCCCAGCGCCCCGAACCCGACCAGCCCGATGCCGATGCCGGCCCCGACGATGGCCAGACCGGCCCCGACCCCGGCACCGATGCCGGCACCGGACTTGCCGGAGTCCACGCTGGCGGCGGCAGGGGTGGCGGTGCCGGCGGCGGGTCCATCGACGGCGAACGCCGGGGCGGCGAACAGCAGGAAGGCGACGACGGCCAGGGCGAGGGTGTTCTTCAGACGCATGGCGGGTGATCCTTGTGACGGCTCGGGAGGAACGGTCGGGTTAGTGTTCGGGGTTCAGTTGCATGCCGAGGAAGATGCTGGTGAGCAGCACGAAGACGAACGCCTGGAGGAACGCGACGAACAGTTCGAGGCAACTCAGCGCGGTCCCCATCAGCACGGCCGCCACGCCCCCGCCGACGTTCAGCGCCCCGTTCGCCGTGAGGGCGAAGGCCAGGATGACGCCGAGGGCGACGTGGCCGGCGAACAGGTTGGCGAACAGACGAATGGCGAGGATAGCGGCCCGCAGTATCGACCCGGCGAACTCGATGACCGCGATCAGCGGGACGATGAACACCGTCAGGAAGATCTGCATCGGCACGTTGTCGGCCTTCAGCGTCGGGATGAACGACCGCAGGTAGCCGACCGGCCCCAGTTTGGCAACGGCCGACACGGTGATGACGACGAACACGATCCCCGCCAGCACCAGCGTGACGCTGAAGCTGGCCGTCGGCGAGCCGAGGAACGGGATCATGCCGAGGACGTTGCAGACCAGGATGAACAGGAACAGCGTCCACATCAGCGGGACGTACCGGTCGGCGAGGTAGTGCGGATCCGTCCGGGCCTCCTCGGCCTCGTGCGCGTGTTCTTCCTTCTCGCTGGCGTAGTGGTGGTCGTGGTCGTGACCGCTGTGGATGTTCGGCCGCACCACCTCGTCGCGGATGTACAGCAGGATCGTTTCGAGGGCGTTCCACAGCGGCCCGCGAACCGGCTCGCCGGTGGACACCCGCCACGCCAGCGGGATCATCAGCCCGGCGACCAGGACCGCCGCGATAACGGCCAGGAACTGGTACTTCGTGACGCCGCCGCCGAACCACCCCTCGTCGAGGACGTGGGCGACGGCGTCGGCGAAGAGTGGGAGGGTCTGCATGAGTCAGTTACCCGAAGGCGGTTTCCCGCCGGTGCGATCCAGTTTCCGGCTCGTCCGAACCAGCAGGAAAAACCCGCCGCCGACGCCCAACACGGCCCCGGCGGCCATCCCCCACGGCGACCACCCGTACCGGTCGTCCAGCCAGACGCCGACCAGGATCGGCACCACCATCTGGGCCACGGCGGTCGAGATCAGCGCCAGGCTTCTCGCGTCGCCGCCCGTGTCAGCCGGTGGGCGGTTCATCCCTCGCGCCCTCCGTCTCCGTCGGTCGGGAGATGATACTATACAAAAAACCCGTCTCGATGGTCAAGGTCAGTAGGTAAAACCCGGTCGTCCAGCGGGCGAGGGCCGTCGGGGTCGTCCCGAATTCCGCCGCCCGGTCGTTCAGGATCGCCACGCCAGCGACCGCCGCCATCATCCGGAAGAAGGTTCCGGCCATCACGATGGTCGGCCCGGCTCCCGGCCACATTCGGCACCCGCGCACGACCGCCAGGAAAGTCGCCGCGGCTGGGGGCAGCGTGATTGCCACCGCCAAACTGGAAGCGACGGTCGCCACCGAGTCGAAGCACGACGCGACCCCCAACCACGCGGTCAGCGTCCCGCCGATCAGGCACAGCAGCGGGAGGACCATCGTGGCAACGGTGCGGTCACGGGTATTTCGTCATCCTTGATCTAAGGAACCCGACGGCGGGTTGGCAACGGGGGATTCGTGAAATTTTTCACAAGCCCTCGCCGCGCCGTCCCCGACCGCTCCCCCGGCACGGCTGTTCCAACCGGACTGCCGAGCGGAAAAAGGGGGAAACCGTGCCGCAAATGCCGAACTCGCGTTGACTTCCGAGGCGCGATTTCTCTAAGATTTGCGCACGGGATTGCGGTGCGGCGTGTGGTGACAGACCGCTGACACTAGCTCGGCCGCCCGCACCCTCCCGCCCCGCCGATTCCCGGCCCGCCGGCCGCGCGAGTCGAACGCCCCGCCGTTCCCCCAGCCGCCCCGTGGGACGGACACCGCCACCCCCGCACGGACGCCCCCCACTCCGCCGAGTTTTCGTCGGAGGGAGAGTTCGCCGATGTCCACGAAGTCCTCCCGTCCCGCCGCCTCGAAGAAGGGCGCGAAGCCGATCCCCCGGCCGGCCCCGCAGCCGGCCCGTGGCTCGACCAAGCCGTCCCCGCGCGCCTCCGCGCCGAAGGTCGCGCCCAAGCCGCCACGGGTCGCCCCGAAGACGACCCCCAAGGTTCTGCCGGTCGCCGCCAAGCCGGCCGCCCCCGCCGCCAAGCCCGTGGCGAAACCGGCCGTCGCCGCGAGGCCGTCGCCGGCTCCCACGGTCGCCAGACCCTCCGCGCCGGCCAACGGCCACGCCGGCAAGCCCGCGCCGGCCGCCAAGCCGGTCGCCGCCAGACCGGCTCCGTTGAAGCCGACTTCCCTGCCCGCGGCCAAGACCACCCGCCCGGAGCCGACCATCCCCGCCGAGAAGGACATTTCCGCCCGGAACAAGCCGGGCACGGTGAAGGACCGCATCGTCCTGATGGTGCCGGACCCGCACTGGGTCCACGCCGTGTGGGAGTTGTCGCTGCAATCGGTCCAGCGGGCCGAGGCCGCCCTCGGCTTCGACTGGCACATGTCCAAGCCGATCATCCGCCTGTTCGACGTGACCTCGGTGGACACCACCAGCACGTCCTCCCTGCCGGTGCGGGACATCGCCATCCACGGCGGGTGCAACCACTGGTACATCGACGTGCCGCAGCCGCCCCGCAGCTACCGGGCGGACATCGGCTACCTGTCCAAGCGGGGCCAGTTCCACATCCTGGCGCGGTCGAACGTCGTCACCCCGCCGAAGGCCGGCACCAGCGAGGTGATGGACGACGGCTGGGCGTCCGAGGTGAAGGACCAGACCGACGCCGACCGCATCCTGGCCATGTCCACCGGGTTCGAGTCGGCCCACGGCCCGCCGCAACTGAAGGAGCTGCTCGACGAGCAGTTCCGCCGGCCGACCAAGGAGGGCGCGTTCGGCACGGGGGCCGCGCCCGGCAAGCTGAAGAAGTTCTTCTTCGACATCGACGCCAGCCTGATCGTGTTCGGCCGCACCGACCCGACGGCGACGGTGATGATCCAGAACGAGCCGGTCCCGCTGCGGCCGGACGGGTCGTTCACCATGCGGCTGAACCTGCTCGACAGCCGGCAGATTTACCCGGCCATCGCCACTTCGGCCGACCGCCTGGAGGAGCAAACCATCGTGCTGGCGGTGGAGCGGAACATCCGCCGCCTCGACCCGATGGTCCACGACGTGTACGGCGAGCAGTGAGCGGACCGGCGAACCCGACCCGCGCGGGTGCGGCAACCGAAGGCGAGCGGGGAGGCGTTGAGCCTCCCCGTCTTCGTTTTCGTCCCCGTCAACTCCAAGGACTCCCCATGCGGTTCGCCCCGCTGCTCCTCCTCGCCGTCGTCGCGGCTCCGGCACTCGCCCAAGACTTGCCGGCCGTGCCCGTGCCGAAGTGGGAGGCCAAGTTCGTCGGCATCGAAATGACGCCGCTGGCGGTCGAGAAGCCGCGGTTGATGAAGGGCCACGCCGTCCGCATCGACCTGACCGCCGACGGGCTTTCGTTCCTCGCCACGCCGCCGATGGCCGACAAACCCGCCCTCACGGCCGGGCTGAAGACGAGTACGTTCCTGGAAAAGCACCGCTGCCAACTGGCCGTCAACGCCGGGCCGTTCGGGCCGGTGAAGAACGACGAGGGGTTCGAGGCGACGGTGTCCGGGCCGCACGTCTCCAACGGCAAGCTCGTGTCGAACGGGGCGAAGTACGACGCCCTCTTCATTTCCAAGGACAACAAAGCGTCGGTGCAGTCGCCGCCGTTCAAGCTGGACGACGCCCACACCGTCGTCGGCGGGTTCTCGGTGGTGCTGAAGGGCGGCAAGCTGCCGGAGTCGATCGCGGACTTCAACAAAGGCGCGCTGCACCCGCGCACCGCTGCCGGCGTGTCGAAGGACGGCAAGACGCTGATCCTGCTCGTCATCGACGGCCGGCAGAAGGAGTTCAGCGACGGGGCGACGGTCGGCGAAGTGGGGCTGTGGCTGAAGGCGCTGGGGGCGGCGGACGGCATCAACCTGGACGGCGGCGGCACGACGACGCTGGCGGTCGCCGACGCGAAGGGTAAGGCGAGCGTCATCAACAAGCCGATCCACCTGGGCAAGCCGGGCACCGAACGGCCGTCCGGCAGTCACCTGGGCGTGTTCGCCAAGCCGCTGCCGGCGAAGTGATCGGCGGAAACGGCCCCGCGCGGCGGCGGGGTCGGGTCGGCCGGCGACGGCATCCGCCGGGCGCGCTCGGCCGCGTCGGCTTCCTCCAGCAGTTCCATCAGGAGTTGCTCGGCTTCGTCCACCGGCACGGCCGCCGGCTTGGTCGCGGCCGCCGGCACCGTCGGCCGCCACAGGCTGAACAGCGCCTCGAACGCGACCACGATCCCCAGCCCCCACGCGGCCATCGTGAACGGCAGCCGGTATTGCAGGATGTCCCGCACCTCGGGCACGCCGTCCGGGTTCGGCCGATCCGCCTTGCCGCCCATCATCTCGGCCATCTGCGCCAGGCCGTAGCCGAGCAGCGCCAGCAGCGCCGCGACCGGCAGCCCGTTCTTCAACACCCGAATGGCGAACGCGCGCACGGCGGCCCCTCCCGAAAGGCGGTGGTCTGGCCGTACCATAGCATGAGATTTCGGCCCGCGTCGGAGGGTGTTGTCGTGGCGGTACTGCTCGTCGGAACGCTGGACACGAAAGGCGTCGAAATCGCGTTCGTCCGGGATCTGTTGACGGCCGCCGGGGTGGCGGTCGTCGTCGCCGACGCCGGCTCGGTCGGCCCGCCGCACTTCCCGCCGGACATTTCCCGCGACCAGGTGTTCGCCGCCGCCGGCACCACGCTGGCGAATGTGGTGAAGGCCAACGACCGGGGCACCGCCGTCGCCGCCGCCGCGAAGGGCGTCGCCAAGATCGCCGCCGACCGGCACCGCGCGGGAACGCTCGACGGCGTGATGGCGCTCGGCGGGTCGGCCGGCACGACCATCGGCACGGCGGCGATGCGGGCCGTTCCCGTCGGCGTGCCGAAAGTGATGGTCAGCACCCTGGCGAGCGGGGACGTGCGGCCCTACGTCGGCACCCGCGACGTGATGATGCTGTACTCGGTCGTGGACATCGCCGGCCTGAACCGCGTCAGCCGGCTGGTGCTGGCCAACGCCGCGAACGCGATGATCGGTATTGTCCTGGCGAGCGGGGGGCGTAAGCCCCCTGTTTCGTCAAAGGTAACAGGGGGCTTACGCCCCCCGCTCGCCCAAGACGCGATCCCCGTCGTCGCCGCGACGATGTTCGGCGTGACGACGCCGTGCGTCGAGGCGTGCCGCCGGCAACTGGAACCCGCCTTCGAGGTGCTGACGTTCCACGCCACCGGCACCGGCGGGCGGACGATGGAAGGTCTCATCCGCGACGGGCTGGTGAACGGCGTCCTGGACCTCACGACGACGGAGCTGGCGGACGAACTGGTCGGCGGGGTGATGGCCGCCGGCCCGGATCGCCTGACCGCCGCCGCGATCGTGGGCGTCCCGCAGGTCATCTCCGCGGGTGCGCTGGACATGGTCAACTTCGGCCCGCCGGACACGGTGCCGACCCGCTTCCGCGACCGCCGCTTTCACCACCACAACCCGACGGTCACGCTGATGCGGACGACGCCGGAGGAGAACGACCGCCTGGGCAAGGAGATCGCCGAGAAGGCCTGCGCCGCCAAGGGGCCGACGGCGATCCTGCTGCCGCTGCGGGGCGTGTCGGCCCTCGACCGCGAGGGCGGCCCGTTCTGGTGGCCGGAGGCCGACGCGGCACTCTTCCAGAGCCTCCGCAACTGGGTGTACGGCGTCGAGGTGATCGAACTCGACTGCCACGTCAACGACCCGGAGTTCGCAGCGGCGGCCGTTGGGGTGCTCCGACGGCTGATGGGGTGAGGCGCGATCAGCCAACCCGCTGACCATTGTCGAGTCGCCGAGCCAGCACGTATTCGCAATAGTTGAACTCGAACGTTCCGTCGGGGTCGGTGACTTGGAGTCGGAATGGCCCGTAGAGCCGGTACTCGCTACGGGTCTGCCGCTGACCATACCGAGCGAAGTCGATGTTCAACAGCGCTTCGGCTGCTTCGGTCAACAGACGGTGGTATGTCAGTCTACGATCCGCCGCTTGCCGGTACAGTGCGACCTCGCGGCTCAGTTGCGAGCACTTCGCTTCTATCGAATTGAAGTACTTCCAGCTCGCGGGATCGTATTGATCGTCGGCTCGGGTTTGAATGGAGATCCCCGAGTGCCCGTGCCACGGGATGAAGTCGAACATCAGTCCGCAGACTGAATGGTCCGCCCAGATCGCCGATGGCACCTGCTGCAAGAGGTGTTCGATTTCCACGACGAAGTTCTGGGTCATCGCATCCCCTCACCCGCTCCTCGTGCTGACGCACTCGGATCGACCTCTCCCCGGCGGGGAGAGGTGGGGCGTGGTTGGCCCCATCGCCGAAGATTTCAAGGCATTCCAGCCGCTGCGACCGCCCGGTGACATGCTCACCCCCCGAACAGTCCGGCGTGCTTGGCGGCGAAGGCGTTGGCGAGCCGCGAGAAGCCGAACTGCCCGCCGGCGCGGGCCAGCCGGTCGTAGGTCGCCACATGCTCGTTCGGCGGGGCCGCCGGGTCGAGCATCTCCCGCACGCCGCCGAGGATTTCGTCGGCCGTGTTGTCGATCCACTCGAACCCCTTGGCGATCAGCCGCGTGCCGGAGTAGGCGGCGATGCGGGTCGGCGGGTCGAGCATCTCGGCGAACGTCAACTCGCGGCCGGTGTCGCGGTGCCGCAGCCGCTTCGGCAGGAACCGGTCGCCGCCGCTGTAGATGGGCAACTGGTTGGAACACCAGTTGGTGAGCAGCGTGGGCACGCCGAACGTCACCGGCAGGTGGCACAGGCCGGACGCGCAGCCGATGAAGAACCGGCTGACCGCGCACAGCACCACGTCGGCCCGCTGGCTCTTGTGTTCGCTGTGGGCGTAGTCCACGACGCCGGGCATGGCCGGCAGCTTCGGCATGGACGTGTCGCCGAGGCGGATGACCCACCCGCCGCGGCGGACGATCTCCGCCATCGCCGGGTAGTATGTGCGGATGTCGGTGTTGCGGTGCGCCTGGTGCGGGCTGCCGCGCTCCCAGTGGAAGCCGGGCGAGCGGGCGTGCATGGCCACGACCCACGCGGCGGGCGGGAGACCCAGGTCGCGGAACAGCCCGTCGGCGAACCCGCTGTCGGCGGCAGTCAGAGACAACAGCGGCGGGCGCGCCTCCCGCTCCCACTGCTCCTGGATCGCCCCCATCCCTTCGCAGAAGTACCGGGCGGAGCCGTCGGGCAGGTGTAGCCGACAGGCCACGCGGGGGCCGAGTGCTTCGGCCAGCTGCGCGAACAGCGGGGCGTCCGTCACCTCGAAGAACGGCTTCAGGTATTCCAGGTAGTGGGCGTTCGCCACCAGCTTCGGCGGGGCGACGAGGACCAGCCGGTCGGCCCCGCCCCAGCCGAGTTTGGCCGCCTTGACGCACAGGTCGAGCAGGCCGATGTGGCCGATCAGCCGCACCCAGTCGGCCGGGAAGAAGCGGGTGCGGTCCAGCCCCGGCCCGAACCACGCCACCTGTTCCCGCTGGTACCGCTCGGTGTCGGCGTACAGGGCGTCGGCGGCGGCGAAGTCGGCGTAGTCGTTGATCATCAGTTCGGCGAAGTTGTGCCGGGAGGGCACGTCCGCCGTCCACTTCAAGAGGCGAAGGGCTTCCGCCACCCGCCCCAGCCGACACTCGCACTCGGCCAGCCGGAAAGTGAGCGAGTCCTGCAAGTGGTCGGGGAACGCCGACCGCGCGCGCAGCGCCAGGCACTCGGCCCGCGCGTCCGCCACGCGGTCGAGCCGCAGCAGCGATTGCAGCCGGGCGAACCGCGTCGCCAGGTCGTGCGGGTAGGCGGCCAGGATTTTGTCGTGGGCAGTGAGGGCCAGATCCGGCCGCCCCATCAGGATGTGGTCCTGGGCTTCCCGCCGGGTGCCGCCGACGCTGAACCCGCGGCCGAGCGACAGCGCCGCGCGGGCGGCCGTCACCACCGCCTTGCCGCCGGGCAGGGCCAGCAGACGGGTCGCCACCGCGCGCTTCATGCGGGCCATCCGCGTGGGATCGGGGACGGTCATCTCGTCGGCCCGACGCACAGGGCCAGCAGGTAGTGGGCCATCGGGTAGTAGCCGGTGTGGACCACCTCGTCGTTCATGCTGAACAGGAACACGTTCGAGAAGTGCCGCTCCATCACCGCCTTGTAGTCGTTCCCCGTTTTGCAATTGACGTGGCCCTCCTGACTGGCCGGCGAGGCGTGGGCTTGGGAGTCGAGCGACGGCGAGCCGATGACGGCCACGCCGGTGGCGGTGAGCGAGCGGGCGATGTTGCCGACGAACGTGTCTTCGTGCTTCGGGTCGATGTGCTCGAACACGTCCATGCTGTACGCGGCGTCGAAGTCGGCCGGCGGCACCGGGCCGGTCATCATGTCGTGGACGAGCGTGTCCGCCGCCCAGCCTTCCTTCGCCATGCGGTCGTCGGCGTCGGCGATGAACACCGGATCGAAGTCGCAGGCGGTGACGTGGCAGCCGGCTTGAATCACCAGCCGCGTGCCGAAGGCGTCGGCGCAACCGATCTCGACCACCCGCGTCTTGCCGGCGAGCATCTTCGAGACGAACTTGTACCGCGACAGCAGGAACACCAGCCGGCGGGGGTCGTCCCGCCACGTCTGGTTGCTCATGATGCCGAACCGCCCGAACCCCTTCTCGCGGGCGATGTCCAGCTCGAACTGGTACTGCGGCTCTTTCGTCTTGGCGTCGGCGGCGATGGCGGTCATGGGCGGTTCCGTGACGGTTGTGTCTTGGCGAGCGGGGGGGGGGGGCCCCCCGGGTTGTTCTGTGG
>JAYTTN010000083.1:0-2547 GCA_043745295.1 Fimbriiglobus sp. | reverse complement strand
CATATCATCCTGGCGCTGAAGGTACTCGTCGTCGCGGTGACGATCCTTTTGCTCGCGTCGCTCGTCGCGCTGGCGCTCAAGCGGCCCCGGCTGCACGGGCACATCAACACCGCGTTCTTCGTACTCACGATGGCGACCGTCGTCGGCTTCGAGGCGCTGTTGCAGTGGGTCGATGTTGCGTCCGCGTTCGACCCGGCGGCGAGGGCCGCGCTGCACACGCACCTGTACTTCTCGGTGCCGTCCGCGTTGCTCTTGCCCGCGATGATTATCAGCGGCAAGATGCGCCTGAAGCGGTTGCACCTCGCGCTGGCGGTGGTGTTCACGGTGCTGTGGACCGGCACCGTGATAACCGGTCTGGGGTTACCGAATTGACGCAACCCGACGACACGCCGGACGCCGTTGACCCGCTCGCGCTGGGCGAAGCGGCCGCGGCGCAGCTCGGCGGCGAGTGGCAGGTGGACGCGCTTGAAGAGGTGCCGACTGAGGAACAAGTCGAACAACCCGCACGAGAAGAAACAGGGGGCTTACGCCCCCCGCTCGCCAAGACACAAAGCGCCGAACTTCCGCCGTCGCCCGAACAACTGGTCGAAGCGATGCTGTTCGTCGGCGGGCACCCGCTCGCGGCGGCGGTCGCGTGTGCCGCCGTCCGCGGGCTGACCGCCGAGCGCTTTCAGGAGGCAATCGCGAGCCTCAACCGGCGGTACCGCGACCAGCGCCGGCCCTACGCGGTCGAGGCGCGCGACGACGGGTTCGTGCTGGCCGTGCGCCCCGCGTACCGGCACCTACGCGAACGGCTGTTCGCCGGGCCGCGCGAGACGCGACTGAGTCAGCCGGCGCTCGACGTGCTGTCGGTGGTCGTGTACCGGCAGCCGGTCGGCAAGGCGGACGTGGACGCGGTCCGCGGCACCGACTCCGGGCCGACGCTCCGGCAACTGGTGCGGCTCGGCCTCGTCGCCGTCCGGCACCGCGCCGAGGCGGCCGTCCGCGAGGTCCGCTACGGCACCACCCCGCGGTTCCTCCAGGTGTTCGGCCTCGCGTCGCTCGACGAGTTGCCGCGCCTCGGCGACGCGTCCCAGGTGTAACTTCTGTTCGTGGCACCGGTCTCCAGACCCAATGGCACTTACTTTGTATCAGGCGGTGCCGCTCGTGGGCGGTTGGGGAACTTGCGTGCGCGTCGGAGAACGGTTCTTGGGTAGCTGCGTCCGGGGCGTTCGGGCACCTTCCGTTGGGCCGCGCCTCGGAGTACCCACTCGAACTTCTCGTCCCACTGTTCGACTGACCAGTCGCTGCCGCTCAGCAGCACCACCTTCACCAAACTCCAGACCCCCGCGAAGCTCAACCGGCGCGGGCTCACGCCGGCCCGAGCCGCCGCCAGGCGGCGCACCTGCACCACCAGGTTGTACGCCACCACGCCCGCCGACAGCTCCTTCCGCACCATCGCCGCCGAACGGCCCCGCAACTCCTCCAGCTTCAGCGTCCGCTTCACGTCACGGATATCCGTCTCCACGTCCTGACGCCGGCCGTACAGCGCCGCCAACTCCGCACGGGTGCTCTCCAACGTCGTCACCAGCCACAGCGTCAACGACCCCGAGATCACGACCTCGTGTAACCACACCGGCACCTCGGCGTCGGCTGCTAAATCGGGGTGGCTCGTCCGGTCCCAGCGGCTCGGCTTCCAGCGCAACTTCCACACGCCCGTACCCACTGCGTTCGCCGATTTCACCCACGCACGGAACCGCAGTTCGGTCAGCCGCGACACCACGTCGTGGCCGGCGTCCTTCGCCGCGTGGACGAACGCGAACACGCCGAAGTTGCGGTCCGTCAGGAGAACGGATCGTGCCGGGATTCGAGGCAGTAACCGGGTCGCCAGTGCCAGCTCGCTCATCGCCTCGGGACCGTACATGGGACCCGTTTCGGGACGGATCGCGCACCCGCTGGCGAGTTCGTGAGCGACGACCCAGTGCCACACGGGCCAGGCACTGGTGCCCGAACCGTTGGTGGCCGGTGGGAACGCCTGTTTGAGTGTGGCGGTGGGAGCCAGTGTGATGGTGGTGCCGTCAACGATGAACGCCCGGCGATCTCCGAACGAAGGCGTGGTCGCGGCAACGAGGGTGTCGAATACGTGATCGGCCACGGCGTCGGGAACGTCGGCGCGGAGTCGCGAACGCGCGCTGCTGTAGGCGGCGGTGTTGGCCGACAGGGTGCGTTCGGTGATGCGTCGGTTGGGCGGCAGTGTGTCGGTCGAGCGGAGCAGTTCGGCGACCGCGTCGGCCAGTGACGCGTTGGCGTGGAGCCGTTGGTAGACGAGCAACCAGATGACGACCCAGGGCGTGTAGACGGTCGCCGGCCCCATCGGCTGACGCGCGTTGATGGCTTCGGGATCGAGCAAGCCGCCGAAGCGTCGGAACGCCTCGGCCAACTCGACCCGATTTGCGTTCGAGGGCGTCGTCATGGGTGAGTACCGGGAGGAGAAAGCACTCCACCCGGCGCAAATCCCAAGCCAAAAACAACGCCCGACATCAGAATCAACAAAGTAAGTGCCATTGG
>JAYTTN010000082.1:0-2554 GCA_043745295.1 Fimbriiglobus sp. | reverse complement strand
CGCTCTGGAAGCGGTTGCCGGTGCGGATGCGGTCGATCTCGCCGGTGCCGCGCTCCGGCGGGGCGGCCCACCACAGCGGCCCGCTCGACCCGATGCGGGCACCCTCCTCGTACAGCTTGTTCATCTCCGGGCGGTCGAACTCCAGCCCGCCGGCCGGGGTCGGGAAGTCGCCGCCCAGCGCGGTCATCTGGAAGTGGATGCCGCCGAGGCGGCAGATGTGGTACAGGTTGGACACCTCGCGGCGGGCCTGCGCGGACATCAGCGCGGTGGTGCCGGCCCCGAGGACGGGCAGCACTTTCGAGTGTACCGGGCCGGGGTCGGCGAACGCTTTGCCGGCGAGGACCACGTACACCGTGGCCGGCGTCTGGGCGGCGACCGGGATGGTCGGGTCGAGGGCGGCGGCGTCCAGCACGGGCGTCGGCACGAACACCGGGGCCGTCATCCCGCCGTCGATGTGCAGTTCGGTGTACCTCTTGCCGTCCAGTTCCACTTCGATGGGCACTGGCGGGAACACGCCCGGCACCGAACAGGACGCGACCATGATGTCGATGACCAGCTTCCGCGCCGGCTTCCCGCCCTGCGCGGCGACGGCCCCCAAGTCCCAGGTGACGAACCGCTTGGTGTCCAGGTTGGTCGTGCCGACGTACAGCCGGCGGCCCTTGCGGTGTTCGGCCGCGATGGCGACGACGACATCCTCGGTGATGGTCGATTCGACGTGGATGCGGAGCGGGGCGGTGCTGGCCACGGCGTCGCGGAACGGCACCGTCGCCCACGACCGGTAGGTGTACACGTCGCTGCGGCGGATGCGGGTGTACATCTTCTCGATGTGGGCGTCGTGGTCGCGGCCGAGGAAGGCGAGCGGGGCGATCAACGCCCCCGTGCTGATGCCGGTGACGACATCGAACGTCGGGCGGTTGCCGGCCTTGGTCCAGCCGTTCAGCACGCCGGCGGTGTACGCGCCGTACATGCCGCCGCCGGACAGGGCGAGGATGGTGCGGGGCTTCAGCGGGCCGTCGGCCGGCACCGCGTGCCCGACCTGCCGCACGCCGTCCGGCGAGTCCGGCACCTGGTGCGGCGGCTCCGGCGCATCGACCGCCCGCCACTGATTCGGCCCGCCGACGTCGGCCGGCGGCACCTTCCGCGGGGAGGCGCACCCGGCCGCAGCGACCAGGACGGCGAGCGAAAGCCAACGACCGAATTGAGCGCGCGGCCGGACCATAGGGCGAACTAATACCCCGGCCGACCGAGCGTGTCAATGGGTTCCCGGAGACGGCATTCGGATGCGATTGACCGGCTGTTCTGGCGAGGGTATTTGACCGGTAACAAGGGATTCCCGCGATGCCACGCCTGCTGCTGCTGATACTGGCGCTGCTGCCCGGTTGCAGCAACGCGCCGCTCGCCGGCACCCTCGACGCCATTTTCCCCAGCCGACTGCGGCCGCCGTCGGTGCTGCCCGACTTGAACCGGGATCGGGATCGGGATTTCGACCGGCCCGCCGACCCGATTCGTCCCATCGACCGTCGCGGCCTGCCGCCGGTGGACCCGTACCCGTTCGACGACCCGCGGCGGGGCGACCGCATTCGCCCCGGCGAGCCGCTCCGCCGCACCGACCCGGCCCCGCGCGGCCGGGATTTCGACCTGCCGCTGCTTCAGCCGCCCGCCGGCGGTCTGGACGACTTGCTCCCGCCACCCGGTGCGCGGTGACGGATCACCGCCCGTACAACTCGCCGATGTGGGCGGCTTGCTCGCGGTCGGCCAGCCACGCCGACACCGTGTTCGTCTCGGCCACCAGCGCCTCGGCCTGCCGCTTCTCCTCGCGGATCGCCGCTGCGATCTCGTCCGGGATCGGGGAGAACACGCCCTGGAGTTGATCGGTCAGCTTCTCGCGGAGGCGGTTGCGGAAGTCCTCGCGGATGGTCGCCCACCGCACCGGCAGCAGCGTGCCGACGAGGACGTGCAGCAGGATCAGCGTTCCCAAAGTCAGGTAGACCGGCATCAAGATCAGCACCAGCGACGCGGAGAACGACTCCTCCAGGAAGAAGCGGTAGAGGATGACCAGCAGCGACGTGAGCAGCACGGCCGACGGTAGCGTGTTGCCGAGGAAGTAGACCGCGCCGCGCACCGTCTTCCGCCAGCCGGTCGGGTTCGACACCTCCGCTTCGGCCCCCGACAGGCCATCGACCAGACACCGCGTGAAGCGATCCTCCCACGACTGCCGGGCGGCGTCGGTGGTGCGATCCGACAGCAGCGCGAGTGGGAATCCGCGCTGGTCGGCCTCGACGAGCAGCTGGTTCGGCAGGGCCGTGAGCCGCTGCGTCAGCACCTTCTCGGCGGCCTTCTGCGACGCCGCCTGGACGAACTCGGTCAGGTTCCAGTTGTCCGGCTGTTCCGCTTTCGAGTCGCCGAAGCCGAGGCGGGGCACGAACGGGATGCGCGGCCGCAAGCCGCCGGAAATGCGGGCCTTCGAGGTTAACCGGAGGTACGCCGCCATCGGCCCTCGGAAGCGGGAGTACGCCTGCACGCGGAAGTGGTGTTCGACATCCTGCTGGTACGG
>JAYTTN010000081.1:0-9458 GCA_043745295.1 Fimbriiglobus sp. | reverse complement strand
ACCAGACATCGGCGTCCGTGACGAGCAGCTGCTTCGCTCGGTTGAAGTACGCCAGCGGCGGGTCCGCCGTCTCGAACGACCGCGCGAACAGGCCGAGACGGAACTGCACCTCCGGGAACAGCGGGCAGCGGTCGCGGGCGGCGCGCAAGGCCGCCAGCGCCGCGCGGATGTCGGCGGGCGAACCGCCGTCGATGTGCGCCTGCGCGAGGTCGAGCCAGACGGCGGGGTCGTCCGGGCGGACGCGGGTGCGGGCCGTCAGGTACGCGACCCGGCCCGCCTGCCGGTCGGCGGCCGCGGACAGGCGGAACGCTTCGGCCCCGTCGAGCAGCCGTTCGGAGCGGGCACGCGTCCAGGCGTCGGCCGCGACCGCCACGCCCGCGACGGCGACCAGCATCGCACCCGCGACGGCAGCGAACCCGCGCGGCTCCGCGGCGGGCGATGGGGCTTCGACCGGAGCAGGAACTGGGGGAGGTGGTGCGGCGTCCTTCCGCACGCGGACTCGCACCTTCGTCCGCGCGCGGGGCAGCTCGGCGGTGTCGCTCGCCCCCATCGCGTACCCGGCCAGGATCGCGGCGAACACCGCCACCGCCGGCAGGTGGATGCCGAAGTCCGTGACCGCGTGTGCGGCGATCGCTGCCAGCCCGAACCACGCGCCGAGCAGCAGCGTATTTCCCGGTCGGCCGCGCTGCCGGAGGAACCCCCGCCCGACCACCACCAGCACGCCCACGACCAGCAGCAGCGTGAGGGCAAGCCGCACGACGCCCCCTTCGACGACGGCTTCCAGGTACTCGTTGTGCGCGTGATCGGTCGCCGCGTTCGACGCCCCGTCGTGGCGGCCCAGGGTTTCGACGCGGATGTAGCTGCCGTGCCCGCTGCCCACCGCCCAGAAGCCGTCCGCCGCCCGCACCGCATCCCGCCACAGTCCGGTGCGGTCGTCCGCCTCCGTCGCCGCGAGCAAGGTGGCGAACCGCGCCCGCACCGGCTCCCACCCGAACCACCCGGCCAAGCCGACCACCAGCACCGCCGCCACCCCGACCGCCCACCCGCCGACGCCGGCCGGTGCCGCGCCGCGCCGCCGGCGGGCGATCAGCGCGCAGCCGACGCCGGCCACCGCGACCGCCAGCACCCCGCCGCGCGACAGGCTGAACAGCACACCCGCCGCCATCACCGCGACTGCGCCCGCCGCCGCCAGCGGCCACGGCTGATCCAGGTACTTGAACGGCGCGAGCAGGCGGTCCAGCAGCGGCGGGTCATCGCCCTCCTTCGGCCGATACCCGCCGGCCGGCACCGTCCGCAACGTCAGCATCAGCCCGACGCCGAGACCGAGGCAGCCCGCGATGAAGTCGGTGAAGTGGTTCCGATTGACGAACGGCCCGAATACTGCACCGCCGACGGGGAGGGACCAGAAGACGGTGTCGCGGGGGGACGAGAAGAACTGCGTCAGCGCGAGGACGGCGAGTGCCAGGCCGTTCGCCGTGGCCGCCCACGCCAGCCGGCGGAGCGCGGCCGGAGACGCCAGCCAGTTCCGCGCGGCGGCGTACACGAGCAGCAGCACCGTCACCCGCACGGCGAACGTGCGGGTCGCGTCCGGATCGACGGACAGCGGCAGGGAGCCGGGTCGGGGCACGCCCGCGCCTTCCCCCGGCAGGGTTTCGCCGACCTCGGGGCGAAACGTCTCGTGGGCCGCCATCGCGCCGGGGGAGATCGCGCGGACGACGCCGAGCGGCAGCGGCACGAGCTGCACCACCGACCACACCACCAGCCCGGCGAGCGCGACCGCGACCGCGTCCGTGCGGAGCTGGAACTGGCGGGTGGCGATGGCGTGCGCCGCCCACAGCGCCAGCAGCAGCGCCGTCGCCAAACAGACGGCGAACTCCCACCCCGCCTGCACCGACGCGAACGGCCACGCCGGGGCCACCGCCAGCAGCAGCAGCACCGCCTCCCCGGCCCGACAGAGGGCGCGGGCGACCGGCGAGGCCAAGGGGTCGAGGTCGCGCATGGTCGTGGGGGATCCGGAACGGAAGGCGGGCCGAACTGTTTTCCGAACCGGCGTGCGAACGGGCAACCGGAGAATCCGCCACCGCAAGCTTTCGCCAGTCGCTACAGATTCGCGCACCGGCCGGATCGGGACAGGCCGCGACTCCGGCGCGGCCGACCGGCAGTTTCCGTTGCAATTTCTTCAAGTCCGGTGTCGCGGCTCGTTCGAGAGGCAGACAATGTTAGCACGGTCGCACCGGTCCCGTTCGTTCTCCGGACGGTAGCGGTTGACCCGCGGAGACGCACCATGAGCAGCACCGCCCGATCCCGCGAAGTCCGGCCTCGCCGCGGCGCGAAATCCCTTTTTTGGCTCAAGTTCGCCGCACTCGCCGGCGTGGTCCTGGTCGCCCTCGGCGCGTCCGTCGGCGTCGGCCAATCCCCCGCGCCCAAGCCGTCCGACGACGTGCTTCAACTCCGCGTGCAGTCCGCCCTCGACAACGACGCGGTGCTGAAGCGGCACAAGCTGACCGTCCTCGTGAACGTCGTGGACCGGCTGGCGGTGATCGGCGGACCGGTGCCGGACGCGGCCGTCGCCGCGCGGTTGGAGGCCGTGGCCAAGGTGGTGCCAGGTATCGCCGGGGTGAAGGTGTCGGTGTGGGTGCCGGCGTCCCTCGTGCCCGACGACCCGCTGAGCAAGAAGGTGGCCGAACTGATGACGCCGGAGCCGGCCAGGGCGGTCCCCGCGCCCCACCCCGCGCCGCTGCTGTCGCTCCCGCCGGTGGTCGTACTTCAGCCGGTTCCCGCGCCGCCGACGCCTTCCGCTGATCCCCGGCCGCGCGGGACGGTGACCTCGAACAAGGGGCCGGACGGGTTGCTGCTGGACCCGGTCGCGCCGACGGGCACGGGGTTCCGCCCGACGCCGCTCGCGCCGGGGGCCGCGCCCCTGCCCTACGCCACCATTCCGCCGCCGAACGTGCCGGTGCTGCCGCCGCAACCGGAGCCGGAACCGACGCCCCGCGCGCCGGCGTATTCCCCCGTGGACCCGCCGACCGAGTCGCCCGCGAAGGGGCCAATCGGATTGGACGACCTGCGGAAGGACGCCCGCTTCGCCGGGTGGAAGGTGGAGATCGCCGACGGCGTGGCGGTCGTCACCGGTCGCGGGGCCGGCGGCACCGAGCGGAGTTGGGAGTTGGCCCAGGCGGTGCGGAAACTGCCCGGCGTCGGGCGGGTGGTGGTCCGCCAGCCGTGACGCCGAGTGCCGTTTCAGGCGGACAGTTGCGTGAAGGGTTCCGGGTGTTCGCCGCCGCCGCCGTCGCACACGCGAGTTCGCACGCCGCCCGTCGCCATCGGGTCGGCGGTTGTGGGCTTTGGGCCACGCCCGCAGTCGGCGTTCGCCAGCCGCATCACTTCGCGGAACTTCGTCGGGGCGGCGAGGTGGGTCGGGCCGGTCGGCTTGTCGTCCGGCCCCTTCGCCGGCACCGTCAGCCTGCCCCGGAAGTAGGTGTGGTACCCCTTGCGACTGGCGCGGTACGAGATGTCCGAGATCGGCGGCACGGCGGTCCTCCTCGAAGCGTGCGGGCGTCGCACGACTCCCGAGAATATCGTTCCGTGCGCGATCGTGCGATGCCGGTGGAAAAACGCCGAAAAACAAGGCGAAATCGCCCTTCACTTGCCGATGCAGAAGCGGCTGAAGATGCGGTCGAGGAGGTCGTTGGTGTGGATCGCGCCGGTCATCTCGCCGAGCTGGTCGAGCGCTTGTCGCAGGGCGAGGGCCAGCAGCTCCGGCGGGTCGTCGAAGACGGCGTGCCGGTGGGCGGCGCGGAGGCGATCCAGGGCGGCCTCGACGTGGTGCCGACACCGGCTCTGGCTCGGCGCGAGCGGCGGGCGGGCGAACGCCGCGGCCTTCTCGGCGAGCCGCTCGCGGAGCGGGGCGGTGCCGTCGGGCGAAAGCGCGTAGGCAAATACAACCACTCCCTCGCGGTCGCGGCTCGCCGGATCGGAACACAAATCCGCCTTCGTCCGCACCAGCAGCACGTCCGCGCCGGCCCGTGAGAACGAAACCCGGCGGGTTTCGTCCACGGCCTCGTTCACCGGAACGCACCACAGCACCAGGTCGGCGCGGCTCGCTTCCTTCGCGCCCAACTCCTGCGCCCGCTCGTCGATGGCGTCCAGCGCCGGTTGCAACCCGGCGGTGTCGATCAGTTCGACCTCCGCGCCGGTCAGGGTGAGCCGCGCCGTCAGGTAGTCGCGGGTGGTGCCGGCGGTCGGGCTGACGAGGGCCGCCGCCGTGCCCACCAGGGCGTTGAACAGGCTGCTCTTGCCGGCGTTCGGCTCGCCCACCAGCGCCACGCGGAACACCCGGCCCGATACCGTGCGGTCGTCCAGTTGCCGCCGCAGGTTCGTCAGGTGGGCCATGCCGGCAGCGATGCGGTTCAGGGTGGCCTTCTTGGTGACGAACTCGATGTCCTCGTCCACGAAGTCGAGGGCCGCTTCCACGTCGGCCAGCAGGTTCAGCAGGTCGTCGCGGAGGCGGGCGAGCGGCTGCGTCACCCCGCCGGCCAGCTGCGCGAGCGCGGCCGTCAGGTCGGCGTCCGACCCGGCCTCGATGACGGCCAGCACCGCCTCCGCCTGCGGCAAGTCCTTCTTCCCCGCCAGGAATGCCCGCAGGGTGAACTCGCCCGGCTGCGCCGGCCGCGCGCCGGCGGCGAGCAGATCGACAATCAGTCGCTCCACCAGCGGCGGGCTGGACACCGCGTGCAGTTCGGCGAGGTCTTGCCCGGTGTAGGTGTTCGGTGCGGCGAAGAAGTAGAGCGTGGCGGGCAGCGGCGAATGCACGCCGGTGAGGGTGAGTGACCCCGGTTGCAGGACGCGCCCGGATGCCGCTCCCTGGCGGTCGCGGCTCGCCAAAAACACCGCGTCCACCACCGCGCGGGCGTTCGGCCCGGACAGCCGCACGACGGCCCGCGCGCCTGGCCCGGCGGCCGACGACAGGGCGACGATGGTGTCTTCGGGGTGGGGCATGGTCGATGTGACCGATCCCAAAGTCTGATGGAGGATGAACCGGCGGTCGTTGCCGGGAGCCGTGCGACCGGCCCCTGCCGGCCGCACGGCTCCCGGCGACGACACACAATCGTACCGATCACCCGTCCACTTGGTCCTGCAACTCGTCCAGCCGTTCGCCGGACTCGCCGAAGGTTTCTTCCAGCACCCCGACCGCGCGGTCGGCGTCGGACATCGGCACCCGCACCGTCACCGCGCCGAAGAGGGCCAAGGCGTCCCACGACAGGCCGGACGGGGTGGCGTCCTCGACCACCGCGCGGATGCCGGCGTCGAGCAGCGCGCGGCACGCCAGTTGGGCCTTCACGGCGGTGTCGAACTCGGCGACGGTTTCGTAGGGGGTGGGCACGGCACACGTCCTTGGGAGGGTGCCGGTATTGTAGGCCGCACCGGGGAACGAAATCCGCCCGCGTGTCGTCGTTCGCTCCGCGAACGGACGAGGTCCGGCGGCTCACTCGTCCTCGCCGAACACCAGCGCCAGGGCCTCGGCCGTCAGCTTCACGCTGACGACCACGTCGCTCTTCTTCACCTCGTGCTTGACCGTCTTGACGATGTCCTCGGTGATCGGCTTGTACTTCATCGCCGCCGCCCCGGCGGTCAGGTTGAGGAACGACTTGGCCAGGTCGAGCAGCTTGCCCACGTTCGCCCCGAACCCCTCGGCGGCGTCGGCGTCCTTCAGCCCGGCCGTCACCTCCGCGCCGATCTCCTTGCCCACCCGCAGGGTCATGCTGATCGACAGCACCTTGCCGATTTGCTCCTTCATCTGGTCGCCGTCCACGCCCGGCAGCGCGGAGAAGTTGAACGGCAACTGGTCCAGCTTGCCCTCGGTCCGCTGGCAGAAGAACAGGCTCGCCTTCGCGTCCTGCCGCAGCACCAGCGCCGTCATCTCCCGGCTCAGGCGGGCCTTCGCCTTGGTCTTCTTGGCGGTCAGGCACTCGGCCACCAGCGCCGCGCCGGTGCCGCCGACGAGGGTGTTCTCGTCCGCCACCGACACGAAGAACGGGCTGCCGGTGTCGCCGACCAGCTTGATGAGCCGGAAATCGCCCTCCTCGACGACGCTGATCTTCACCTTGTCGGCGAACTTGACCGAGAGGTCGTCGGCCGCCTTGAGCAGCTTCTCGCCGTCGAACTTGCCGCGGACGATGGCCACCACGCTGGGCGGCTGGCCCGGCCCGGCGGGCGGTTTGCCCGGCTCGCCCGGCTTCGGCGGCTGGCCACCCCAGATGCCGGCGGTGACGCTGGTGATGTCCGTCAGCGGGTCCAGGCCGAGGGCCTCCAGGATGGCCGTCATCTCGCCCACCTTCATCGCCTCCTTCGCCTTCGCCAGCACGTACTTCTTCGCCAGGTCGGAGTCGAGCAGTTGCTTGAAGTTGACGAACATCACCTGCTCGGATTCCTTCGGCAACATGGGGTCCACTTCGGCGGCGCGGGCGGCGAGGCCGGACGACGCGGCGACGGCGACGGCCAGCGCGAGACGGGAGACGCGGGTCATGGCGGGGTGTCCTGAACGTGGGGGATGGGTGTGACAGCAGCGGAATTGCCGAGGCGGCTTCTTCGGCGTATCGAGTCCGCGATGCGGAGAGCGGATCACGCCCACCTCTCCCCGCTGGGGAGAGGTCGGTTGCGCAGCAACCGGGTGAGGGGTCGTGGTACTGGAAAACAACCCCTCACCCGCCTCGTGCTGCGCACGATTCGACCTCTCCCCGGCGGGGAGAGGTGGAAGAGTTGGCCTTCTCGCCTGGCTGCTTAAGACCCTCGCGTTGAGTCACCAGTCGTTGCCGAGGACGCCGCCGTCGCGGGGGTCGGCGGCCCGCGCCCAGGTGACCGGGTCCATGCCGCCGTTCAGCGACCGCACGCTGCCGTCGCCGAGGCCGACCAGGATGCCGCCGGTGTGCGGCGTCTGCGGCACCTGCGGGTTGCAGTTGTTGAAGTAGTGCGGCTGGACCTGGAACTTCGGCGACGCCGGGTAGGTCGAGAGGCCACCGCCGCCCTTGCCGCTGCCCAGGTTGAACCCCGGCCGCCAGACGCTGTTGGCGTCCGCCCACAGGCTGCCCCAGGTGCCGCTGCCGTGCAGGTTGCCGGTGTTCCCGCAGGTGCCGTACATCTCGGCGAAGAAGACGGTGTTCGACAGGCCGTCGGTGACGGCCGCGTTCATCTCCTTCTTGCCGGTCGGGTACGTCCGGCCGCCGACGGGATCGCCGAACACGTAGTTGTTGCCGCCGTAGCAGCTCGCCCCCCAGTACAGCGCGCCGCCGTTCTGGGTGGTGTTCTTGCCGGACTGGATGGACGGGTCGGACGGGCACAGGAAGGTCTTGAACACCACGGGATACTGGCCGCCGGCGTACCCCGTCGGGGACAGCAGGTTGTACACGTTCTGCTGCTCGACGAACGGCAGCAGGAAGTGCATCATGGTGTAGTGGTGGCGGCCGAACGGGGTGGTGGTCGGGGTGAAGCAGGAGGCGAAGCTAGGGTCGGCGCACGGGGCGGACATGGGCGGCAGGGTGCCGAACGCGTCGTTGACGCCGTGGGTAGCGAGGCCGATCTGCTTCAGGTTGTTGGAGCAGGTCATGCGGGCGGCGGCCTCGCGGACCTTCTGCACGGCCGGCAACAGCAGGCCGATGAGGATGGCGATGATGGCGATGACGACCAGCAGCTCGATCAGCGTGAACGCGACCCGACGGGACCGGACCATGACACGCCCTCCAGAGAATGTGGGAGACGGGGCACCGATGAGAAAGGTGGGCACACTCTACCCGCGTCCCGGCGGCAGTGCAAGCGCCTCCGCTTCGGAGGGTGCGGCAATTGCTGTTGGCGAGCGGGGGGCGTCAGCCCCCTGTTGTGTTCGACATCCCCACGGAAACAGGGGGCTGACCCCCCCCGCTCGCCTGAACCTGCCAAAATCAATTGCTGCACCCTGCTTCGGAGCGGCGTCTCGGCTTTCTCGATGACACCCGGTTCGGTCGGGTACAATCGCCGTCGGTCCCATCCGTCCCGTGAGGTTTACCCGGCCATGCCCGCGAAGCTGCCCCTCGCCGCCGCCCTCCTACTGACTGTGGCGGCCGTCGCCCCCGCCGCCGATCCCAGTTACGCGAAGGAGGTGCGGCCGTTCCTCGTCAAGTACTGCGTCGAGTGCCACACCGCCAAACAGGCCAAGGCGGGGTACGACTTCGACGCCTTCGCCGGCCTGACCAAGGTCGGCAAGAGCGGCGCGGCGGTGATACCGGGTGACGCCGCCAAGAGCCTGCTGACGAAGGTGCTGAACGGGTCGGGGAAGGTGATGCCGCCGAAGAAGTACCCGTGGCAGCCGGAGAAGGACGAGGTCGCCGTCGTGCTGGCGTGGCTCCGCGCCGGCGGCAAGGACGACACCGGGGACTAGTGACGCTCCCCGGCCGGCCCCCGGCCGCCGTCAGTCCTTGCCCTTGGGCGGGGCGGTGGTCTTCTCCAGGTCCACGACCGCCCCGCAGTTGAACACCGCGTACTTCGAGTCGGGCGTCAGGATGAAGTGCCCGCCCACGGCGGCCCCGGCGACGGTGGAGCCGGAGGTCACCTTCACGAACTTCGCCTTGTCGCCGACGCCGGCGACGGTCATCAGGAGCAGCCCGTTCTGCTTCATCCCCGCGACGGCCACGGCCCGCTTGCCGTCGGGCGTCACCCGCAGGTACGAGAAGCCGTCCAGCGGGATGTCCTTCGGCGTCACGTCGGCCGTCTCCGGCGCGCCGTCCGAGTAGCCGAACACCAGGGTCTTGGCGTCCACCGCGGCCAGCGCCAGAATGCCCTCGGCGGTGAAGGTCAGGTCTTTGGCCGGGGCCGGGATGGGGATCAGCTTGGCCTTCTTCCAGGTGACGGCGTCCACCGTCAGCAGGTTGTACTGCTTGCCCGGCCGGGGCGGCCCGACGAGCGTCTCGGCCGTGACCAGGGTGCGGCCGAACGGCGCGATCCGCAGGCCGTCGAGCGGCTCCGGGTGGCTGATCGGCGTGCCCGACACCTCCCCCTTGTCGGTGTCGATCTTGTACAGCCGGCCGGTGGCCGGGCGGGGCGGCTGGCCCTTCACCGCCGGCAGCACCACGGCGGCGGCGTAGGCGAACCCGCCGGCCGGCTCCACCTCCAGGCCGGAGATCGGCTGGCCGATGGCGATCCGGTTGCCCAGCGGCTTCACCTCCTCGGCCTCGACGAGCGACCCGTCGGTGATCTTCCGCAGGTCGAACAGTTGCAGGTCGGAGGTCCAGCTCGCCGCCTCCCGCGGGTCCAGCGCCTGCGCGCCGGTCGGCCACTTGCTGATGACCGAGCAGATCAATTTCCCGGTCTTCTCGTCGGCGACGGCGCGGTTGACCGGCAGCGGCAGGTGGTACGTCGCCTTCAGTTTGAAGTCCGGGTAGCTGTACCGCCGCAGCACGCCGCCGGGGTTGGCGTCGGCCGCGTTGCGG
>JAYTTN010000080.1:0-2563 GCA_043745295.1 Fimbriiglobus sp. | reverse complement strand
TCGGCCACGCTCGCGCCCTCCTTGTCCGTCTTGCCGATCACCCGGCCGCCAGCCATGCCGCCGCCGAACATGGCGAGGCTCCAGGCCCGCGGGTAGTGGTCGCGGCCGGGGTTCGCGCCGCGGGTGTTGATGTTCGGCGTGCGCCCGAACTCGCCCATCCACACCACGAGCGTGCTGTCGAGCAGCCCCTTCTCCTTCAACTCGGTGACCAGCGCCGACAGGGCCGCGTCCACCTGCTCGGAGTTGCTCTTCACCCGCTTGAAGTTGTCCTGGTGCGTGTCCCAGCCGCCCAGCGCGACCTCGACGAACGGCACGCCCACTTCCACCAGTCGGCGGGCCATCACCACGCCCTCGGCGAACCGGCCGGTGCCGTACTTCGCCTTGTTCGCGTCGCCGGCGATGTCGAACGCCTTCGCCTCCTTCGACTGCATCAGCTTGACCGCCCGCTCGTAGGTGGTCTTGTGGTCGGTGATGGCGTCGGCCCCGTACTCGCGGTGGAACGCCTTATCCATCTGCTCCAGGAGGCCGACGCGGTTGTCGAACTGCGAGTTGGAGACGGCGGTCTTCAGGTCTTCGACGCCGCGGTTCGGGTCGGTGATGAGCATTGGTTGGTGCTTCGGCCCGAGGAACCCGGAGCCGTAGCTGCGGCCACCGATGGCGACGTAGTTGGGCATCGCGCTATCGGCCTTGCCCACCTCTTGCGAGACGAGCGAGCCGAGGGCCGGGTACGTCACGCCGCCCTGCCCCTCGCGGAACCCGGTGTGCATGTAGTACTTGGCGCGGGCGTGGGCACCTTCGGGCGTCGTCATGCCGCGAACGATGACGCCGTGGTTCATCACCCCGGCCACCTTCGGCAGGTGCTCGCTGATCTCGACGCCGTCGGCGGCCGTCTTGATGGGCTTGAACTCGCCGGCCCCCTTGCTGTCGGGCTTCAGGTCGAAGGTGTCCTTGTGGCTGGGGCCGCCGTCCATCCACAGGAGGATGCACGACTTGGCCTTGCCGGTGCCGCCGGCCGGGGCGGCTTTGGCGAGCAGCGGCATCCAGCCGGACAGCGTCGGGGCGAACACGCCCGCCGCGGCCAGCTTCAGCACGTCGCGCCGGCTCTTGTCTTGCAGGTGGGTCGAGAACATGGGGGCACCGGGGTCAGTGTTTTGTAGGACAGGCTTCCAGCCTGTCGTGCGTGAGAAAGGACAGGCTGGAAGCCTGTCCTACGAAAAGCATCAGCGAACCAGAGTGAACTCGCTGCTGTTCAGCACCGCCCACAGGATGTCGCCGTAGGCGGTGGGGGCACCGACGCGGCCCACGTGGGCCGTCAAGTCCTTCGTCTCCGCGGCGGTCGGCCGGCGGGACAGCGCCGCGAGGTAAATCTTCTCGATGGCCTCTTCGGGTTTGCTGGTCCCGCCGGTGACGGCGCGAACGGCGGCGGCGCTGTTGGCGATGGGCGAGTTCATCAGGCGCAGCGCCTGCGGGATGCCGGTCTCGTAGTCGAGGGGGCTGGTGGTGTCGGCCCCGGCGAGGAAGAAGTTCACGAACTGGTCGCGGGAGCCGACCCGCACGCCCTTCTGGGCACCGGCGGCCCCCTTCGGCCCCTTCGCGTCCTTCAGGTTGCCGGTCACCTGACCGAGCGAGTCGAACAGTTGCTCCGGGGAGAACACCTTCACCGCCATGTGACTGGCCAGTGCCTTGTCGCCCGTGTTGCCCGCGAGCGGCTTGCTGGTGCGCTGGTAGGCGTCGGACAGGCAGATCGCTTTGATGAGGTACTTCAGGTCGAACGCGCCGGCGGTGCCGACGTGCCGCGCGAGCGCGTCCATCAGTTCCGGGTGGCTCGCCTCGTTCTCCACGAGCATGTCATCGACCGGGTTGACGAACCCGCGGCCGAACAGGTGCGCCCAGGTGCGGTTCACCATCGCCTTGGCGAAGAACGGGTTGTCCGCGGCGGTCATCCACTTCGCGAGGACGGGCCGGTACGGGTCGGCCGCGCCCACCTTCGGCTCGTCGCCGCCGAGGAACTTGGCCGGCACGGTCTTGGCCGATTCGGGGAAGAAGTCCTTCTGCCGGGTCGGCACCTTCCCTTCCGTCACGCCGATGGTGGTGTTGTCGCCGCCCTTGTTCGCGTTCTTCGGGTTGTCCGCCTTCACCTTCGAGTAGAAGCCCGCCATGCCCCAGTATTCCGTCTGCTTCCAGCTCGTGAACGGGTGGTTGTGGCACTGCGCGCACTGTAGCTGGATGCCGAGGAAGTGCTGGGCGGTGGTGTCGGTGAGCTTGTCCACCGAGCGGTTGGCGAGGAAGTACGTGACCGCCGGGTTGTCCGCGACGGAGCCGGTCGCGGTGACGAGGCGGGTGACGAACTTGTCCCAGCCGGGGTTCGTGTTGAACTCGTCTTCGAGCCACTTGTAGAGCGGTTCCTTCAGCACGAAGCGGTTGCCGCTGTCCTTCGGGAACAGCTTGGCGGCCCAGATGTCGGCCATGCGGCGGCCGTAGTGCGGGTCGGCGAGCAACTCGTCGATGAGCTTGGCCCGTTTGTCCGCGCCCGTGTCGTCGAGGAACGCCCTGGCCTTGTCGG
>JAYTTN010000079.1:0-2577 GCA_043745295.1 Fimbriiglobus sp. | reverse complement strand
ATGGTGACACGAGGCGGACACCGAACTTCAGGCTGATATCCGATCCGCGGTATGGAACCTTGCCATGAAGGGGCTGGATTACACGAGCGGCGGGTGCGTCAACTTCCGGGATGTGGGGGAGTGCGTCAATCTTCTGGCCGGTGCGGAGGTGCTGCCGGTCGGACTGCTACTGCGCGGTGGGAAATTGGAGTTCGTCGAGCGGCCTGAACAGATTGGACGGCCGGGATCGGTCATCAACCTGCGGAAAGGCCCCGACCCGGAGGGGAAACTCTTCGGCGCGGATTACTGGCATCTCTCCGTATCGAACGATCACGAGAAATACGACACTACCGACCCAGTCGTCCGCCGGTGGTTGAACGAGGTCATTGGTTGCGTGGCGTCGGAGGTGGTGCGGTTCCCGACGTTGTTCCATTGCACGTCGGGTAAGGACCGGACCGGGGTGGCGGCGCTGCTCACTTGCCTCGGGGTGGAGCGGGAGTTGGTGGTGAGTGAGTACCTTTGGAGCGAGGGAGAGGTGGAGCGGGCGTGGATTGAAGGCTCACTCGATGGTATCGGCGACCCGGATGTCTACTTCCGGCGGGTGGACCTCGCCACCCTCCGCCGAAAGTTCGCCCTCGTCCCGCCCCCCGGCCTTACTGCTTGATCGGCGAGAATCGCTCGATGACGTGGTTGTGCTTCACGTTGTCGGCCATCATCACGATCAGGTCGGCGAACGAGTCGCACGTCACCTCGAACAGGCACAGCGACATCTCGTCGGCGGTGCCCTCGCCGTACTTCAGCCGCTTCGGCGGGCTGTTCGGGTTGGCCGGGTTCGCCGCCGAGTTGTCGTGCCGGGATTCCATCTTGATGACCGTGCCCTTCGGCAGCTTGAACGGCTTGCGGTAGACGTAGAAGTCCTGCCAGTTGAAATCCCAGTCGCTCACCTTCACCAGCGGCACCGTCTTCCCGCCGGGCAACTCCGCCCACGCGGTCATCTCCCGGCCGAGCAGGTGCATGTGCGGCGCGGTGCCGATGAAGTTCACGTCCACCGGCAGCTTGTACTCGGCCGTCAGCTTGAAGTCCTTCTCGCCGGCCGGCATGTCGATGTGCCAGTTCTCGACGGCGATCCCGGCCAGCACCCGCGTCACCGGCTTGCGGGCGAAGTAGATGGCCACCTCGGACTGGTCCGTCTCCTCCTTGCCGCTGGGGTGGTAATGCACCTGCAACACCATGTCCGACCCCTTCGCCAGGTAGCGGCCGACGCCGTCCGGGACGAACCGGGGGACGACGCCGGGTGCCCACCCGCCCAGGCCACCGGTGGGGAAGAAGCCGAACCCGCCGTTCTCCGCGTCGTAGCCGAGTTCGGGGTCTTTCGCGTCCAGCTTGCGGGCGGTGCCGGTGGTGTCCAGCAGCGCGAGCGCGTGGTGGACGACCTTGCGGTTGCCCGGCCGGAACTCGATGGCCCCGACCATCACGCTGTCCTTCACCTCCGGCATCGGGATGACGAAGTTCCGCAGCACGTCCTTGCCGGTGGCGGGCACGGTGAACGGCGCGGTCATCTTGACGATCAGGTCCGGCTTGCCGAGGTGCCAGTCGGCGGCGAACTTCGGCGACGGCGGCAGGTCGGCCTTGTCGCCTTCCGGGGCACCGGCGTCGGCCCACGCCTTGAGCGTGGCGATCTCGGTGGCCGTCAGCAGCCGTTCATCCGCGAACCGGCCGTGGTCGGGCACCAGCCGCCACGGCGGCATCGTTTTCGCGGTCGTCACCGAGGCGAGCTGCTTCGCCCGCTTCTTGGCGTCGGCGTAGCTCAGCAGCGAGAACGGCGCGACTTCGCCGGGCCGGTGGCAGGTCGAGCAGTTGGCGAACAGAATCGGCGCGACGTGGCGGTTGAAGGTGACCTTCGCCGGGGCTTTGCCGAGGTCCGGAACCGCGTCCTCGAACAGGCAGCCGACGGGCGCGGTCTTGGCGACGGCCGGGGATTTCCCGCTCCGCACGGCGGCGAGGGCGTCCTTGAGGTCGTGGCTCGTCACCCGCATTCGGGGTTTGCCGGGAGCCTCGTACCAGTCGTCGATTCGCCCCCGGTATTCCACCGCCAGGTCCGCGTTCAGCACGAAGGCTTCGGGAACGTGCGTCGGCTTGAATCGCGCCGCCAGCTCGCCGGTCGCGTCGAACAGCACGGGGAAGGGCAGGGCGTACTCCTTGGCGTACTCGGCGGCGTCCTTCCGCGCGTGCGATTCACCCGACACGACGCCGTAGAACTCGACCCCCGTGCCGCGCTCGGCGAAGAGCGCCTTCAGGGTCGGCGCGTACCGCTGGCAGAGCGGGCATTCCGGCCCGAGAAAGAGCAGGACGACGGCTTTCGTGTCGGGGTTCTCGCCGATCCGGTGCGCCGTGCCGGTGGTGTCCAGCAGCATCGGCGGGCGGACGGGTTCGGCGGCGAGCGCGGGCGAAACGAGGAGCAGGCCGAGGAGCAGGGCGGAACGCGGCACGGCGGTATCCCTCACGAGGCGCGGAAGGCCACAGGGAGGAGTATACCGCCGAACGGGGCAGGAAGTTTCGATCAGTCGGAGCCGGAAGCGTGTGCGGCGGGTGTGGCAT
>JAYTTN010000078.1:0-2585 GCA_043745295.1 Fimbriiglobus sp. | reverse complement strand
GAAGATGCCACTCCCTCGCGGTCGCGGCTCGCAAGATCGGTCTTCCCATTTGGCGGTGCGGCACCCCGCGAATACGATACACCTACACCGTCATACCGCGCCCCAGGCTTTCCCCGCACATGGCCCGCAAGACCGCCAAACCCGGCTCCGGCAAGTCCACCATCGTCGCCTTCAAGGTGGAGGACGAACTGGCCCAGTTCCTGGACAACCTGCCGAACAAATCCGAGTTCATCCGCAAGGCCATCCTGGCGCAGTTCGGCATGACGTGCCCGCTGTGCGTCGGCTCCGGGGTGGTGCAGAAGGGCGTCCACGACCACTACAAGCCGGTCATCGACGGGCACAACAAGCGGCCGTGCGAGAAGTGCAAGGGGGCGGTGGAAATCCCGCTGACGGCCGACGGGGTGGCGGCGGCCGACAAGGTGCGGGTGGAGCAGTTCCTGCGCGGCGGCCCGCTGTACTGCGCGAAGTGCTACCCGACCGTGCCGGCGTGCGACGACTGCGGCTGGCACGTGCCGATGGAGAAGGTGGCCGACCACTTCCGCAAGGTCCACTCCGGCCACAGCCACTGACGGCGGGCGCGGTGGCGGAACGACGCGACCTCTCCTCGCGGAACCCGACCCGCACCGACCGCTCGTTCTCTTCCGTAACGCCCCGCAACCGAGTTGTGCCCGCCGCCGCCGGCGCGGTATAATTTCACTTCCTTCCGACCGCCTCCCGCACGGGTTGCGCCCATGCCCGCCGTCCCCCTGCCCCCCGGCATCGACGAGAAGCTGTCCGAACTGGCCGCCGAAATCCGCCGCCTGCGGGTGATCCGCGGGGCGAGCTGGCTGGCGCTCGCCCTGTTCGCGCTGCCGGTCGCCGCCATCGCCGTGGATTCGTCCGTCGCCCTGCCCAGGTACGCGCGCGTCCTGCTGTTCGCCGGGTGGGCGGCGCTGGGGGCGCTGGCCGCATGGGCGTTCGTATTCCGGCGGATCACGGGCGACGTGCCGCCGGCCGAACTCGCCGCCGCCATCGAGGAGAAGTACCCCAGCCTGTCCGAGCGCCTCCGCACGCTGGTGGAACTGAGCGAGCGCGCCGAACCGGGCAACGGGTCGAAGGCGCTCATCGCCGTGCTGGCCCGCGAGACCGAGAAGCGGACGCACAAGCTGAACTTCTTCCGCGCCGCCCCGACCGGCCGCAGCTTCCGCGCCGCCGCCATCGCCCTGTGCTTCGGCGCGGTGGCCGTCGCGCTCATCTTCTTCGTCCGCTGGTACACCCCGCCCGTCGAGGCGGCGTACACCGTGGCCGTGTCGTCCGGCGACCCGGTCGTGAAGCGGGGCGACCCGGTCACGCTGACGGCGTTTTTGAAGAAGACCAAACCGACGGCGGTGCTGCCCGAAACGGCCGTGCTGATCTTCCGCGAACCGGGGGCGACCGCCGAGAAGAAGCTGCCGATGGCCGGCGACGACAAGGCCGCGTTCGGCGTCACCCGGCCGAAGGTGGACGCCGACTTCGAGTACGCTGTCGAGGTGGGCGGGATGCGGACCGACTGGCACGCGGTGTCCGCCGTCGATCCGGTGGAGGTGACCGCCGCCAGCTCCACCACCGCCACCGCTCCGGAGTACGTCAAAGTTGATCCGGTGCAGAAGCGGGACGGCCTGACCGAGATGGACGTGATGCAGCACGGCACCATCGCGTATGAACTGAAGCTGAACCGCGCGGCCGTCGAGGGCAAGCTCGAATGGCGACCGGCCGACGCCAAGGCCGAGCGAGCGGCCGAGGTGGTCCCGCTGGCGTTCGCCGCCGACAAACAGTCCGCCACTTACACGCACACTGCCACGACCGACGGCACGCTCAAGTTCATCCTGACCGGCGAGAAGGGCGTGAAGACCGAAGTGCCGGTCGCGGTGCGGGCCGTCGTCGATGCCCCGCCCCGGTTCGAGAAAGCCATCGGCCTGCCGCTGGGCGTGCGCGACGTGCGGCCGGATCGCCCGCTGAAGCTCGACCTCGTGGTGGCCGACGATGTGGGCGTGTCCAAGGTGGTCGTCGAGTACGCCCGACTGACCGGCGACAAACCCGGCGAAACGAAGAGCGAGAACGTCCCGCTGGCCGGAATGGGCAGCCGCCGCGCCGAAGGCGTCTACCCGTTCGACCTGACCGGCAAGGCGAACGACGGCGACATCATCCGCGTGCGGGTCCGCGTCACCGACAACCGCGCGGTACCGCTCGCCAACCTCGGCCCGCAATCCACCACCTTCCCCGACAACGACTGGGTGACGCTGCGGGTCAGTTCCGCCGCCGCCCCCGTCGCCGAGCAGGAGATCACCGGGCAGAAGGAGAAGCTGGAATCGAAACTGGACGGCGTGCTGAAGAAGATCGAGGTCGCCGCGAAGGAGGTGGCGAAGGTGAAGGCCGACGCCGACGGCAAGCCGAAGCTGACGGCGGACCAGGCGATCCGGTTGGATCAGGCCCGCGAGAAGGCCCGCGACGCCGCCCGCGACCTGGACGACGCCGCGCGTGACGCCGACGTGGTGCCGGCCCTCCGTCCGCTCGCGCAGGCCGCCCGCGAGGTGGCCGAACGTCACCTCCGCCCGGCCGACGACCAG
>JAYTTN010000077.1:0-2586 GCA_043745295.1 Fimbriiglobus sp. | reverse complement strand
ATCTCCCCGGTGACCTCGACCGGGATGCCGGTGAGGGATTGGCCGTTCGTCCCAGTCGGCCGAACCCAGACGGTGAATCGAAACGGTCCGACTGGCAGAGCGGGGCTGGGGGAGATTACCAAGGAATACTGCTCGGGACCGGTCGGCACGAGTGAGGCCGTCCCGGTGGACGCGGGCAGTACCTCAACGTCCAACTTGCGAAGCGGCGTGTGGGTCGCCACCCGAACGCGACGCGAAGCCGGCTCCGCTTGGTGGACACAGCTTTCCGCGAACCCCACTTCTGTCACATCGACCGTGACTTGGCTCAGAACTTCCGCCGTGACGAGCCAGCCCGGAGTCGGGGCGAAGTCGCCCGCGAATACGGGGTCGATACGCAACGAGAACTGGCGACGGGACACACCGGAATGAACTGCGGCCCGCTTGGTCAGGTCGATGACGACGGAAACGGTGCCCGTCCCACCCGGAGGGATTGTCAACTCACGCGGTTCGACCACGGTGCAACCGCAGGAGCCTTGGATGTCGATGATCTTCTTGGGCTGCGAGGTCGTGTTCTGAATCCCCAACTGGAGCGGATGCGATGCCGTCTCCTGGACCTCGCCCAACGCAAGTGTCTTTGGTTCGACGTACAGGCCACCGACGGTTGACTGAAGTTCGACCGGCGCGGGCGCGACCTTGTCGGCGAACAACCCGCCGAGGGAATAGGCTGCCACACCGGAAACGACCACGGCGACGGCCATCAGGCCGATCACGAGCCATCGCGGGATTGCGGTTCGCGTCATCACGGAGAAAGTCCCCCGGAGCCACACCGAACCAGAATTGACAAGCGTATAGTAGGCAGCCATCCGCGCTTTGTAAATAGGCCGCGGTCATTTTGTTGGAAGATTTCCGCGCAGTCTCGGATTCGCACTGGCTGGCCCGTCCGGGAAGAAGTTGTCCCCGAGCCGTGGCCGGACGTGATCCCCCCGTCACCGAAGCCGACTTCGACGCCCGCGAATAGTCCGCCCCGTGACAGGGAGGCACGGGGGTGAGGTCTTCGCCCCTTTGGGTTCCCACTCCCGGCTCCGGCGCTAGAATACCAGAACACCCCCCGGAGACGCCATGATGCTCGCCGCCATCGACTGGCTCCAGAAACACCACGAAGACATCGTCCGCGGGCTGGCGGATTTGGTCGCCATCCCGAGCATCAGCACCGACGGCGAACACGACCCGGAGATCGGCCGCACGGCCGCCCTCACCGCCGACCAGATGCGGGACGCCGGGCTGATGAACGTCGAGGTGCTGAAGGTCGGCAACTCGCTGCCCTACGTCTACGGCGAGTGGCTGGAGGCCGGGCCGGACAAGCCGACGGTCTTCCTGTACGCCCACCACGACGTGCAGCCGGTCAACTTCATCGAGCAGTGGAAGTCGGACCCGTGGAAGCTGACTCGCCGCGACGGCCGGCTGTTCGCCCGCGGGTCGGCCGACGACAAGGCCGCCATCAGCGCCTTCCTCGGGGCCGTCGCCGCGTACCGCAAGACGAGCAACACGCTGCCGGTGAACGTGAAGATGGTGGTCGAAGGCGAGGAGGAGATCGGCTCCAAGAATCTGCTCACGTTCTTCGAGAAGTTCAAGGACAAACTGAAGTCGGACGTCATCGTCGTGCTCGACACCGAGAACATCGAGGTCGGCCTGCCGAGCATCACCTATTCGCTCCGCGGCGTGGTGTCGGTGCTGGTGGAAGTGACTTCGGCGAAGATGCCGGTCCACAGCGGCATGGCCGGCGGCGCGCTGCCGGACGCCGCGCTGGCGCTGAACAAGGTGCTGGCGAAACTGTACTGGGAGAACGGGCCGATCCCGGTGCCCGGCTTCTACGACAGCGTCCGCGTGCTGACCGACAAGGAGCGGGCGACGTTCCGCAAACTGCCGTGGGACGAGACCAAACTGCGGCACGAAGTCGGCGTCCTCCCCGGCGCACGGCTGGCCACCGAAACCGGCATGACCGTGTACGAGACCACCTGGCGGAGGCCGGCGGTGACGGTCATCGCGCAGGAAGCCAGCAGCATCAAGGGCGCGAGTAACCAGGTGCTGCCGAAGGCGTCGGCCGTCGTGAGCTGTCGCATGGTGCCGGACCAGAAGGTGGCGGACGTGGTGCAGCAACTGAAGGCGTACCTGGAAGCCGATGCCCCGTGGGGGGTGGACGTGAAGGTGACGCAGCACGGGGCCGGGGCCAGTTGGTGGATGACCGACCCGAACGGGCCGGCGTTCGAGTCGGCCCTGGCGGCACTGCGGACGGGGTTCGACCGCGACCCGGTGGCCATCGGCTGCGGCGGCAGCATCGGCTTCGTCGGCCCGCTGGCGGAACTGTTCGGCGGCGCGCCGGCGCTGCTGCTGGGCATCGAAGACCCGGCCAGCAACGCGCACGCCCCGAACGAGAGCCTGCACGAGGGCGACTTCAAGAAGCTGATGGAGTCGCTGGTCCGGCTGTTCGACAACTTCGGCAAGCTGCCCGGCGGTCAGGTGAAGTAGCCATCCCGGCGAACGGCGCGGCGTCAGCCCGCCGGTGGTTTACACGGACAACCACCGGCGGGCTGACGCCGCGCCGTTCGC
>JAYTTN010000076.1:0-9609 GCA_043745295.1 Fimbriiglobus sp. | reverse complement strand
TCCTGAAGTCGCCGCGAAGAGGGTCTTTGCGGCGACTTCAGGAGCCACTCCAGTTCCGCCACCCATTTCGCATTTCCGGTTGGGCTGGAAAGCGGCGGGGGGTGGGGGTATCCGCGACGGCTAACGTGGGCCCCGGCTCGGAGTCCGGGACCGTCGTCGATTCCGGGAGGAACCCCCCTCATGCGGTCGCTCGTCGCTTCGCTCCTCGTCCTGGCCGGTTCCGCAATCGCCGCCGCCAACCCGCTGCCGCCCCATTTCGATGACGCCTCCCTGCACGCCGTCCAGTTCGTGGACAAGAACGAGGGCTGGGCCGTCGGCGATCAGGGCGGTGTGTGGCACACCATCGACGGCGGCAAGACCTGGGAGCGGCAGACGACCGGCTCGCGGGCCTGCCTGAAAGGGGTCTGCTTCCTCACGCCGTACACCGGCTGGGTGGTCGGCCGCACCGAACTGCCCGCCGACGCGGGATCGTCCGGCGTCATCCTCACGACCGCCGACGGCGGACTGACTTGGACCGAGCTGACCAGCGGCGTGCTGCCCGGCTTGAACGCCGTCCGCGCGTTCGACGAGAAGACGGCGGTCGTGTGCGGAGACGGTTCGGCCGGGTCGCCGGCGGGCGTGTTCACCACCGCCGATGCGGGCAAAACCTGGGTCGCGGCGAACGGCGGTCGCGCTCCGTCGTGGCAGGGTGCGGCGTTCTCCTCGGACAAGATCGGCGTCGTCGGCGGGGCGTGGGGCCGGCTGGCCACCTTCACCGACGGCAAGCTGAAGCCGGCCGAGATCGACTCGCTCGGCACCCGGAGCATTCGCGGCATCGCGATGAGCGGAGCGGCGGGCGTGGCCGTGGGCGACGGCGGGCTGGTGCTGACGACCGCGACCGGCGGGACGAAGTGGGGGGTCGCCGACACGAAACTACCGGCAGCGGTCGCCGAGGGAATGAACTTCCGCTGCATCGCGTCGTTCGGGCAATCGGTGTGGGCGGCGGGCCGGCCGGGGTCGGTAGTGCTCCGCTCGGCCGATTTCGGCAAGACGTGGGAGACCGTCGCCACCGGCTGGCACACGCCGATCAACGCCCTGTGCGCGATCAGCGAGAAGGAAGTCTGGGCCGTGGGCGACCTGGGCGCGGTGCTGAAATCGGCCGACGGCGGCACGACGTGGGCGGTGCAGCGGTGCGGCGGCATGAAGGCGGCGGCGCTGTTCGCGCACGGCGCGGCGAAGACGGTGCCGCTGGAAACGGTCGCGCTGCTCGGCGGGCGGGACGGCCACCTCGTCGCGGCGATGACCGTGACCTGCGCCGACTCGCTCACCGCCGACCCGAAGCGGGCGACCGACCCGCACCGCCTGCACGCCGCCGTGCGCGAGGCCAGCGGCCTGGCCGCCGACGCCTGCTGGCAGTTCCCCATCCCCGGCCACCTGAGCGACGGCAAGTCGGACGCGCTGTTCGCCGCCTGGGTGAAGCAGCACGGCCCCGCCGCCGAGGACAAACTCGTCGCCGAACTGGTGCTGGCCATCCGCATGTGGCAACCGGACGTGGTGGTCGCGGATTCGGTGGTCGGCGGCGGGCCGGACGCCTCCCTCGTCATCGTCGCCGCGCAGAAGGCGTTCAAGCTGTCCGGCGACGAGAAGGCGTTCCCCGACCAACTGACCGCGCTGCACCTGAAGCCGCACAAGGCGAAGAAGCTGTACACCGGCGGGCCGGAGTCCGGCAAGGACTGCCACGTTCAGTACGACCAGACGGCGTTCGCCAAGCAGTTGCTCGACTCGCCGGCCGGGTTCGCCGAACCCGCCTGCGCCCTGCTCGACACGCTGCCCCCGGCGCGGCGGTGCTTCGCCGCCGTCACCAGTTACATCCCGGACGCCAAGGCGCACACCGCCCTGATGGACGGCACCGACCTGACCGCCGGCGGCCCGTCGCGGCGGAAGCTGCCGGTGTTCGACGGCCTCCTCGACCCGCTCATCGCCGACCGCGAGCAGTTGACGAAGAAGCGGCAGCAACTGGAACAACTCGTTGCCGCGGCGGAAAGCACCGGCGGGGCGGACAAGGCCCTCGCCCGCATCGGCACCGACCTCAAGCGGCTGCCGGACGACGTGGCCGCGAAGACGGTCATCGGCCTCGCCCGCCAGCTCGCCGCCGAGGGCAAGTGGGTGGCCGCGCGGGAGTTGAACCTGCTCGCGCTCCAGAAGTATTCGGCGTACCCGGAGACGGTGGAGGCGGTGCGGTGGCTGTCCCGGTACTACGCCAGCGGCGAGGCGCGGCGGCGGGCCGAACTGCTGAACAAGCTGATCGTCACCGACGTGGCGTTCGCGCCGACCGGGATGAAGCAGGCGTCGAACCAGCAGCCGGTCGTGACCTCGAAGGAGATCCGCCTGACCGACGGCGAAGGCGTGCAGATTTGGGGCAAGGCGTGCGTGGACCTGGAGAGCAAACTGGCCGGCTTCGGGCCGGTCTACTCCCGCGACCCGGCGACGATCCTCTGCGCGCACGCCAGCCGCCGGCAGATGGGCCGGACCGGGGACGCCGCCAAGCAGCTCGGCGACTACTTCCGCACCACCCCCGGCGCGGCCGACCGCAAGCCGGGCGAGGACCACTGGCGGGACTGCCTGGCGGCCGAGATGTGGCTGGCGAACAGGCAGGCCATCGCGGTGCCGCCGAAGCCGTTCGCCCTGTGCCCGAAGGCGGCGGTCAAGCCGTTCCTCGACGGCAAGCTGGACGACGAATGCTGGAAGGCGTTCAAGCCGCTGGAACTGAAGAACGTGTCCGGCGCGGGCCTGGCGGAGTACGGCACCAAGGCGTACTTCGCGTTCGACGACGAGTTCGTCTATGTGGCGGTGGAATGCCGCCACCCGGAGGGCAAGCAGCAGCCGAAGGCCGCGGCGCGCGGACGGGACGACGACCTCCGCGGGTTCGACCGGGTGGACCTGCTGTTCGACCTGGATCGCGACTACCAGACGTACTACCGCTTCCAGATCGACCAGCGCGGGTGCGTGGCCGAGGACTGCTGGGGCGACCGCAGTTGGAACCCGAAGTACTTCGCCGTCGTGGAACCGACGCCGACCGGGTGGACGGCCGAGATCGCCATCCCTCGCAGCGAACTGACCGGCGCGCCGCTGACGCACCACACCACCTGGGCGATGAACGTCAGCCGCGTCGTGCCCGGCGTCGGCGTGCGGTCGTGGTCCGGCACCCCCACCGCCGCCCCGCGCCCGGAGTGCATGGGCCTGATGCAGTTCTTCGCCGAGAAGTGAACGCCACCACCGGAGACTTCCCATGTCACGCCGCCTGTTCGCCGCCGTCGCCGTCGTCGCCCTGGTCGCCCCCGTGCGGGCCGAGAAGGTGCCGCTGTCGCCGGAAGAGTTGCTGAAGACGGCCACGCACGTCGTCACCGGCAAGGTGCTCGCCGTGTACTCCCGCACCGCGACGGAGGGCGACTGGAAGTACACCCGGTACGTCGCCGAGGTCCGCGTCGACGAGTGCGCGAAGGGGGACGGCGTCAAGAAGGACGAATTGGTGTACGCCCGGTATTGGCAACGGACCTGGGTCGGGATCGGCCAGATGCCCCCGAACACCGTCGGCCACAGCGGACGGCCCGCCGCCGGCGACACCGTCCGCGTTTACCTGGCGAAGAACGCCTACGACGGGTTCACCCAGGACAACAAGGACAACGGGTTCAACGTCATCGGCGCGAACGGGTTCGAGGCGGTGAAACCCGTGTCGGACAAGTGACACCGGTCGAATACCGTCCCTGGCGGCGCGGGAGTTGCAGACCGGAGGGTGATCCGAACCGCGACTTCCGAGGGCAGGGCCATGGACTCGATCAACCAGAGCCAGTCGGGCGAGCATCGCGACGACCTCCAGGGGCCGGAGGCGGTCTCCAAGATCAAGGAACTCGTCGGGATCGCCAAAACTTGCTTCTTCTGCACGGTCGTCCCGGCGGGCGCGGCGGCCGGCGTCCGCCCGATGAACGTCCGCACGGTGGACGACCAGGGGAACCTCTGGTTCCTGAGCGCGAGCGACAGCCACCAGAATCAGGAGCTGACCCGCGACCCGTCCGTGCGGCTGTACTTCCAGGGGTCGCCGCACTCCGACTTCCTCCTGCTGAACGGCCGCGCGACCGTCTCCGCCGACCGGGCGAAGATCGCGGAGTTGTGGGAGCCGGTGCTGAAAACGTGGTTCGCCGGCGGCATCGACGACCCCCGCATCACCGTCATCCGAGTCACCCCGACCGACGGCTACTACTGGGACACCACGCACGGCGGGTTCGTGGCCGGCGTCAAGATGCTGGTCGGCGCGGCCGTCGGGAAGACGATGGACGACTCCATCGAGGGGAAACTCCGGGTGTGACCTGCGGCCCCCGATACAAGTCACACCGAAGCCGATTGATCCGTGACCGTTGGGAGGCCCATCTTGTTAGCCCGCCGCGCGAGCAAGGGGCCAACCGCCGAAGTGATTGGTCCCCTGCTGGCGCGGCGGGCTAACAAGACACCGACGGCCACTCTTCAGTCGGATTCGGTATCACACCCTCGCCCGGCCTCTTACAACGGCGAACGGTCTGTGGTGATCCGTTCGAGGCGAACGCTTGAGGCGGCTGGACGGAGAGACCCACCCACCTCCCCTCGTCGAGGGGAGTGACGGTGATCGGTGTCAAGTCACTTGTGGCTGCCACGGGCGATTCGTTCGGAGGACGGCGTTGGCGATCACCACCCGCTTCCGCGCCACCGCCGTGATGACGGCTTTGCCCGCCTTGCCGGCCTTCTCCAGCCGGTCGGCGGCGTTTCCGGCTCGCCGCATCACCCGTTCGCGGTGGCCGGCACTTCCGCTACACTGCCTGAGCGCGTTGCGCCCCTCTCCTCAGTCCGCAGGATTACCTACCCGTGACCCGACTCGCCTGCCTGTTCGCCCTGCTCCTGCCGGCCGCAACCCGCGCCGCCGAGCCGACGGTGATCGTAGACGGCCTGAAACTCCCGACCGCCGTGTGCGTCACCCCGGCCGGCCGCACGTTCGTGGGAACGGCCGACGGCGTGATGGAAGTGAAGGACGGCAAGGCGGTCAAGTTCGCGGACCTGGAAAAGGTCAACGGGCTGGTGCCGTTCCAGCAGTCGCTGTTCGCTCTGAACGGGGCGGGCGTCCACCGCGTCAACCTGGCGACGGGCAAAGCGGACGTGTGGGCGGCGGCGAAGGACTTCCCGGACGGGCTGGCGGAGTTGGCCGGTATTACCGTGGACGAACGGGGAACGCTGTACGTCGCGCAGGCGAACGGCGGGAAGAGCAACGCCCTGTACCAGATCGGCGTCAAGGCGGCGAAGGGCAAACAGCCGGAGCGCGGCGACATCAAGAAGGTGGCCGAGTTGCCCACCGGCGATCACGGGGAGTACGCGCTGGTGTCGGACGGGATGAATCACGTCCTGGCACTCGAAAGCCACGGGGCGTTCACGCGGGTGAACGTGACCGACGGCAAATCGGAGCCGATGGGCACGGCGTTCACGGGCGGCCGGGATGTCACCTTCGACCAACACGGCCGGCTGTTCGTGCTGACCGCCGACGCGCTGTACGGCATCCCCAAACCGAACGAGAAACCGGTGAAGGTTCTCGGCGGGCTGAAAGGCGTGAGCGGCCTTGCGTTCCACCCGATCACTCGGCAACTGCTACTCACCAGCAAGCCCGTGCTGTTTTCGGTTCCCGCGCAAATCCCCGGCTGGGAGGTGGACGAGACGCCGCTGGCGGTCGAGACCGAAGTGGCGTTCGCCGGCCTGAAATGGACCGGGTGGGACTCCGGCGCGGACAGCGGCCAGGTGAACCCGCTCCGCCCGCTCGTGCTGACGCACGCGAACGACGGCTCCGGCCGCGCGTTCGTCGCCACCCAGCATGGCGTCATCCACGCCATCGAGAAAGGGGCCAAGGCCACGGCCGTGTTCCTCGACATCCAGAAGAAGGTGCTGTACAAGGACAACGAAAACGAGCAGGGGCTGCTCGGCCTCGCCTTCCACCCGAAGTTCAAGACGAACGGCGAGTTCTACGTCTTCTACACGGACAAGACGAAGAAGTTGGAGAACGTGGTCAGCCGGTTCAAGGTGAGCAAGACGGACCCGACGAAGGCCGACCCGGCGAGCGAGGAGGAGCTGCTCCGCGTCAGCCACAAGTACTGGAACCACGACGGCGGCACGGTGGCGTTCGGGCCGGACGGCTACCTGTACGTGGTGCTGGGCGACGGCGGCGCGTTCAACGACCCCGACGACCACGGCCAGAAGGCCGACACCCTGCTCGGCAAAATCCTACGGCTGGACGTGGACCGGAAGGGCGAGTCTACCGCCTACGCCATCCCGACGGACAACCCGTTCGTCGGCAAGAAGGAGTTCCGCCCGGAGGTGTTCGCGCTCGGCGTGCGGAACCCGTGGCGGCTGAGCTTCGACCGCACGACCGGCCAGGGGTGGTTCGGCGACGTGGGGCAGAACCTGTTCGAGGAGATCGACCTGCTGGAGAAGGGGGCGAACTACGGCTGGCGGCGGCGGGAGGGGTTCCACCTGTTCGGCAAGGACGGCAGCGGCCCGAAGGCGGAGTTCACCGACCCCGTCTGGGAGTACAACCACGACGTGGGCAAGTCGATCACCGGCGGGCACGTCTACCGGGGCACGGCCGTTCCGGCACTCGAGGGCCACTACCTGTACGCCGACTACGTCAGCGGCAAGGTGTGGGGGCTGAAGTACGACGAGAAGGCCAAGCGGGTGACGGCCAACCGGCCGATCAAGAGCGGCAACCTGCCGATCATGTCGTTCGGCGAGGACGAGGCCGGCGAGGTGTACATGATGACGTACTCCGCCAGCGGCAAGGGCATCTACCGCTTCAAGGCGACCGCCGGGAAGTGACGAGGCGGGGCGGACGGCCCGCGCCGGCAGCCGGCGCGGGGCGACGGCGCGTCGTCACCGTCCGCCGACGCGGACCTGACCGCGGAGGGCCGGCGGGCGGACGGGGAACAGGGGCCCGTTCTCGGTGGCCGGCGTCGAGGTGAGTGTACTCCCGCGGCGTGCTCGCTCTTCGCTCACTGCCCGTTCCGGCGGTTGGTCGTCCCACGCCCGCCCGTCTTGCGCGCCGGCGTACCCCTCGCAGAACAGCTTGGCCGAGTTCGCCGGGTCGAACTTGTAGACGGGGAAGTCCAGCGGATAATCCGACGGGATGGCCGCCAGCCGGATGGTCATGTCCCGGTCCATGCAGTGCGAGTAGATGCGCGCCAGTTCCGCCCGCTGGAGCGATGCGAGCGCCGTGGACAGCCCTCGCAGGCCGACGCCGAGCAGTTTGGGCGGCGTGCCCGACGGGTCGTCGTACACTTTCCCGCCCAGCACGACGTGGACGCGGGCACCGGCCAGCAGGCGGTAGCCGGTCTTCTTGTCCTCCTCGTCGCCGGGCCAGTCGCTCGGCGGGTAGAAGAACAGGTTGCGGGCGGTGCCGCCGTCCGAATGCATCTCCTCGTACCGCCGGCCGTCGATGGTCACGACGATGCGGGACGGCTCCAGCAGCGGCGGGATGGCGGCCGACGCGACGAGCACGTCCTCGTACAACTGCCGCGACTCGGCGGTCCCCTCGGCCGCGATGGCCCCCATGTCCCACACGACGAACCGCTGGGTGTCCATGTTCGTCGTGCCGACGTACAGCCGCCGCCCCTTGGCGTGTTCGGCGGCCACCTTGCCGAAGTAGTCGGGGTCGCCGAGCACCTGGCGGGCCAGCTTGCGGATCTTCGCGCTCGTCGCCACGGAGTCGGTGCCGAGGCCGAGCGGGTGCGGGAATCGCTTGGCGTCCCAGGCGTCGCCGTGCAGCGGCCGCTTCTGGTCGAGCGAGAGGAAGATGCGGCGGAGGTCCGTCAGGTACCCCTTGCCGGCGAACAGCAACGCCGCCGCCAGCGACCCGCCGCTCACCCCCGTGATCACCCGGAAGTCCGGCATGGTGTTGGCGTCGGCCCACCCGCACACCACGCCGTACAGGTACAGCGCCTGCGACCCGCCGCCGGACAGCACCAGGAAGTCGTACTTCGCCCCGGGCTTCACGTCCGGCGGCGGCGCGTCCGCCACCGCCTTCCGCGCGGCCTCCAGCCGCTTGGCTTCCGCCCGGTTCGCGGCCAGTTCCGCCGCGCCGAACGTGCCCTTGAGCGGCACGTCGAGGCCGCCGTCCTTCAGCCACGACTCGACCGCGGACGTGGCCGGGGCGTTGTCCTTGGCACCGGGCAGGAGGCGATCCGCGACGCCCAACAGCAAGCCGCCGAGTTGATCCGCGAACTCGTGCCGCTTCAGCCTCGTATCGACCTCCGACTTCTTGTTCTCGATCTCCTTCAACTTCTCCTTTCGCTCCCTGTCGTTCTCGACCTCCGACTTCTGCCGCAGTTGCGTCCTCTCGGCGGCGCGGTACTGCTTCACGTTGAACTCGCTGCTCGGCACCTTCTCACCGGCCCGTCGCTGGTTGACCCGCTTCGGGTCCGCGACTCCGGCGGACACGGTCGCGTCGTCGGGCAGGTAGAACGGCCGCGCGTCCACGACCGCGACGGGTGCGGCGGGCACGACGTTGAACAGGTCGCTCGGCTCGACCCCCGGCGGCAGCGGCACGTCCCGCTTGCTCCGGCCGGAACACCCGACGGCGACGACGCACCCGAGCAGCGCGCCCCAGACGAACCATTTCGCGGACATCGTGTCGCCCCCGCGGCACGACCAGCCCGCGCGGACCGCCCCGTCCGCGCCGCCCGCGCCATCCTGCCTATCGGCCGTGCCCGCACAACCGGTGCAGGGAAAATCGACACTCCGTCACCAGTACGTCGCCGCCGTCGGCTTGAGGACCAACTCCGGGACGCTCGCGCGGGCGGGCAAAGTGCTGACGAACAGGATCGCTTCGGCCACGTCGTCGGCCTGGAGGATGACCGCCCGCTGTTCGTCCGTCAGCGGCTTCGGGCGGGCGGCCAGGATGGGCGTGTCGATCTCGCCGGGGTAGATGTTGCTCACCCGCACGCCGCTGTCCTTCTCCTCGTTGCCCAGCACCAACCCGAGCGCGCCCATGCCGAACTTGGCCGCGACGTAGGCCGCGCCGCCGAGCGGGTTGGCCCGCTTGCCGGCCACGCTCACCACGTTCACGATCAGCCCGTCCTTGCGGTCGAACATCTGCGGCAGCACGGCCTTCATGCAGTAGAACGCGCCGTCCAGGTTCGCCGCGATCATCTTGTCCCACGCCTCCGGGGTCAACTCGCGGAACGTGCGATCCTTGATGTTCGTGCCGGCGTTGTTGACGAGGATGTCCACCCGCCCGAACTTGGCGGTGGCGGCGGCGACGAGCGCCACGCACTGCTCGTTCACGGTGACATCGGTGGGCACCGCCAGCACGCGGCCGGGGTGGCCGAGTTCGGCGGCCGCGGCGGCCAGCTTCGCCGCGTCGCGCCCGGCGATGACGACGGTCGCCCCTTCCCGCAGGAATAGCGCCGCCGTCGCCTTCCCGACCCCCGATCCGCCGCCGGTGATGACGGCCACTTGGCCCGCGAGCTTGGACATGAAATCATTCTCCCGACGGTACGGTACCAGAGGTTCATGATAGCGGTCGGATCGCACCCACGCCCGCTCCCGGCGGTCGCGGCGACGACGACT